>JBGCEN010000142.1:0-11474 GCA_045106435.1 Rhodothermales bacterium
GAAAACCACAGAATTAGCGATTAGCGAGTTATAATTGACAAGGGATCGGTAGACTTCCCTAAACCCTAAACCCTAAACCCTAAACCCTAAACCCTAAACCCTAAACCCTAAACCCTAAACCCTAAACCCTAAACCCTAAACCCTAAACCCTAAACCCTAAACCCTAAACCCTCCAGCACAAAGTGCCAACGTCTCTGCGGCACCACATACCAGGACTTCAAATAAAGACCAGCCATGTCTTCCATTCGTGCAATCATTGTTGATGATGAAGGATTAGCGAGAGACACCTTGTCACTGTTGCTTGAGCAGCACAGCGATATCGAGGTTGTCGCTTCGTGTAATAACGGAAAAGCTGCCGTTGATGCTATTTCCAATCAAAAACCAGATCTCGTTTTTCTCGATGTTCAAATGCCGGAGATGAACGGCTTTGAAGTGATCGAAGCGATAGGTTCTGAGCAGATGCCGGTGGTTATATTTGTGACCGCTTATGATCAGTATGCCCTTCGTGCTTTTGAGGCGCAGGCGCTGGATTACTTGCTCAAGCCTTTCGATGATGAGCGGTTTGATCAGGCGATAGAAAGAGCCCGGACTCTTGTTCAACAGAAGAAGGTGGGTTTACTGGGTGCACAACTGGCTGAATTGGTGGCCGGCGGACAATCTTCTGTAGATTTGCCTCCTGTAGATCAACCTCCAGTTGATCTACAAGTGGAAGAGCAAAGAGAAGGCTTTCTGCAACGGATCATGATCAAAGGGAGGCACTCCATGTACTTCCTGAAAGTCGAAGAGATAGATTACATCGAAGCTGCCGGGGACTATGTGTCAATTCATATCAATGGCCAATCCCATTTGCTTCGGGAGACCATGAGCGGGTTGATGCAGAAGTTGGATCCAGCGCGCTTTGTTCGGGTGCACCGGTCGAGTATCGTTCGGGTGGAAAGCATTAAAGAACTCAAGCCTTATTTCCATGGCGATTACATCATTGTGTTAAACAATGACAAAGAACTGAAGCTGAGCCGGCGGTACTGGGAGCAGGTAGAGAAGGTGCTGCGGAGTTAGGTGGGCTCGGATCACTCTAAAAGAGACAGGTTTCGTGTTGGCGGGGTAAAAAACCTCCCTAAATAAAAAATCTCCAGACTGCTGTGCATGCCTGGAGATTTTGGTGTAATACTGTTAGCTATAATGCTATGAAGGAATGCGGCCTTTCCTGTATGAATCAGTGGTGGTTTATCATACAGGGGCCGCATTTTTTTTGCCCTGCTTTTCTTCTCCTGCTGTTCTTTCCCACCAGTCCACCCTTCACACCTGTCCTCTTTTTACACTATCACCACTACCCGGCCATTTCTCTTCGAACTTCTTGCACGGGCGGTAATTGAGGCCGGTCCGGACGCGTTGTTTCTGCTCCTTCTCCAGGCGTCGTCGATACCCATCGGTCTTTTATCTGGCCGATTGATTTTTCAATCTCATCGATAAAGAACGAGAAGTAGGCTTCATCCCTCGGGTGAATTTTTGAGCTGTTGAACCCGGTTTCTTCCAGTGCAAAACGGAGACGTCCCAGCGTTTGGTCAGCATCTTTAGTGAGATGGACGATATACTGCATCAATTCCTGGTCGGTGAATCGTTCTGGATATCTTTGTGGCAACCAGAGTTGCTCCTGACGTGCGAAGACAACAAACAACACGCTCAATAGAGAGTGAGCAAACAACACAATCTGACCAACAAAGATAAATTGACCGCTGATCTCAACCCCATTTTCTCTAAGCACCGCAAGTGTCAGCGTGATGACCGCGCCAATCAGAAGTATGGTGAGCGCTTTGGTGCCTGTGAAAAGGCGGGGTGAAAAATCGTTGTGATACTTTGATTTTAGCTCAATGGTATTGCTGATGGATACACCGTAGAGCACGATGGCTGCAAAGCTCCACTCGGGAAGTAGCAGCACCGTTTGTATCTGTGTGCTGAATGCGATGTCAATAAGCAAGATGACCACGATGGGCAAAATGATAAAGACGATCTCATTCATGAACCAAAGCGAAAACACTTCGAACCAGAATCTCTGACTTGGTTTTGGCTCTTTTTTA
The DNA here is from genome assembly GCA_045106435.1 of Rhodothermales bacterium. Taxonomy (GTDB): domain Bacteria; phylum Bacteroidota; class Rhodothermia; order Rhodothermales; family JAHQVL01; genus JBCCIM01. Next base: position 2,076 of record JBGCEN010000142.1, read on the forward strand.
CGGGCTTGCTTTTTGGTAGCGGAGGGATCTGCAGATTTTTTTCTTTTTTCGCTGGACATGTACAGCCTCTTCTATCGGATGATCTAGCTTATCTATGATACTTTGATATGTCGTTCAATTGGAACCCTATTGCGTAGGGAAGAACGCTTACATTAATACTTAATCCTTTTGTTGTGCGGTATAATATGAAGATCTGTGGTTGAGTTATCAGTAGTCAGGGATCAGTTTTTGGCAATACAAAAAAGTAATATCTGGCAGCCGATTACTGGTTATTGGAGACTCATTCTTACTCATTCAGGAATAACGCACAACTTGAGTTCTTACTTAAATAAAAGGTCTATGATCGCTGTGCGCAAATATTCACGATTCTGCATTGTGTGAATATTCATTATTGCTCTGGCTTTGAATGCGGTTCTGGCTTGAAGTTTCCATAGGTACTCCATTCGAAAGTCGTCCCTCGTCACCCGGCTTTCCTCCGGCTTCTCTATTCTAGAATCAAAGTGATATTGGTTGTGTAAAGCGTTGCGCGTATCGCTTGAAAATTTGTGAATCCCTCTTTAAAAGTCATTTTAAAGGATGATTGTCACCTTGGCCCAGTTGTTGTAATCTGTCATGTACCCCCTCAAAATGAATCGCCCCCCTCTCTGCGATCATCATAACCCCTTTTATCGTTTTCTGAGACCATGGGTACTACAGAACAGATAAGTCGGCGGGGGTTTTTGACAACAATGGCACCCCGCCCCGAACGAAAGGCCTCTGTTTTTACAGCAACATCAGTTTTTACAGCAACAAATGTAAAAGCCGGCCTTGATCCTTTCACTCCTTCAACCCAGAAACCCTGGGACCAAAAAAGAGCAACTCATTTACTGCGCCGAACTTCTATTGGCGTGACCAAAGCTGAAATCAATCAGGCGCTTACACAAGACCCTGTTGCACTGGCCAATCAAATTATTGATGAGGCTATTAATGCGCCCAAGCCTGCACCACCTAATTGGTATCCCAACGGTGGATCCAATGATGGTAACCAGAAGAAAGAGGTCATCTTTGGCTGGAATGGCGAAATGCGCAAGTTAGGCTTGCGCGAGAAGATGTCGTTTTTCTGGAGCAACCATTTTGTGACTGCAGCAAAAGCGTACAATCTTTCTTCTTACATGTACCAATATCTCGATGTATTGCGCACGCATGCATTGGGTAACTTCAAGACCTTTACGTATGAGATGGGCTTGACGCCGGCGATGTTGATCTATCTTGATTCAATCAAAAACAAAGACGCCGGCCCGAATGAAAACTATGCACGTGAATTGCTGGAGCTGTTCACGATGGGCATCTTCAACCAGTTTGGTCAGGAGAATTACACCCAGGATGACATCGCCAATCTGGCACGTGCTTTTACCGGTTTACGCATAGACGAAGCAACACTCGGCTACTACGTAGACGATAAACGATACGACTTCGGTACAAAAACCATCTTTGGTCAAACAGGTCAGTTTGGTTATGACGAAGCCGTTGACATCATATTCGAAGAACGCGCGTCGGCCATTGCGCATCATGTATGCGGACACATCTATCGATTCTTTGTGCATGCTGAAGAAAATGCAGATGTTGTCGGTGAGATGGCCTCTCTTTTGCTCGCCAATAACTTTGAGTTGGCACCTGTCATGCGTGCTTTGCTGTCGAGCGATCACTTTTACGAAGAAGCCTTTATCGGTGCGCGATATAAAAGCCCGATAGAGTTGCTGAACGGATTTGTGGTGGAAGCCGGCCTGAGCCTGGATGAAGTCGGTGAAATAGAGCTCTATGAAAACGGCGAGCGACTCGGTCAGAAATTGTTTGATCCGCCAAACGTAGCCGGCTGGCCCGGATACCAATCGTGGTTATCTACGGGTACGCTGCCCTTGCGCTGGAATTACCTCAGCAATATGATCAACGGATCCAGCGAGTATGCTGCTGCCAATCTGATTCCGCTCGCCAAAGAAATGTCCAATCCCAATGACCCGTACGCGCTATCGCGGGAATTGGCGGACTACCTCCTCCCCCAGACACTGGACGAGGAAGAGTATGAAATCCTCTCTGAAGTGCTGCTGGATGGTATGCCCGATTATGAATGGAATATCGAAGAGCAAGTAGCAAACATTCGGCTGCGCGGCTATATGACCTATCTGACGCAGCTACCGCAATTCCAACTTACCTGATACCAAATTTGCTTTTCTCTGATAGCCTGACGGGCTTTGCAGGGAAAGGTATGTCTTTCAGGTAGATCAAAAAATTAAGACAATAATACACTGAAATAATACCATGTGTAAATTGCATCCCCGTATTCCTACACCCAGACTCGGAAGCTCGCTTTCCCACGGTAAGGCACACGCTGCTGATCACCGTGCGTGGAGCCGGCGTGACTTCCTGACCCGCATGGGTGTTGGTAGCGTAGCGGCCAGCTTTATGATGGGTAACACACCCATGCAGGCTTATGCGAACCATTCTATGTTTCAACCCCTTCGCGATATCGAATCTGATCGCATACTGGTTCTTGTCCAACTCACAGGAGGAAATGACGGCCTTAACACGGTCGTGCCCATCTCTAACGATATCTACTACCAGAATAGACCAAGTATCTCTATTTCCTCTAACAATGCCGTACATCTGAATAATGATTTTGGCTTACATCCGGCATTGGAAGGATTCGAATCTATTTGGGGTGATGGAAATCTAGGCGTTGTTCATGGTGTTGGGTATCCAGATCCTACGCTCTCACACTTTCGCTCTACAGACATCTGGGCCACTGGCAGCGGTTCAGACGATTACCTGAATACTGGGTGGATTGGTCGTGCGCTGGGACAAACCCACCCTGACTATTCACTTAATCCGCCTGACTATCCATTGGCGGTTCAACTGGGCAAGTCTGCCTCGGTGCTTATGCAAGGACCTGTGGGGCCGATGGGGATGAATATCCTCAGCGATTCCATCTTTGCGCGCCTCGCAGATGGAGGGAGTATCTATGATGAGCAGGATGTGCCGGGTTCGATTTATGGTCAGGAGTTGGCATTTGCCCGTACGATTAGTAATGACTCCTACGAATACGCCAGCATAATCAGTGAGGCCATGTCGGGGGTCTCCAATAGCGTAAACTATCCGAGCAATAACGAGCTGTCTGATACCATTTCCCAGGTAGCCCGGATGATCAAGGGTGGAATGAAAACCCATATTTATCTGGTCGGACTTGGTGGGTTTGATACCCATACAAACCAGGAAACGCGCCATGGGCAGTTGATGGAAAAACTGGGCGGCGCGATGTCGGCTTTTCACGAAGACCTCAACGCCACTGGCGATGGTGATCGGGTATTAACGATGACTTTCTCTGAATTTGGCCGGCGTATTGGCGAGAATAGCTCCAATGGTACAGACCACGGAGCTGCTGCTCCGGTGATCGTTATGGGCAATGGTGTTGCCGGCGGGTTCTACGGTGAGGAATCAGATCTGAGCAATACGTTTAGTAATGGCAATGTTGAGCACACCACTGACTTTCGGCAGGTGTATAGCTCTGTACTGAAGAATTGGCTGGGTATCGATCCAGAAGCCGTAAACGCCGTATTCGGCGGTAATTTTGGCGCACTCGGATTCATTGATGGTACAACAGGAGAAGATGGCGACGGTGGCGGTGATGGCGGTGGAGACGGCGGCGGTGATGGAGGTGATGGCGGCGGTGATGGTGGTGGAGACGGTGGAGGCGATGATGGCGGAGGTGACGACGGTGGAGACGGAGGTGGCGGAGATGACGGCGGCGGTTCTGTTGGTGTGGGAGACGAAAATCTCGTCAACCTCACGTTGCAACAGAACTACCCGAATCCGTTCACCGGACGCACACGCATTGAATTTGAATTGCCAACCACAATGCGCGCTGATGTGACAGTTTATGACATGACCGGCCGGCAAATTGAAGTGCTCAAACGAGGCAGCATGCAAGCAGGTAAACACGTCGTAAACTTTAACGCGGCAGGGCTCGCGAGCGGTATTTACATATGCCGACTCACAACGCCTGTTGGTACGCAGGTGCGCCGGATGACGGTGGTTCGTCGGTAAATTTCGGGAGAGCGTTTACAATAAAGAGAAAGAGGGATCAATATTTTGATCCCTCTTTCTCTTTATTGTAAACGTTGAAAGGTTAGGCGATTACTTTACTAAATTGAATTTTGAACACCGAACAAGGAATGTCCAATAATGAAAGATTTAAAATCCTTTCTCTACTCCGAAGACTCCCAGCGCTCTACAATTGCACCAAATGCAGTGCTTATCGTTGCTAGCCGTTCATAAAATTCAGTCATACGGCTTTGCTCCATTGCTTCAAAAACAGGTTGCAGATCTTGCGGCCAGTTGGCAGCCATGCCATCCAGCATCGCGCCGGCGATCTTTGGGTCTGCGCCCTCAAGGGACTGCAATAAATCACCCAGGTCTTCCGATGTACCTGAAGCTGCCAACTGTCCTGAAACGGTGCTCAGGACTTCTTGCAGGTTTTTGGTGTAGGTGGTGTCGCTCGATGATTCTAGCTTCATGGCATGGCTTAGAAAAGCCTGTCCGTGCTGAATGCCGGCGGCCATAGCAGCAGTACGAATGCCCTCGTCATTTACATTGTCTGGTACACCGATAAGGTCAGCCACTGCTTTGCCGGCGTGTTCGGAGTAAGGAATATCCGCCACGGCGAGTACAGCAGCCAATCTTGTTTGAGCTTTTGCTGCATCCATCATGCTTGTAGGAACCGTGTAGCTCATGCCTTCCGGTACAGCAGGATCAGGTAACATGCCGGCTTGCAGCATCGCATCAAGCAGTTCATATGTTCGGGGCAGTGTCATAAGCGCTGCACGTTGCACACCCGAGGATGGATGATGTAGTGCGTGGGTGGCCACAGACAATGCTTTTGTGTTCGATCCGTCAAGAGCACCCAGGCCGTGCAGCGTCCATAGTGCATGAATGGCCGCTGGATTTAAACCGATCTCGTCGACCCGTTCATCTTCGATCAAATTGTAGAGTTGCGGAAGTACGTCTGTATTTCCTCGTTCAACCAGAAGACGCTGGCCCATTGTGCGCCAGAACATATTGTCTGATTGAAGCGCATCAACCAGTGCCTGTGCAGAGGCATTGGCAAGGTTCATTTCATTGGTCGCCGGCATATCTTTATGTACGATGCGGTAAATCCGGCTATGTTGTTTATCTCTTAACTCGTTTTCGTAGGCATTCCCTTCGCCCAGTTCAAATCCCGGTGGCTGCGGGTTGTGCTGAATGATGAGGTTGTACCAATCGATGACCCATAGCGCACCGTCGGGGCCTACGCGGATTTGAATCGGGGAGAACCATTCATCGCGGCTTGCCACCATGTTCCAGTCGTTCATGGCTGTAAATCCACTGCCGGCGGGTTCGTGTATAAACTTGCCAAGCAAGTGCCCTGTGGGGCCGCCGATAAATCCAACCCTGTTCCAGTATTCTTTAGGGAAACTGCGTGCTGAGTAGATCTCGTATCCAGAGCCGGCGGTGTATTTTCCGTGCCAGTCTACTTGCCTGACTTTAGGTGCTATAGGGAAAAAAGAAGCATCGTCCGCGATGGTATTCAGTACATGCGACTTGGCATCGGTTTTCAACCGTTTGTAATATCGTTCGGGAATGGCCGAATGCATGGACGGGTTGCCATTCGCCGTAGATCCAAATACAAATCCATCTTCAGAGAATGAAAGCCCCCATGTATTGTTGTTGAAGGTTGCCATGTGCTCGATTTTCGACGCATCTGTATCGAATCGGAAAATAGCCTGGCCAAATCGAAGCGAATCTTTTCCGTTCAGAGATCCTCTGAACGCAGAATATCCAACCGCGCCCCAGATCTGATTATCGAGCCCATAGCGCAGATTGTTTGGGCCGGCGTGGGTGTCATTCGTTCCCCAACCTGAAAACAACACTTCATGCACATCAGCACGGTCATCGCCGTCCGTGTCTTTGAGAAATAGCATGTCTGGTGCCTGGGCCACAATCACACCGCCATTGGAAAGGACCAGGCTTGTGGGAATATTGAGTCCTTCAGCGAAGATGGTTGATTTATCAGCCCTGCCGTCTCCATCGGTGTCCTCAAGGATTTTGATGCGGTCCAGTCCTTTGCGTTCGGGTTTAAATTCGTTGGGGTAATCGATGGTCTCGACCACCCATAGCCGGCCGCGTTCATCCCACGTCATGTCGATGGGATTGATGATTTCTGGTTCTGCTGCATACAGCTCCATGTGGAAGCCGGGCTCTACAAAGGCTTGTTCTATAGAAGCAGCTGGCGACAGCGGGGTTTGCGCCTCCGTGAAAGGCTCCCCAGTTACACCCCAGCCTTCGCCGGCGGGGTAGTAAGGCATCTTGCCGTCCTCCTCGTAGGTAAGCGCAGCCGGCGCCCAATCTGCATCGAGGGCCCAATCGCCAACGGCCCATCGCAATCCGCGTTCAACCAGTTGGTGAAATCCTTCCTTAGACCAGGTGCGCTCGTCGTGCCCCCACGCGGTGTAAAACACGCGTCCTTCGCCATGATTCCGCACCCAGGTCCATGGCTCGCGCCGGCCATCTTCCTCATGAAAAGCGAGGATGGTTTTATCGGGATTATGGCGCATGTGGATATAAGATTCATCCCAACTGGTAAACGGCGCGACACCTTTGATGGCTGGATGATTTGGGCGGACGTGGTTCACGGTAAAGGTACCGACGCCATGGCTTTTAAAGGTACCGCCAACGAGATTGGTATAGGCATCCGAGTTGGCAAACATGGCCACGCCGGCGTGGAGGGTAACAAGGCCTTTCCCGTTGGCTACAAAATCCAGCAGGGCGGTTTCTTCTGAGGGTGAAATGTGGGGGGTGTTGCCAAAGAACATGAGCGCATGGTATTGCGCAAGATTCTCCGGATTCAGCTCAGAAGCGTCATCGGTATACACCAACTGGATACCGCGTTCGGCCATGAACGGATAAATCTGCAACATACGCTTGGCCGGCTCATGATGGCCATTGTCACCCAGGAAAAGCACCCGGAGCCGGTCTGTTGATTGGCCCGTAGAAAGCTGAGTGAAAAAAATGGTTAACAGTAATAGGATGAGAGATTTTGTCTTGGCAAACATAAAGTTGTTGGAGCGATTGATTGATGGTGGTGCCAGGGTCAATTTCGCGTATTGACGCATCAGGATCAAGGAGTTGAACGCTGGATAACTTCTTTCCCGTCCTTATCTTGTCTATTGGATGTTGATTTTGAATAAAGGCTTTGAATATCGAACACCCAACAAGGAATTTTGAATATTGAAGGATTTGAAAAACATTTCGGAAATTGGACATTCCTTGTTGGGTGTTCGATATTCAAAGCTTTGCCGAATTGATAAAATTGAGCTTCAATAACCTGTTTGCTTAATTCGGGGAATCTGGATGTTGAAGATGGGCCTCCGTTGATATGATTATTTTACACTTAGGGTTTTTATCCGGCGGGTTCTACTTGTGGGCTGAGGTTGCAGCAGCATCGAGTGCGAAATCTGCTAAAGCAAAAAAAACCACTAGAAAATCAACCAAAGCAAATGATCTGGCCCATCTCCGATGGTCGCCTTTTAATCCAACGGAAGCACAATTTTCTGAAGCACTTTGGGAAGCCGACTTATCTTTCGATGTTGAAACCACGCGTACCGTCAAAGTGTGGCTTCCATCCACATTAAAGTCACCGCTTCCTTCCAGTCCTATTCTTTGGGAAAATAGTGTGCAGCTAAAGGGTGATGTTTTTATTTCTCCGTGGCAAATTACAGCAATACCGCTGAACAATGAGCAGGTGATCGACCTGTTGGTCACGTGTAATAAAAGAGCCGTATTGGCACCAGGCATTCTAGCTAGCGAGGGTTTGCAATTTTGTGCCACTGCATTTCGGTATGCAAATGTACTGGTTACAAATGAGCAGTTTTTGCCTGGACTCATTTCAGAAAATGACAGGTTCTATGCAAAATGGCTCCCTGTTTTCCTGGGTGAAGAAGCGACCCGGTTGGCGGTTCTTGCAGAGGCCATGCCGGCTTCTGTTCGCGCCCTGTCCAATGAACGCGCCCAGTCAAATGAAGAGGCGCCATCTCAACCTGCTGCGATAATACTCAAGGAGATTTTGGGTTTATTTGTGGATCATTTAGTGCGAGATATTGGGGTGGTGGCACAAAAATCATCAGATTCGCCGGCTGTGTTTGATAGCGTGCATGATCAATGGCTCTATGCATTGAGTGCGTCAGAAGGAAACATGACAGCACCTTGGGCTGATCTGGCACACCTAAACGAAAAAATTGAGGAATGGCAGCATTCGATTTCAGTATCTGCTCAGACCTCTTTTTTGCTCGTTTTTCGTCTCGAAGAGCCCGTTTTGAACGGCATCGACGAGAATACCTGGTACATACGCTTTCTACTTCAGGCTGTTGATGATCCCAGTCTTCTGGTTGATGTTGAAAAAGCCTGGGACCCGGATAAACAAACTGCATCTCTGTTTAACAAACGGGGGTTCAGTCCGCATGAGTATTTACTCGTTTCTTTAGGGCAGGCAGCGGGACTGGTTTCTATAATGGAGGAGCCTTTGAAAAAGTCGCGCCCCGGCGGTTTTGAAATAGGTACACAGGAGGCGTTCAGGTTTTTGACAGAAACTGCATGGTTGCTTCGTCAGTCTGGCTTTGGTGTACTGCTTCCTTCCTGGTGGATTCGCAAAGGTACACGTGGACGATTGTCGGCGCATGCTACTGTGAAGAGTCCAATCATGAAATCGAACAGCGGCCTTTCTTTAGACAATCTTGTTCAATTTGATTGGCAGGTAGCACTTGGCGACGAGGTGCTCACCCGGGAGGAAATTGATGCGTTATCACGCGCTAAAATGCCGCTGATCAATTTGCGTGGACAATGGGTGCATGTTGACCTGGATACGATAAAAGCCGTGGTTGAGTACTGGAAGAAATCCGGTGCTGAGGAGATGACTGCCCGCCAAATTGTTCAAATGGCACTTGGCATGTCAAAGGCCCCTGGTGAATTGTCTTTTGAAGGCTTTGAGGCATCTGGCTGGATTGGCGATTTGCTGGATCAGCTTAAGGATGATTCTACTGTAGAAGAGCAGGTGGTTTCGGAGAAATTTGAAGGCACCCTGCGGCCGTATCAGTTACGCGGCTATTCGTGGATGGCGTTCCACGAGCAATGGGGATTGGGAGCCTGTTTGGCTGATGATATGGGGCTTGGAAAAACGATCCAAACATTGGCGCTAATTCAAAAGAATTATGATAAAAACCTAAAACGGCCGGTACTGCTGGTATGTCCTACATCTGTGATAGGAAACTGGCAAAAAGAAGTTGAACGATTTACTCCCAATCTCTCTGTATTGCTACATCACGGTACGCAACGTGA
>JBGCEN010000143.1:0-12725 GCA_045106435.1 Rhodothermales bacterium
ATTAATATTGCACAATCAGCCGTAGAATATGATGCCATTGTTGTTGGCTCAGGTGTATCTGGTGGTTGGGCTGCAAAAGAGCTTTGTGAAAAGGGACTTAAAACGCTTGTTCTGGAGAGAGGCCGGCCTATTGAGCACGGCAAGGATTACATAACTGAGCATAAGGCACCCTGGCAGTTTAGCTTTCGGGGAGGGGCCATGGGGCGCGAAGTGCGCGAAAAAAACCCGGTACTTGCAAGAGATCCCGGTAACTTCAATGAGACGAGTGCGCATTTTTATGCTAAAGATGAAGATCAACCGTATCTCGAAGATGCGCCTTTTACGTGGTTGCGAGGAAATCAGGTAGGGGGACGTTCATTGATTTGGGGCCGGCAGTGTTATCGCTGGAGTGACATCGATTTTGGCGCAAACCTGAAAGATGGCCATGGGGTGGATTGGCCGATTCGCTACAACGACATCGCGCCGTGGTATGATTATGTAGAAGACTATGTTGGTATCTGCGGCGAAGCATTGGGTTTACCGCAATTACCTGATGGCAAGTTTCTGCCCCCAATGGATATGAACGTCGTGGAGAAACACACACGAAAGGCCATTGAAGATAACTTCCCCGGAAGGACGATGACAATTGGCCGGGCTGCTATCCTTACGCAGGAGCACAAAGGACGTGCTGCGTGTCACTATTGCGGCCCCTGCCATCGTGGGTGTTCAACATCGTCATACTTTAGCAGCGTCGCTGTGACGTTGCCTGTTGCTATGGCTACGGGGAATATGACCCTGCAGCCGAATAGCGTGGTGCACTCTATTATTTATGATGAAGCACAGGATAAAGCAGTTGGCGTCCGTGTTGTGGATGCGGAATCAAAAGAGATGACTGAGTATCGCGGCAAAATGATTTTCATGTGTGCTTCTACCATTGGCACCACGCAGATCATGCTGAACTCTACATCCAATCGCTTCCCGAATGGTATTGCTAATTCAAGCGGTGTGTTGGGACAAAACCTGATGGATCATCACTTCCTGGTAGGTGCAACAGGAGACATGCCGGGCTTTGAAGACAAATATTATTATGGCAACCGCCCGAATGGTTGCTATGTACCTCGTTTCCGAAACATCAGTCCGGAAACTACACATCCAGACTTTGTTCGGGGATATGGCTTCCAGGGCAGCGCCCGGAGAGCAAGTTGGAACCGTGGCAATGGTATGAAAGGATTTGGCAAATCGCTAAAGGATTCACTGAGAGATCCAGGGCCGTGGTCGTGGTGGCTTGGTGCATGGGGAGAGGCATTGCCAAGCCCTGACAACAAAATGGTGCTGGACGCGAATGAAGTGGATCAGTGGGGTATTCCGCTGGTACGCATCGATTGTAGCTGGGGTGATAACGAAATTGCCATGCGCAAAGACATGGGCGAATCTGCTGCAGAAATGCTTGAAGCCGCCGGCGCTACTAATGTCCAGATTTTTGATGCGTACGAAGCTACAAAAGACCAGGATGGCGTTGGCGCTGCCCCCGGTCTTTGTATTCATGAAATGGGCACCGCACGGATGGGCCGTGATGCCAGAACCTCTGTTCTGAACGGCAACAACCAGGCACATGATGTGCCCAATCTCTTTGTTACAGACGGATCATGTATGACGTCTTCTGCTTGTCAGAATCCATCGATTACATACATGGCACTCACAGCCCGCGCTGTGGAATTCGCTGCAAATGAAATGAAGAATAACAATTTGTAACAGGTAATATTCAGCTGTAAGCAAGCAGTTGGTATTGAACAAACAACGAAATAACAAAAAAATGGATCGTCGATTATTTTTGCAAAGCATGGGGCTAACAGCCGTCGCCGGCTTTGCACTTAACTGTGCTGATACTTCAGATTCGGAAACTCCAGCGATGGAGATGAGCAAAGCGGGTCTGGGGCTTTCCACAGTTGGACTCCAGCTTTATACGCTGCGAAGCATCGTCAATAATGACTTTGAACCTGTCATCAGACGGGTTGCTGAAATTGGTTTTAAGGAAGTTGAGATGGCGGGATACCACAATCTTACGCCTGAACAAATTCGCTCTTTGATGGATGAGTTGAATATCTCTGCACCATCAACGCACATGGGATCTGATGCATTCAAGAATAATCTTGAGCAGATCATTGGTGAAGGACAGGTACTGGGGCACGACTACCTGATTTGCCCCCATCCCGGCGGACTTCCCTACGAAACCATCGATGATTACAAGGCCATGGCTGATTTCTTCAACGAAGTGGGGGCCAAGGTTAAAGCAGGGGGGATGAAGTTTGCCTACCACAATCATGAATTTGAATTCGAAGAGATTGATGGTCAGCTCCCGATGAATGTCCTCATGGAAAATACAGACCCTGATCTTGTTGATATCGAGTTGGATCTTTGCTGGGCAACAGCTGCCGGCGCTGATGCAGCTGCTTATTTTGCAGAGCATCCTGGCCGTTTTCCGCTGTGCCACGTGAAAGATTACTCGCTAGCTGACAAGGAATTGAGGAATGTTGGCGCCGGCGATGTCGATTTTGCGGGCATATTTGCGAATGCCGATGTGGCAGGATTGAAACACTACATCGTAGAACACGATCATCCAGGGGATGACCCGTACGAAAGCATCAGCATCAGTTTTGCACACGTGACTGGTTGATCTTCTGCTTAATGCAGAAATATGCGTACGTCATTCAAAATCCAGGTTTTGCCTTGCAGGAATTGCAATTCCCGAAGGGTGGAATCTGGATTTTTTGTCAGTTTGGATCTCGTCAGAATCGATGTCTATCGGATGCCAAGATTAACCTAAGTTCGGGATAAGAAGTAGTTAAAGGCACAGAAAAAGGCCATTTTCAACGTCATCCTGAGCGAAGTCGAGGGATCCATGCCAGCTTTAAAACAGTTGAGGTGGCCAAATGAATTCTATGGATCCCTCACTTCGTTCAGGATGACAAAAAGAATGTATTGAGCCTGTTTCTTGAAAGTTTTTATACCGAACCGACGGTAAGATTAAAAAAATTCCCATTGACGGCCAAGATCCGTATTTTGCATGACCTCATCAAATAACAGAACAATGAAACGCTTTGCCCTCGTCTCCATAGCCATCATCATTACATTCAGTTTAGTCCCCTCAATCTACGCTCAAACCGATGAAAATCCCGCAATGGAGGGATTCAACACGGAAGGTTCTGATGCACGCGCCATCGAAATTGCTGATGCCGTAATGCAAAGCATGGGCGGGCGGAAAAACTGGGATAACACGCGCTACCTCTCATGGGGATTTGGCCGGGGCGAACAAATCTGGGACAAGTGGTCCGGCGAGTTTCGTTACCAGCAAGACAGTCTCGTAGTCTTGATGAACGTGAACTCCAAAGAAGGGCGTGCATGGGCGGATGGTGAAGAAATTGCTGATAAAGATGACGTACTGGCCGGCGCTTATCGTGCCTGGGTCAATAGTGGATATTGGTTCATCATGCCCTACAAACTCAAGGATAGTGGTGTGACGCTTAAATACGTGGGCGAGTCAACCACAGAAGACGAGCGGCCGGCTGAAATGCTGCAGCTAACCTTCGAAAGCGTAGGACTGACACCGCAGAACAAGTACCACGTTTATGTAGACAAAGAGACGATGTTGGTCAGCCAGTGGTCCTTTTTTCGGAATGCATCCGATGCTGAGTCGTCATGGACCCGTCCATGGGGAAACTGGAAGCAATATGGCAACATCATGCTCTCCGACTTCCGCGGGGAAGGCCGCAATGGCCCGTTTATCCTACCCAACGTAGGTGCCTATGATGAACTGCCTGAGCATGTATTTACAGATCCAAATCGGATTGACTTGGGGGTCCTGCAACAGTAGACACTGTAGCACGCTGAATTTATCAAAGGGTTTGGCAGTATGAATAGATGGTTGCACACAGAAAAATCAGTTCATCTTTGCTGCCAAACTAATGCAGGATACCAATTTGTTGCCCTTGCTGTATTTTTATCGAGTCTACTCGATTGCGTTCAAAGATCAACACAACCAGTGATCCTCCGTATTTGAAGCAACCTAGCCTTTCACCCTTGACAAGTGGGATTGCGGTCCTTTCATCGATATCTTTAAAGCGATCTTCGAATGCAACGGATCCAATTGTATTCAGACCAACGGGTATCACGGCAACATACCCGTGGCGCTGCGTTTCTATAACAAAATATCCGTGTCTGAATTGCTCGAAAACGCTAAAATCTTGATTGAATCCAAGATTGCCTTGACCAAACATGGCCGGCATATCGTCCATCCCAAAATACAATGCACCTACATTTTCTCTCGATTCAACCAGCGTACCTGATACTGGGGAATGATAATGGTGGTAAGAATCGGGCATTAAAAAGCAGGACATTGCTGTGCCACCAAGAAAGTGATCTGTATATTTAGAGTGCCCCAATAACTGACCGACATTCAACGTCATTCTACCCTTTAAGGGAATCTGGGAATCCGACGTGATATCGCTGTTAATCATGTTGATTATGCAGTCCCCTGGAGATACAACAACTGAAGCGTCATTGACTCCCTGTACAGGGCGAGCGCCTGTTTTTAAGACCCGTGTGAAATACTCATTGAATGATTTAAACCCATCTTCGGGTATTACAAAATCGTCATGTGGAAGAGACGGCTCGTTTAACCATTGATCAATTGTTGATTTAGATAATGCACTATCCATGTATCTTCCTCGCTCCTCAACAAAGAACTTGGTCCAGCTCAAACCCGGTTCTTCTTTGACAAGTTTGAGTCCATAAGGATTGCGATAATACAACATGGCAAATTCCTTGATGCGATCCAGACTATCCTCCGCTTTAGGCAGAAAGTAATACCACTCATTGAAAAAAGTATAAAGGTCTTCGATGCCTTTTCCTTGCCACGGATTTGATTCACCCGTTGGCTTATTCACCAGGTTGGAAAATGCCTGCGCTACATTCTGTCTGAAATCAGCATCGGAAGCGTACAATGCCTTAAGTTTTTTAACTGGCTCTGTATCTAACTTGGCATGTAAAGAGATCGATGTGGGCTTGGGAAATGTGCAAATAGTTGACATGTAATAACCTCGTCTAATTGTTGCTTACTGTTTAGAAAACAGATGCTGCATGTGTGCCATCATTGTTTTAATCGTATTAGCGTCGTGCACAGCAAAATCTGGTCATGTCCCAGCCATTTTTTCATGAGTGCGTTCTTATCGCACCCTTCTATATGGCTCTGGTAGAAAATCTAATGGACACAGCTATGCGCCGGCTAACTCAGATTGGACATTGCTTTGCTGATAATGGACAGGGCGGCAAAAAAAGCAAAAATACTTAGAAGTTGCATCCGCGAGCGAATCAGTCGCTCCGAACTCAGGCTATCCATCAGGTGCAGGGCGGTTGCGAATTTATCCGTCGTTTCTCCTTCTGTTGAGCGCACATTGAATTATCTGGAAATGCACAGGTGAAATGATTGATAAGAGAACATCCAACTGTACTGTGCGTGGATTTCCTCAGAAGAAAACCTGGGTCGATAAGGAGGTAACTGGATGGCTTTGTCACACACGAATCAAAAATCAAAACACTTTGACTTGTTAGAACGCTATGCCAGGCGTCTCGATAGGCGAATTCAGCGACTTCAAGTATTAAGCTTACGCTATTCCAGGGTGCGTCTGTGTGTTGTATTATTTGTGAGTGTAGTCTGTATTTTTCTTTTTCGGCAAGGTTCTTTTGGGGCAGGTTGGGGCGTGATGGTGGTGGGGATTGTCTGCTTTGGTGCGCTCGTTTTTTTTCATGACAAGATATTGAATAGCACCAAGCGGCATCGCTATTGGAAAGCAATTAAACAAGCACATTTGAGTCGGATGCAGCGAGATTGGGCTAACCTGCCGGCCCCGTTGCATCTCATGCCTGACCCAAGCCACCCGTTTGAATTAGATCTCAATCTGACCGGGTACCGCTCGATGCACCAGTTGATGAACACAGCGCCAAGCCGAGGTGGAGGCGAACGACTTGCGCATTGGCTACTCGAGCCATTTCCTGATCCCGGCCGCATAGCAGAGCGACAAATACTGGTAAAAGAGCTTGCTGAAACCACGTTGTTCAGAGATCATGTCTCATTGGCCAGCAAGCTGGTGTCTGCCAATGATGAAGAGCCCTGGGATGGAGAAACGTTGTTGAAATGGGTGGGTGATCGAGATACACCGTTTAAATTATTACGTGTATTGAACGTGCTCTTTGGTCTCGCCATTGTGAACATCGTCCTGGTGGCACTGCACGTGGTAGGTTTGCTGCCGGCGTGGTGGATCGCTTCCCTGATTTTATATGGCGCTATCTATTCACTCTCTCATCGAAATATTGGCTCTGCGTCACACGAAGCCTTTAAAATCGAAAAAGGGCTAAAAAGATTTCGATCGGTCTGGGCGTATCTCGAGGTGCATCACTATCATAAAATGCCCCGAACCGCAATACTATGCAAGCCGTTCCTGGATTCAACTGCAAAGCCATCTAATGATCTCAGCCGGATCGAGCGTATTGCAGCCTTTGTGAGCTTGCAAATGGCCTTGGGTGGACTCATGGCACCGGCCTTGAACATACTGATGCCCTGGGACCTGTTTTTTACGTATCGCCTGCATCTGGCAAAACAATCAATTAGACATAAGTTGCCCGTTTGGCTGAACGTGTGGCACGAACTCGAAGCCTTGTCTTCGATGGCCACATTTGCCGATTTGCATTCAGACTATGTCTATCCGGATATCCTGAACACACCATCAGAGGCTTTCCCCACTCTAACTGCACGGCATGTAGGGCACCCGTTGTTGGATGAAGCAAGTAAAGTGAAAAACGATTTCACGATTGATACGCTGGGCAGGGTGATCATCATTACCGGCTCGAACATGTCCGGTAAAAGTACATTCTTGCGGACGCTGGGCGTAAACTTGCAACTGGCCTATATGGGCGCTCCAGTTGATGCAGCTTCTTTCAGTGTGGCGCCTATGCGCGTTTATACGTGCCTTCAAGTCCATGACTCGATTAACGATGGCATTTCCTTCTTTTATGCTGAGGTCAAGCGACTCAAAGCATTGTATGATGCATTTCGAGATCCCCATCCGTATCCTCTGTTTTTTCTGGTGGATGAAATTTTTCGGGGCACAAATAACCGCGAACGTTTGATCGGAAGCCGTGCATTTATCCGTTCTTTAGCTGGCGGGCACGGCGTGGGACTAATTGCCACGCATGATCTGGAACTGGTTCATTTAGAAGATGAGATTCCTCATATTCAAAATTATAACTTTAGAGAGGAGATTGAGGATGGGAAAATGGTTTTTGATTACCGCCTGCACAGCGGCCCCTGTCCAACAACAAACGCACTGCGGATCATGGAGTTGGAAGGCCTGCCCGTAAAGGGAATTGATTGGGATTGAGACGCGATTTCAACAGGACGTAAGACGGCACTGGGACCAGACCTGATTCTGGCCGAATCAAGGCCTCGTAGCGTCTGGAATGAGCTTAATCTTTTGCCACTCGGGTAAAAGCAATGACCTCCGGATGTGAGCGAATTAGTTGCTCCGCACTCAGGCTATCCATCAAGGTTAAGGCGGTTGCAAACTTATCCGCCGTTTCTCCATTGGGCGCGATTACGGTAGCCATGCGCCGGCTTGTGTTGCCCAGGCCTGTAAGTGGGTCGATGATGTGCGAATAACGCAGGCCATCTATGGTAACAAATTGTTCAGTATCACCGGAAGTTGCAATGGCCGCGTTTTTAAGTGTACGTGCAGTTTGGGCGATACGAGAATCAGTGTTTGCGCCGGGTACTTCGATAAACCAGCCGGGTTTGTCCGGGGGAGGGCCGCTTACAAGAATTTCGCCGCCGGCTTCGATCAGAGCGCGATCTATCCCGTGCTGCCGAAGCACTGACATCGCTTCGTCGACAATAAATCCTTTTGCAATCCCGCCCATATCCAGCATCATCTGTTCGGCCATGAGTTTTACCGTTTGATCTTCAGCGTTTAACATCACTTTCTGCCAGCCGGCGCGATCAAACGCGCTAGCTAGGCTGACATGATCTGGCAAAACCTGCTGTTTTCGTGCATTCCTCCAAAGTTCGATCAGTGGACCCAGTGTAATATCGAATGCGCCATGCGTCTCGTTCGAGAATGCTATGCTGGATTCCAGCACGCTGAACAGCTCATTAGATACCTTATTGAATTTGTTGTAAGTTGTTGATGTTAAACGACTTACCTCGCTGGTTGCTCTGTAATTGCTAAAAACGTCTTCCAGTGTTGCAAACCTGTTAAACGCAGCTTTAACAGCTGTTTTAGCTTTTTCTTCTTTTTCGGCAAAGACTACAATTCTGACTTGAACGCCTAAATGGAGTTGAGTATACTGATACTTATACAAACTCGTTGGACTCTTGCTTGATTTCTCTGCTGCCGTTTGGCACCCACTGGCGAAAATCAATGGAATCCACAGTATCACAAAAATTATTGAGCCCAATACGTTCATGGAGCAATCTGGAGATTTAGGATTCTTTCGTCTCTCATCCAAGGCGATCTTAAATACAGTTATTTTTTGCAGCTTCGTGGGGCTGGGAGCCGCGTCTTTTTTTGTCGGCCCACCTGACAGTTTAGCTGGTACGGCGGAGCATTCTCCGCAAGATACACTTTCTCGTTATACTGAGACCATAGAAGAAAGTCTGGTAGCCTTTGACATGGTCCCTGTCCCCGGAGGGGAAGTCACACTGCAGATAGGAGAAGATACGCAAGAAGTAGATGTTGCCCCGTTTTGGATAAGTACAACGGAAGTAACGTGGGACTTGTACGATATTTTTGCTTACCAGCTCGATCTGGAAGAAAACGAGCGGTTAAAAAATGCAGATGGCAAGACGCGTCCGAGCCGGCCTTATCAATCACCAGATTATGGCTATGGACACCAGGGATATGCTGCCATTTGTATAACCTACCATGCAGCTGAGCAATTCACCGTATGGCTGTCTGAAAAGACAGGGAAAACCTACCGTCTGGCAACTGATGCTGAGTGGCAATTGGCAGCACAAGGTGGCACGTCGGATGGTGAAATGGTTGAGGAGGACATGCTTGGTGAAATGGCATGGTATAAAGAAAATGCTGAAGACAAAACGCAAGCAGTGGGTGTTAAGCAGCCCAATGCAATTGGTGCGTATGACATGCTGGGAAATGTATTGGAATGGGTAACCGGCCACGATGGAAAACCGGTAACCCGCGGTGGATCTTTTAAAGACCCTGCTGAAAAAGTCAATGTTCATGCACGTGCAAAAAAACACTGGAAATGGAATGAAACCGATCCCCAGATCCCCAAAAGCAAATGGTGGCTTTCGGATGGATACTTTGTAGGATTCAGGATCGTTCGGCAACCTTAGAATTGTTTAAAGGAGGTAAATTTTATGGACAAGAAATCAACAAAGAAGATTTTTCCACTTTCTCGCCGGCAGTTTGTGCAGACATCCGCCGCAGCCGCAGCCGGGTTGGTGGCTTCGTCAAACTTTGCATTTGCAGAGGGTGCTGATACCATTCGTGTTGGCTTGATTGGTTGTGGGGGGCGTGGTACGGGTGCTGCAGTGCAAGCGCTTCGTGCAAGTGAAAATGTGAAGCTTGTTGCAATGGGCGAGGCATTCCAGGATCGACTCGATAGTAGCCTGAAGAACATCAAGGACGAGATGGAGGACAGCCATCGTATTGATGTCCCAAAGGAACGTCAGTTTGTTGGATTTGACGCGTACAAAGATGTTATTGCAGCCTCTGATGTTGTAATCCTGACAACACCTCCAGGCTTCCGTCCGATTCATTTTGAAGCTGCTATTGATGCCGACAAACACGTGTTTATGGAGAAGCCGGTTGCAACAGACGCACCGGGCATAAGAAGCGTTTTGGCTACTGCTGAGAAAGCCAAGGCGAAGAAATTGAATGTCGTGGTTGGTTTGCAGCGCCACTACCAGAAAGTGTATACAGAATGGATGAAGCGCGTCCACGCCGGTGCCATTGGCGATATCGTAACAACCCATGTGTATTGGAATAGCGCAGGTGTTTGGGTGCGACCTAGAAAGCCGGGCCAAACAGAAATGGAGTATCAGATGAGAAACTGGTATTACTTCAACTGGCTATGCGGTGATCATATAACAGAACAGCATATTCATAATATCGACGTATCTAACTGGGCCAAACAGGCAACACCGATCAGGGCACACGGCATGGGTGGCCGGCAGGTGCGCAATGGTAAAGACCATGGTGAGATCTTTGACCATCATTTTGTAGAATTTGAGTATGAAGATGGATCACGGATGTTCAGCCAATGCCGGCATATTGAAGGCTGTGTAAACCGGGTAACCGAATCGCTGCAAGGTACCAATGGCTATGCGCCTAAGCCGGGCGTGCTGAAAACACCTAGCGGCTATACAATTTGGGAGCACGATGATGCGAACGACAAAAATCCGTACCAGGTAGAGCACGACAAATTGTTTGCTGCAATTTCTGCCGGCGAGTATAAATACGCTGATGCAGAGCGTGGCGCAAAGGCAACGATGACTTCAATCCTTGGTCGCATGGCAACGTACTCCGGCCAGATTGTCTCTTGGGATGATGCCATCAAATCTGAGTTGAGCTTGATGCCGAAAGAGTTTGCCTGGGATGCCAAGCCGCCCGTTATGCCGGATGAGTATGGGTATTACCCTGTTGCCATTCCTGGTAAAACCAAGGTTTTGTAAGGTGTACGTGAATCTGGATTGTTATATAATTTGAAGAGGGATTGAGAGAAGAGGGGTAAGAGCAACAAAAACTACGCTTGCCCCTCCTTTTCTCTTCAAAACATCGAATTCCACCAAGGACTATTGTTCAATGAGAGAGCATGCCTCGCGAGAATTGAAGTCCTGTTCGGTATTTTTCATTAGCCCCATTATTACATCATGGATAGACGCAATTTTGTAAAGAACAGTGTAGTGGCAAGTGCTGCGTTGGCTGGGACCGCCGCCGGCGTATCGACGGCGAGTGCGAGTTCTTCAGGTTCATTTGTGAACCCGAGTGCCCCGTTTAAGATGAACTTCGCCCCGCATTTTGGGATGTTTAAGAACACGGCGGGAGATGATTTGATCGATCAGCTCAAATTCATGCACGAGATGGGCTTTCGCTCACTCGAAGATAACGGCATGAAGGGCAGGACGATTGAAATGCAGGAGGCTATAGCTGCTGAAATGAGCCGGCTCAACATGGATATGGGCGTATTTGTTGCGCACAGCATTTCCTGGAGAGAACCTGGCCTGGTGAATCCTGAGACCCATGATAAATTTCTTGCCGAAATCAAGGAATCTGTTGAGGTTGCTAAACGAGTAAATGCAACGTGGATGACCGTTGTCCCGGGCCATGTTGATCTGCGGATGGATATGGGATACCAGACAGCAAATGTGGTTGAGGTCCTCAAGCGTGCAAGCGCTATTTTAGAACCGCACGGCATGGTTATGGTTTTGGAGCCCTTAAACTTCTACAACCATCCAGGACTGTTTCTGACAAAAGTATCGCAAGGATATGTCGTCTGTCAGGCTGTTAATAGCCCGGCGTGTAAAGTGTTGGATGATCTGTATCATCAACAAATACAGGAAGGAAACCTGATTCCTAACATCGACGCCGCATACGACGAAATTGCGTATTTCCAGATTGGAGACAACCCGGGCCGGAAAGAGCCAACAACGGGTGAGATAAACTACAAGAATGTGTTTAAGCATATACACGATAAAGGCTTTAGAGGGATTCTTGGTATGGAGCACGGAAATTTCCATGCCGGCGAAGAAGGTGAGATGAAGCTCATTGAAGCCTACCGGTCGGTCGATCTGGACTAACAGTGCCCTTTGTTGAAGAAGCCGGAGCGTCCTGCAAGGATGCTTCGGCTTTTGCTCTCTCTGCTGTGTTTATACAAAGATTTTAAACATGGCATAATCTTCTTATTAGTGCTTAAATACCTGAATCTTTAGTTCTTGATTGATTAATTACCGTACATCAAAACTATTATCGTTCAAAGCAGTCTTACAATTGTAATCCTCAAAAACGCGGGCTGTTCTGGCTTGCGAAGCGTGTTTCATGGAGAAATTCCCTACGCTATCGAATAAAGAAGCGTTTATACTGAGCTATTTAACGCATAATGAGCAGGGCTATGGCCTTGCTATGGTTAGAGCCTCATCTGATTTACTCAAGCAAAGCACGGTATATGTTACCTTGCAGCGAATGACTGAAAAGGGCTACCTGAATTCGTGGAAGGAAGAAGAAGAGGAGCCCGGGCCACCGAAAAGAATTTATGAGGTGACCAAAGAAGGGACGGCAACTTATAATGCCTGGCGGAGAATGGTACTGAAAATTGCGCTACAGCCTGTTGAAGACAGCGATCAAGTCATCAAAGAGTAATGTACAGCGCCATGGTCATCTGTTGACTGGTCTTGTTTAATTAGCTTGGCAAAGTAAGAACCCACCCAATCCAGCACCATCAAAAGCAAAAGCGTGCATCGAATTTTGCCGGCGGCTTCCTCGCTTCCTCTCCAGTATTGTTGATAGGAAGAGCTTCTGCATGTTTACCGTTCAATAATGTGAAAAGCTTTATGGCAATGGTCTTGCCTAAATCACGAAAATGCAGTAAGATGCATGCAAGAACGAACAAGAACGCTCAAATAAAAAACAGTATCCATGCCTTTAAACAGGAAAGTCAGGTACGGAATGGTCGGT
>JBGCEN010000144.1:0-12873 GCA_045106435.1 Rhodothermales bacterium
TCCCTGGAACAAATGCCCATGTCTGCCACCTTTGCGATTGAAATAGGTTGCGTAGCTGACCATGATCCATTGCATCGCAACGCTTAAATTCGGCTCCGGCGTCTCCACCAGCAGGTGAAAATGATTGCTCATTAAACAGTAGGTGTGAAAGATGATTGAGAATCGCTCGCTGGCTTTTTCCAGATATTCGAGAAATTTTTCTTTGTCCCGGTCGTTTTTAAATATTTGTTCCTGGTTATTTCCCCGGTTGATCACATGATAATACGCACCAGGATATTCAATGCGCAGCGGGCGTGCCATTTACTTTGCCTCTATTTTAGATTTCGAAAGATTTTCAGTGTGAGGCGACAATACGAAGAAAACGCTGATATGTCAATATTTATTATTTAAGATGTGACCCCTTCTTTTCTCTTGACATGAAAATCTCCATAGAATAAAAGAATTTCAATAGTTTCCCCTAATAGTTATCATCTCCAGCTGAATCTGATCTGTACTGGAAAATAGCGCTTCCGCTTCTGCCATCTCGCATAATTGTTCGTTTTTAAAACCAATTTTGAACAAGATTCTGGTTTTCACCTCACAATTGCTCGAAAAATGGTCTAATTACGATGGAGTGCCCCCTCAAATTTTGCCTATTTCGCTCCTGACAGAAATGATTTTCCTGTTAGGAGTCTAATATAATTTCTTAAAAATTTAATCTGCCAAAATTTAATAGGAGGTGAACCGATGCCAACTCTGTTTGCTGTCTATAATTTGATAGATAAAGACAAATCCGATGAGTATGATCAATACCTCACAAATACGAAAGTACCAGGAATGAGAGGTGCTCCTTGGTGCGCAGGATTCAACACATGGAAAATCGATAAAGTTCTTGCCCCTGCTGTTTCTGAACCTGAGGGAGAATTACCCTCTGAAGTGCCATATATGTATGTTGCTAAGATAGAAGTATCCGATTTAGATGCCATGGTCAGTTTTCTTGGAACCGATGAGGGAAAAGAATTTGTGAAATCCTGGAGCGTGTTCATTGATCCAACCGCAATTTTTACTATGGGGCACGAGGTATAGTATAGCTATTAATAATAGGGCCGTAATATTGCCCGCCACTTTAAAAAGGATGCGGCTATCTTTCAACCGCCCTTCACTGTGAAAGGAGGCAGACCCATGATGTCGATTACAGAAACAGCCATGAAGTTCTTTAAGGCTTGCGAAGAAGGGAAAGGATGGGACGAGTGCAAAAGCTTTTGCACAGCCGATGCGACTTTTTCCGCACAAGCAGAACCGCTTGTTGAGATACAAAATTTGGAACAATATGCAGAATGGATGAAAGGACTCCTGACGTTAATGCCCGATGCAAAATATGAGATCAAGTCCTTCGCAACGGACGAAGAAAGGAATAATGTCAGTGCCTACGCTGTGATCACAGGTACGCATACCGGCGAAGGTGGCCCTGTTCCACCTACTGGCAAGAAAACGGAGGCCGACTATGTCTATGTCATGGAATTTGATGGTGGTAAAATCAAACATATGACAAAAATTTGGAACGCATCATGGACATTGAAAGAACTCGGCTGGGCTTAAGTTTGTTGGCAGCCGGATTTGGGAATTTTACTCTATACAGAGAAGGCAGTCTCAACATTGAACCTGCCTTCTCCGCTCTTTCTTGATCGGCAGATTCCACCTACGCATACCTATTGATGGACAAAATTTCGCGTCCAAGATATCTGACTATTTTTGCTCTTGACCGCCTAACCATCTTTATATATTAATAAATTTATACCAAAATTTATAGTAGGTTTTATTCTTCCCTTTGAGTTAATTGATCGAATTTGTAGGAATTACGCTTTTCCTTACGGGATCATACCTAAATTCAGGTTCTGAGTTCTTGAGATATTCCTGGAAAAAAAGGAGAGAAAATGCCGGGCGTATTTACACAGGTGGATTTTTCAAACACGCTATGCATATCAACTATTTCGGAGACATTGTCCTTTTTACGGGAATGGCGATGATCGCCCATCAGTTTCAGCTGTTATTCATACCAATTTCAATGGCATTTATTTTTATAGTTATCCTTATTCCCTTAAAAGAAAATTACCTCAGGGAAAAATATGGAGATGAGTTTGTAAGTTACGCTTCCAATACGAAAAAGCTTATTCCATTGATTTTTTAAGAATGTTGTATTGTTTGGCAAGAGTCTTCAGTTACAATCCACAGTAAATCCTTCGACCCTTGCTGAAATAGTCCGTTTCTGATATCGGATTAGGATATTTGTATTTTCACCTAAGTTGTGGTTGCATCTACGTATCTGAAATTTAGCCATTTTGCATGTATTCTCAATTTATCAGTAGTTGAGTGATAGTTGGTTTTCTTGCATAGTATCCAAAGTTCATTCAACATTTCTACCTCTGAAAAAAGATTCCTCGATTTTGCTCTTCCATAATTTTCCTTGACCTCATAAGCCCCTTTGGATATTTGTAATATTAATTCAGTTTCTGAATTATAGTCCTACTTCTTCGTTTTAAAACCTCATAAAAGGAGTCTCCTATGCCTCAAGAAGGTTTTAAACGCAAGCACGCCGCCAACCTTAGTGCTGATGTCGTCGATTACAGCCGCCCAAAGGAAAAAGACGAAATCGGTACTATCCAGCTGTTAACAGAATACCGAGAAATCGTTGCCCAGATTAAAGGTTGGTTTGCCAATTTTTTTCATGGCTTTATTTTCAATCTATTCGCTTACTATTTTGGGTCACTAAATAAAAGGAGTCTATAATGGTGGATGAATTGGTCAAATATGATGCGATGGGTTTGAGTGATTTAATCCGAAAAGGTGAAATCACTCCAGCAGAATTACTTGAAATTACAATTCACAGAATTGAAAAAATCAACCCCAAGATCAATGCGGTCATATACAGGATGTATGATCAAGCGCGAGCGGCTGCCGAAACTTGGAGTTTGGGAAAGAAAGCCGCAAAAAAATCTGGTTCCATGTTTTGCGGCATCCCCTTTTTATTGAAAGACCTAATTGCAGAATGCAAAGACACACCTTTAAGTGATGGTTCCCGAGCAGTTCATGGCTATATCTCTAAATTAGATAGCGAAATAGTGAATCGTCACAAAACCAGCGGATTGATAATAGTCGGCAAATCCAACTCATCAGAATTTGGAGTGTTGACCACTACTGAACCACCCATTCATGGAGCGACTTTTAATCCCTGGGACCTCAACCTAACGCCGGGGGGTTCAAGTGGCGGTTCTGCAGCAGCAGTAGCAGCCGGAATAATGCCAATGGCTCACGGCTGTGATGGTGGCGGATCGATTCGTATTCCAGCATCCTGCTGTGGGTTGTTTGGTTTAAAACCTACCCGAGGACGAAACCCACTGGGACCACTTTTTGGTGATCTCGGCGGAGGGATAATTCATGAACATGCGGTGACTCTGACTGTCAGGGATTCGGCCGCTCTATTGGATGTAACCTCGGGCCCCGATCTTGGTGATCCTTACTATGCCCCATCCATAGAACGCCCTTTCCTTGAAGAAATAAAAAATGATGCCGGTTGTTTAAAAATAGGGTTTTTAACCAGTGTACCTGAAGGATGGAATGAGGAAACTGCGTTGCATCCTGATTGTGACACCGCAGTGCGAGATGCCGCGAAACTATGTGAAGATCTTGGCCATGACGTAGAAGAGGTATCTGCAGTTCAGTTAAGTCATCCAAACCTTCCTCAGACCTTTGTTCTAATTTTTGCCTGTTTTGTGGAGCACGTTATCGCCTATTGGGAGCGGGAATTGGGGAAAAAAATTGGGCAGAATGAGCTGGAACCCCCTACCTGGGATCTTTACCAAGAAAGCCTAAGAACAACCGGAGGGGCATTTTTGACAGCCAGGGAGGAGCTCCAACGGTTTTCGAGAAAGATAGCAAACTGGTATCAGAAGGGAAATTATGACTTACTTTTATCCCCGACAATGAGAATACCTCCAACCAAAATAGGTTCTTTTCAACCGTCGCCGGATGAACCAATGAAGTGGATAAGAATTGCACTATCATTTGTAGCTTTTACCCGCACCCAAAATATAACAGGTGAACCCGCAATGTCGGTTCCTTTATATTGGAATAAAGATAATATACCTATCGGTGTCCAATTTGCAGGACGTTTCGGCGATGAAGCCACACTTTTCCGGTTGGCTAGCCAATTGGAACAGGCAAGACCATGGGCTGATAAAAACCCGCCCATTCATTGCATTAATACGCTCTAATATTTAATCATCTTAACTGCTTGGTTCTGAATTTGCTGAATGCAAATTGACAAAATCAAATTGAATACAAACGGTGATATTTTTAGTAGGATATTTCAATTATACCGGAGAACTCCAAGATGAAATGCACGCATTGTCAGTTTGAGAATCGTGAAGGAGTAAAATTTTGTGAAGAATGTGGAGCTAAATTTGAGTTAGAATGTCCTGCCTGTAAAGCCAGTATTCCTTTTGGAAGAAAATTTTGTGGCGAATGCGGCCACAAATTTGAAGCAACATTCGAAAAATTTCCCAAAGAGCTGTCCTTTGATGAAAAATTGACAAAAATTCAAAAGTACCTTCCCAAAGGCCTCACCGATAAAATTCTTGCCCAACGAGATCGCATCGAAGGCGAGCGAAAACAGGTCACTGTTATGTTCTGTGACATGGAAAATTTTACAGCGCTGTCTGAAAAGTTAGGAGCTGAAGATGCATACGAGATGATGGACCGGGTATATGAGATTTTGATTCATAAAGTACATGATTATGAAGGTACTGTTAACGAAATGACTGGTGATGGGATTATGGCACTGTTCGGAGCACCGATAGCCTTGGAGGATGCTCCTCAATGCGCGATTCGATCCGCCTATGCTATTCATCGTGAGATGTCGCGATTCAACGACAAAATCAGGCTATCGATAGGCGCAATATCACCCATACGAATGCGAATTGGCATTCATACCGGTCCTGTCGTCGTTGGAACTCTCGGCAATGATTTGAGAGTAGAATTTAAGGCCGTGGGGGATACAGTAAATTTGGCCTCCAGGATAGAGGGGCTGGCTGAACCTGGCGCAACACTCATCACAGAGGATACACTCAAGCTTACAGAAGGCATATTTGAATTTGAAGCGTTAGGTGAAAAATATGTAAAGGGCAAGCAAGCGCCTGTGAAGGTCTACCGGGTTATTGCCCCCAGCACACGCCGAACGCGATTTGATGTCAACGCGGAACGAAATCTAACGCCCCTGGTGGGCAGACGGCGTGAGCTTGAGCTTCTGCTTGACGGATTCGAACGTGCCAGAGACAGCCATGGCCAGGCATTTTCCATCATAGCCGAGGCCGGCGTCGGCAAATCCAGACTTCTCTATGAGTTCAGAAAGTCTGTGGCCAATGAAGATGCGACGTTTCTGGAGGGTAAATGTCTATCTTACAGCCGTGGCGCAGCTTATAAGGCGGTTTTAGATGTTTTGCAGTCAAATTTTTATATCAGTGAGGAGGACGAGGATGTCGAAATCAGGCAAAAGGTGTCTAAAGGACTGAAGGTATTGGGTGCCGATGAAGCCTCCACCTTGCCTTATCTTTTGGAGCTCTTATCAATAAAAGACAGCGGCATCGACCAGATTCCAATGAGCCCCGATATAAAAAAAGACCGTATCCTTGAAGCGCTACGTCGCATTGTAATTAAGGGATCGCAGATCAGGCCGTTGATTATGGCCATCGAAAATCTTCACTGGATCGATAAAAGCTCAGAGGAGTGTTTCAGGGATCTATTGGATCATATATCCGGGGCCAGGGTATTTCTCATATTCACCTACCGTCCTGAATATGTGCATACTTGGGGTGGGCGATCATATTTCAACCAGGTGAATTTAAGCCGGCTTTCCAACCGTGAAAGCCTTGTCATGCTAGACCATCTTTTGAGTGCAAAGGACATTGATACTGACATCGAGCAGTTGATCTTGGAAAAGACAGAAGGAGTGCCCTTTTTCATTGAGGAATTTGTTAAATCTCTCAAAGATCTTAAGATCATAGACAAGGAAAACAACCGTTACTATTTAACGAGAGATGTTGGAGATATATCCATCCCTTCCACGATTCAAGATGTTGTCATGGCCCGCGTTGATTCACTGCCAGAAGATGCTAAAAGGATGCTTCAGCTTGGATCCGTCATAGGCCGGGAGTTCAGCTACAAGTTGATCAAACAATTGTACGGATTATCCGAACAAAAATTATTATCCTCCATGTCAATTCTAAAGGAATCCGAACTTCTCTATGAAAGAGGCATATATCCTCAATCGACCTATGTCTTCAAACATGCTCTCACTCAGGATTCAGTTTATCAGTCATTGCTTAAGAGCGCCTGTCAGAAATGCCATGTCAAGATTGCCCAGACATTGGAAAAACATTTCCCCGAGAGAACAAGTGTTAATCCGGAGGTGTTGGGCCGTCATTTTACCGAAGCAGGTAAGATAGAACAGGCGATTCCCTATTGGCAAAAAGCAGGAGAAATAGCCATCCGAAGATCAGCATATATTGAAGCTATCGGTCACCTGAAAAACGGCCTTGAACTACTCAAAGCTCTACCAGGTGAACCCACCCCCGAGCGTATTGAGCTGGAATTGCGCTTGCAGGTCGCATTAGGCAATGCCCTGATCGCCACCAAAGGCTATGCGGATCCGGAAGCGGGCAAAACATTCAGTCGGGCAAGTGAACTATGCCTTCAAGAAGATGCGGGCTTTGAGCTTTTTCAAGTTCTGCACGGCCTGGCCAGGTTTCACATAGTGCGGACGGAGTTGGAAAAGACACGCCAACTTGGAGAGCAGCTTCTTCGTGGGGCGAAACGTAAACAAGATCCAGTGCTCTTTTTGTCGGCCTACCAGTTGATAGGAACCGCTTTATGGTTCATGGGCAATTTTGTTATAGCCCAACAAAAGTTCGAACAAGGCTTTTCCTATTATGATCCTCACCAACATAGATCATACACCCACCTTACAGACGAAGATCAAGGGGTGGTCTGCCTTTCTTATATGGCCTGGAACCTGTGGTTGCTGGGATTTCCGGACCGGTCTTTGAAAAAATGTCGAAAAGCCCTTACTCTTGCCCATAGCCTATCTCATCCCCTGAGCACAGTCTTTGCTCAAAGTTATGCCGCCATTCTGTATATTTACCGCCAGGAACCGCTAAAAGTTCAGGAGCACGCGGAGGTCGCAATAGCCTTGGCAAACGAACATGGTTTCGAGTTTTTTAAAGCATTCGCCGAGATTTTCTTGGGATTCGGCCAGTCTTTGATGGGACAGAATGAAAGTGGGTTAGCCTTGATCAGGAAAAGTCTTGATGCCTGGAAGGCCACGGGTGCAAGATTGGGTGGAACCCAATTTCGTGCTTTTTTGGCTGAGGCGTATGGAAAAACCGGAAATTTCGAATCAGGTCTCAGCGTTGTTGCTGAAAGCTTGTCTGAAATCCGAAAAAATGAAGAGCGCCTTGGTGAGGCGGAACTATATCGAGTTAAAGGCGAATTGCTCCTGATGCAAGCTCATGCTGAGACTGATGCTGAAAACTGCTTTAAACAGGGTATCGAAATTTCCAAACGACAGGGTGCCAAGTCCTTGGAGCTGAGAGCAAGCATCAGACTGAGCCGAATGTGGCAGACTCAGGGCAAATATAAAGACGCCAAAAGAGTACTGACAGAAATTTACAATTGGTTCGACGAGGGGTTTAATACAGCAGACTTAAAGCAGGCGAGGTCACTATTAGAAATGCTATCCTGAATTTGTTTGCCTCAACCATTTGATGTAATTTAATACTAATCCTTGAGCCTGCAGATATCTGCGCATATCTGAAACAAAATACCATTTAAAAAATTCCATATAGCTCCAACGTATATGGCAAATATTCGACCTCTAAAAATGTCAGATACTGTAAACAAATCTGTCTATTTTGCCGCTTGTTCATGCGAGGACTACGGCTATCGAAGTTGAGTATTCTTGTTCTGTTCATCCGTGGAATACTGACTCCATTCTTGAATTTTGGAAAATGATCGCACCTAATCGCCGCTGATCTTGAATCAAACAAATAATAATACAAATCCTATCCTTGAACCCGGATTATGCCAATGATAATGAAAGTATCATTGAATATCGATCTTGGTAAAAATTGAACATTGGGGAAAGAGCTAATTGTGTACTCTGCTTGAATGTATTTAATAACCCCTTAAGAAATATTTACACATAGAAAGGGACAGTATGAAAAAAGAAAACAAAACAGGTCCTGATAAGGATCGCTTTGATATCCGAGATTGCCGAGCAACAATGAAAGCGGTTGTCACAACGGGAAATGGTGGTTATGAAAAACTTGAGTACCGGGATGTTCCGATTCCGGAACTTGCCTCAAATGAAGTTCTTTTAAAGGTACTTGCCGCTGGAGTTAACAATACTGAAATAAATACCCGTCTTGGCTGGTACTCTTCCAAGGTTACGACCAGCACAGAAGCCCTCAAAGCCGGTGATAGAGAAAAGCAAGAGGCAAAAACACAGGGAGATGGCGGCTGGAATGAGGCGACACCATTTCCGTTCATTCAGGGTACTGATTGTTGCGGTCGGGTGGTTGCCGTAGCGCAGGGTGTTAGTGAAAGCCTTATGGACTCGCGCGTATTGGTTCGGTCCTGTATGCGCAATTCGGGATGGGATTCCTTAGAAAACATTTGGATTGCTTCTGATTTTGACGGTGCATTCGCACAATTTGTGAAAGTACCTGCTATCGAAATTTTTCCTGTGGACTGTGATTGGAGTGATGCCGAGCTTGGCACCATCCCATGCGCTTATGAGTATTCCAGTTCATTTTTACCTCACAAATCCTCAAATATTTGCTGTTTATTCAGAGTTGAACAATTGTATCAGTATTCTTCGTATAGCCATCCGGAGAAAATTTTGCTCTAATTCGAAATCGCAGGCAAACGGTTTTTCCCCAGTAACAGCATCACTAAAAGGGCACCAATTAATAACACAATACCATTGATATAAAATGGTACGGCCAGCCCAATAGAATCATACAGCCACCCTCCAGCTAAAGGGCCAACAGATGCGCCCACGCTGCTGACAAAGGTATAAAGACCGTACCCAGTGCCTCTAATCTGATGCCCAGTCAGATCCGCAACCATCGCTTCTTCGGCTGGGCCAGCCATAGCCCAACCCACACTCTCAAGTGTCCAAAAGATGGCCAACCAAACAATTCCCGGCAATCCCGGCAGTAGAAATGAGCAAATTCCAGCCCCAACCAACCCCAGTGCTATCATTCGAGTGCGGCCAAAGCGATCGCTAAGTTGACCAAAATAGGAGCGTAAAAAGGCCCCTACTAAGGCTCCTGGTATGATAGCCCAAATTAAAATACCTATATTCGATGTAAATTTATCCTGTAGAAAGATAATGAAAATAGGCGTAATCATTCCTACAGATGCAGAGGTAAGAAAGACGATTGCCATCAATCTTATAATCTCAGGCGATACTGCCCGTTTACCATCAGTTTGAGATTTTTTAGTTGGTTTTGTTTCCGGAATTGTTTTCCAGCCCAGCCAGGCACCCACAGCAGCTGACAGGGCATATCCAGTAAATATTATTTGCCAGCCTATATTTTGAGGCAAGTTGGAAATGAGGATAAAGCCGATGACCCCGCCAACAAGATACCCGCGAGCGACTGATTGATCAATGCGGCCAACTGATTTTCCTCTTTCATTAGATCCTGCCAAGTCTGTTGCCATCGTGTAGGCTGAAATGAACATCATGGCTGAACCGATACCACTTACAATTTGGCCTGCATAGAGTTCAAAAATATTGTTGGCCATCGAAAATATAACCATCGAGGCTGAATAACAGCCCAAAGCAGCTATAAAAAAGAACTTGCGCCCCAGCTTATCTGATGCGATGCCGATCAAAGGGCGCAGAAGGGCAATCGTCAGTGAGAAAACAGAGAACATGCCACCGATTTCCAGAGCGCTAGCACCTAAAATCTTGCTGTATATTGGCAGCGCAAACCATAGGAAACCAAAACCCAAGCATCCTAATAAAATTGGCAGTTGTAATGGAAGTGCCGGTTTTTTTTCTACGTCGGATTTGTTATTCATTTTGATGCAGCCAAATGAAAATTATATGGAGAGAGGGCTACGAACCATATCATGCCTTGGAATCACGATAACAGCTAAACAGTGAGGACATTTCAAAGAAAGGAGAGAGTCACATCTTAAAATTTAAATATTTTTTCCCGGTTATTTCCCCGGTTGATCACATGATAATACACACCCTGATATTCAATGCGCAGCGGGCGTGCCATTTACTTTGTCTCTATTTTAGATTTCGAAAGATTTTCAGTGTGTGGCGACAATTCGAAGAAAAAGCTGATATGTCAATATTTATTATTTAAGATGTGACCCCTATACTATATTTTCCTTAATGATTGATAAAATCCAACAATTCACCTTTGCTCAGATTATCAACACCTAATTTTTGAAGCGTTAAGCCTTCGGCGTAAAAATCGCGATTTAAAATTCTATTTACAACCTCAATCATGTGATCGCAGGTTGGGGTTGCAACATTCATGGCTGTGCCAAGGGAACTCAATAAAACCAATCCATAAGGCACATCTTCGGTAATATATCTGAAATCAAAGCTCTTGGGACCAGGTGGCGTAATCACTTTATAATTTTCAAATACCTGGCGAGAATCTTTACTAAGATCTTCTTCATTCCTGAATTTGCATGCATCCAGATAAGGAATTCGTTCACACCCGTAGGCTTCCAGGACATCCATCTTTTCCTTGTCCAGTAGATCGACCACCGCCCAGGCAAAATCTGTTCCGAGAGCGTCCCGGTACATCGAAGGTACCTCATCGGGATGATATTTGGCGCAATAATCCATCATCGGTTTTAATGCATACATTCCCACCGTGTGCACAATCAGATTAGGATTATGTAAAGCCGTAGCGATGATATTTTCGCGGGTATCCCGATAAGTTCTAAAAATTTGAGCCGCAATTTCTTGTCCAAAATTCGTTTTATCTGCGGGTAAATAGGAAAGAGAGTTTCGCACATTTTTGAATAGTATTTTGACGCAACCGGGTTCGTAAATACGAGCGTCATTGGCGGTTGACTCCCCTTCTGCGAATAATGGCTTTTCAATACTATGTCGATGGTAATAAATCGAACCAAGATAGCCTGGTTCAAGAATAACCAATTGAACCCTCTTAAAAAAAGGAGCGATTTTTTTTGCCAAAGCTTCATGGTACAGGGTTTGAATAAAAATCATAATGACGTCCGCACCTTCAATTGCCTCCTGCGGGTCTCTGGTGATCATCGCTATTTTTTGAAAAGTTTTTTCTCCTTCATCTGCAAAATCTGTATATTTGTCGCTCTTGGTATTATCAATACCCCATAGACCGCCATTTTTTTGCATTGTTTCAAAGTGCTCATCATGGGCGGTTCCCCTGGTAGTTTTCAAAATCCTGACTTCATGGCCGTTTTCAGCTGCTATAAAAGCATTTGCACAGCCGGAATTTCCCGCTCCAACTATTGTGATTATCATTCCTTTTTCTCCTTTCTGTTTAGGGAACGAAAGAGGGTCACATCTTAAATTTTAAATATTTGATTTCTGATATTATCAATTCTACCTTTTAACCGCTTATTACCTTTGGATTCATCGGCTATTCGGTTATGCATCATGATAATGCGCACCAGGATATTCAATGCGCAGCCGACATGCCATTTACTTTGCCTCTATTTTAGATTTTGAAAGATTTTCAGTGTGAGGTGACAATACGGAAAAAAAGCTAATATGTCAATATTTATTATTTAAGATGTGACCCCTTTCTTTTTACATCTTGACGCTGTGGCCATTTATGAGATATGCAAATAGTACATGTGTCGGGAAAGCTAACATTGGCAATCCGATAAAATGGGGCCAAAATTAGAGAATATCTTGAATATTGTCGGGGTTAAGAGAATCTCAATCTATTTGATATCATATTTTTAATTCTCCAAGTAAAATATCTTAACATCATATTTACGAAATCAAATTGATTAAAATCGTAGCCATTATAATTATTATGATTGGACCGGTTTGTGTAGCTTGCAGCGGCAATTTGTCAAATTCGGGTGGAAAGGAGCCATCGGACGCAACCTCGATAATTGGGCCTGATTACCGTAGTCGAGGAAATGTAGCCTATGATCGCCTCGAAGAAATGCTCGTATCGTCGTCAGGGTGTGAAGTCACCTATACTTTCTACAAGCCAAGAGAGCTATCCAATGATGTGCTTGTCATACTTGGTCATGGCTTCATGCGGAGTAAACAAAGGATGGCACCTCTAGCACGGCATCTTGCCACTTGGGGATTACCGGTTGTTAATCTCGAATTTTGCAATTCAAAATTTTGGGCTGGTAATCATGACCTTAATGGTGCCGATATGGTTGCGGTAGCCCAAAAAATACACGCAGGTAAAGTTATTTATGTCGGATTCTCTGCTGGTGGTTTAGCTGCAATTTTAGCAACGTATTTAGATCACAGTACACTGGCATTTTTTGGCCTTGATATGGTGGACAATAAAGGATTAGGGAAAGAAAAAGCACCAAACCTGATGGTTCCTATTTATGGTCTAATTGGCGCACCATCCGCATGTAACGCGAATAATAATGGGTTAGATTTATATGCACTAGCCCCACAGTCAAATGTGATTGAAGTTATGGACTCCACCCACTGTCATTTTGAATTTCCAGTGGACGGAAAATGTTCATTGATATGCGGGAGTGGCGAGAAACGACTCAGGCGTGAAATTATCCAGCAAACGATTCTGGGCCTGACAACAGCATTTTTGTTGTGGCAGACTG
>JBGCEN010000145.1:0-7692 GCA_045106435.1 Rhodothermales bacterium
GATCTCAATTTGCACTGCAGCTATTTCACTGTTCTTTTGCTAAGGATTCTGTTTGATACCTGTTCCACGCCGTCATGTTGATTTTGCGCCAGATTTAGTTGCGTAAAAGAATTCAATTCATTTTTGAAAAATCGTAAATAATTGAAACGATAAGAGGTAACCGCTTGCTTCACAGCTATAAGATGATATCTACAGCAGCTCAAACTGAGGTATCGCCCTCCTTCGGCACAGGACAGGTTATGACCACGACCGTCGCTGAGCTAGAAATGTAACAACTTATAACATATAGCCTGAGCATATCATCATAGACCCAGAGGGTAAATGTGTTGAAAAATATTGTTTTGGCCTTTGACGGCTCCGAATACAGCAGTAGAGCATTAAAATATGCCAAAACGTTCGCTGAACGCTTTGAGGCAACGCTGTGGCTTGTTCATATCTTTACGCATACTTCAGATCTATTAGGTTATGAGGATTATGAGAAGTTTTACTCTAAGCGCAAAGCCGGCGGACAGACGCTTCTTGATCAGGCGCTCCAAGAACTGAGTAATACAAGGTTGGATGTGAGAGAGAAATTACAAGAAGGACCGGAAGCCGAGTCAATTCTAAATATTGCCAAGAATTGCCAAGCCGATCTCATTGTAATGGGAACACGTGGGCATGGTACATTAAAGGGTTTGTTAGTTGGCAGTGTAAGCCGTAAAGTCATTCACCATTCTTCTTGCCCAGTGATGGTAGTGCATTAGGCGAATGTGCAAATTTCCTGCGACCGCAAATATGAGATAATAAATTCAATCATTTATTTTTTCTTTGGGGTCTTAAAATGATAAAACAACCATTCACTAAAAGATAGTCGTCGAGACCTAACTTACGAGAGATCGATGGACAAGATATCTTCCGACAACTGGAATTCAGCAGTCGTTACTCCGGAAACAATGATTGAGAAAATCAGGCCGGGGATGAGTATTTTTCTGGGTACAGCAGTTGCCGAGCCTCGAACCATGGTAAGGCATCTGATGACGTCTGATACCAAAAATTTGGAAGACCTCGAACTAATTCAACTGGTCAGTTTCGGCGATGCAGTCTCGCGGCAGACGCTCCAGTCCAAAAACTTTCGTTTGAAAACATTTTTCTCCGGCTGGGTGGCGGACGAAGCCATCGAAGAGGGTCAGGTGGATCTGATACCCAGCCGGTTCGTGAAGATACCCCAACTGATTAAATCCCTTTTGAGACCCGTTGATGTAGCTATCGTCCAAATTACACCTCCCAATGAAGCTGGGTTTTGTAGCCTGGGGATTGCTATCGACGTAGCCCGCGAAGCCCTGGAACAGGCCAGCATTAGAGTGGGTGAAATCAACACCCAAATTCCCCGGACCTTTGGGGATACTTTTGTTCCGGTATCTGAATTTGATTTTTTGGTTCGTTCGACAGATCCACCGATATATTTCGACCGTTGGGAGATTGATGATATCTGGTATCAAGTGGCTCGGCATGTAGCCTCGCTCATTGAAGATGAAAGCTGCCTGGCGTTTTCCATCGGTCCGCTCTACGAGGCCCTGGCTAAATGCCTGATAAATAAGCACCATCTGGGAATTCACTCCCCCTTTTTTACAGATCCGTTGATGGATTTGATGAAAAACGGGGCTGTCACGAATCGGCGCAAGGAAACATATCGCGGAAAAGCACTGACCTCTTATGCCTTTGGTACACCAAATTTGATGGAATGGCTGGACAACAATCCCCTCGTCGAGTTTCAGCGAATCGGCAAGGTGTTCAATCCTGTGATGATTGGTCGCAATCCCAAATTTGTCATGATAGTTGCGGCAAGAAAGGTGGATTTGTATGGCCGCATCGGACTTCACATTGGAAAAGGCAATGTAGCCTCCGGTCCCGCCGAGGTTATGGATTTTTTAAATGGTGCTGAGCTTTCGCAAGGCGGATGTTGTATTTTTGCCCTGACCAGCCGGGATCGAAACGGGAGTGCGAACATTTTGCTGTCCATTGCCCATTTGCCCAATCGGTTCAATGCACTCGAATCCGTGGGTGCAGTTGTCACTGAATACGGCGTTGCGTATTTGGAGGGTCGCACCATCAGGGAGCGGGCGCAAGCCCTCATTGACATTGCCCACCCGGAGGATCGAGCCAGTCTTGTGCAGGAAGCCAAAGAAAAAAAGATTTTGTATCTTGACCAAATTTTCCTGGAAGAAGGCGCCCGCCTCTATCCGGCGGACATCACGGCGACCTATGCGGTCAAAGGTGATCTCTCCATACGATTTAGGGCCATCAAGCCCTCTGATGAAGAAGGCATGCGTCATTTGTTTTATCGGTTTTCAGACGAAATGGTGTACTACCGCTATTTTCAGTCCGTCAGCAGCATGCCGCATGCGAAAATTCAAGAGTACGTCAATGTAGACTGGAATCAGGTTATATCCATCGTCGGGCTGGTCGGCGAAGAGGGGAAAGGACGCATTATTGCCGAAGCCCGCTTTATCATCATTCCGAGTAGCCCTTTTGCGGAGATTGTTTTTGTGGTAGACGAGGCCTACCAGGGGTTTGGCATAGCATCTTTTCTTTACAAGATGTTAATCCGGTTGGCGAAGGAGAAAGGTGTTAAAGGGTTTATGGCCGAAGTTTTATTTTCTAATATTGGCGCTATGAAGATTTTTCGCAAAGGGGATCTGCCGGTCAAAGCGCAACTGGAAGACGGAGTATATCACCTGGTGATTCCTTTCAGCAATATGAGCTTTATGATCTAAAGTTTAAGCTTGACCCTTTTGCCCGGGAATCAGCTCTGGTAGATGCGTTGCAACAGGCGATGAGCGCTTTGAGCGCAGGTATCTATCAACAGGAAGCGGTGGAGGTTTTAGATCGGATCGGTGACGAGTTTACCAAACCCATTCAGCAGCTCTGCGGACAGCAGCAGGATACTACTGCATCTCCAGTTCCGACCAAATACAATTATAATTTTTACACCGTTTTTGGAAAAAAATTAATGGATTACTCCGATACACTAGCCCAGCAATCTTCAATCACTTTGGCCCCGTCTGCGTTTGGAGAGTTGGATTTTTTTAATCGACGATTGTCTGATAATTTATATGATCTTTATCAGTTCGGGCGGTACGAGGCAATCAATCCGTCTCATCTGGACTTAGATGAATTAGAGCAAGTCCTATATTCAAGGCATTGACAGAAGGCGTTCTAATCAGTCAACAAAGTTTGCATGCTCAGAAGTCTGATTGTTAATTTTTCTCTGTGCTCTCGGTGACTTTTGTGGTGAAATATGATGTCTTCATATTTACGGATGCGTTCAGCAGGCCTTCGTATCTCATTGAGCATCTTATCACCTACTTGTCTAGGACTTGGCAACCTTTAAAAAGGATTTGACTTCTATCGCAAGAAAGGAGGCCCCCTATGAAAACAAAAACCCGTTCGGTTCAGCAGATCATCGAAGAACAAATGCAACGGTGGCAGCTAATGAAGACGAAAAAAGTGATAGAAAAACAGGGTGTTTCAACCATAACCATTTCCCGAGAACCGGGCAGCGGCGGCCGTATCATAGCAAAGAAATTAGCCGGAAAACTCGGCTTCGAGGTATTTCATCAGGAAGTGCTGCTCGAAATAGCCAGACGCGCAGATGTCAGTGAAAAGCTGCTTGCGACACTGGATGAAAAAGGACTGACCGTTCTGGAAGATTGTATATCTTCATTGGTATACGACCGACATTTGTGGCCGGATGAATACCTGAAGCATCTCATGAAAGTAATCGGTGTTATCGGGGAGCATGGCCACGCAATCATTGTAGGTCGAGGTGGACATTTTGTAATTCCACCTGAAAACGGTTTCCGGCTGCGCATCGTCGCACCGCAGAATGTTAGGATTGCAAACGTGGCCCGCACCTTCGATGTTACGGCAGAGGATGCCAAACGACGTATAATTCGAACAGAATCGGATCGCAGGGCATTTGTCAGAAAATACTTCAATGCGGATATTGCGGATCCCGTAAACTACGATTTTGTCATCAATACCGGTGCTCTTGAAATAGACAAAGCAGTAGGCGCTGTAATTGCAGCTCTGGGATCATAGAGCTTGAAAAGTGTTTCCGCACATCTTTCCAAAGGAAGACCAATGTATTCACGATCATAATTCACGCGGATTTCTGCGATCATCCTGATTTGCCCCATCGTTGACCCCAGACCGTGCCATTCCGTTTACAATTAGGTCTTATCATTTGGACAATAGCGCTGCACCAGTAAATGATCAATTTCCAACGTTCTATAACCAGTAACAAATATCTGATATTCTGATTTTCCAATTTTCGTACAATCGCCTGATGCAACGATAATGGATTTATCTTTAGCAACTTGAACTTTCCAGGCTTCTATTTTCTTGTTACTCATCGGGATACTCTGCAATATTTCCGGTATCTCTATTATCAATAACAGGTTTTTTAATCCTGTCATCCATTCAGATAATGAATGTGAAAAAACGTGGTGCCATCGTTTTTCTCTATGAGATAATCATGAATTCCTTATAATGGCAAGATCGGTAGCCGGAATTCCATCCAATTTGGGATTAGATTTAGAGCATATCACAAAATAAGCCGAGGTTCTGATAGTCTTGTTAGCGCCGGCGTGATAATGTCATAAAACCCCGGGTTTAAAAATGTTTGATAAAAAAGGTCACCTGGGCGCATTCCCCCGGTGCAAAGACTAGTTTTAAATATGCTTTTGTCTTAGGTGGCCTGACCCTTCTAACATAATCTTCCACGATCGTTATACCGCCGTCAAAGCCGTCTTCTTTTATTCGTTGAAAAATCTGTGCCGCAGTATACGGATGCTTTTCAAGCATTCGTAAAATGTCATTTTTAAAAGGATCCAGCTTGCTTTTGCGAGGTGTTGATTTCCGTGGCAGATATCGCTTTTCATTGGCCCATTTTGCCACAGTGCATTGGTCCATAGCCAACGCATTTGCTATCTGGCTATACCTCAGGCTATCGTTTTCAAAATAATTTCTGATGCCTACATATGTCTCATAATCAATCATTTTTCACCGCCATGGTTTTTTTTAGAATATCTCCCAAACTCATGGCTGATCCGGCACACCGGCTCTTGTGAACGGGTGACATAGAGCTCAGAGAAGATATTAGAATCTTACTTAATGCACGTAATTGGAAGTGGCCCAAACCCACAGTCATAGCAGGGTATAACACAGAATTTGCTGAATATTACCCCAGAACTCAGGAAAAAAAATTAATCTTGACAACAAAATTTGCTTTGGTTATCCAGATGGATACTGTTTAAGCTAATAGTCGCTTCAATTTGTGGGATTGTGCGCCCGCGCACATGCTGCGATGGAGAGCCAACCGCGAGCAAGGCAGCACAAATATGGAATACTCCACATGAAAACGACAACTGAGCTTATCTCCCGCAAGGGATAAGTGCGGTTGTACAAAAACTTGGGTTAACAAGCATGCTCGATGCCTTGATCCTGATTCTCCCCATCGTCCTTCCCCTTTTGGTTGGCTGGGCAGCCGTTCGGGCCAAAATCCTGTCCCGGGCCGATTCGCACGTTCTGAGCATATTCTTCGTCCACATTGCCGCTCCGAGCCTCCTGATTCATGTTTTTGCAAACCAGGATCTGGAAAGACTCTTTGACGTTCGTTATATGATGGGTTTTCTCGTCGTAACGCTGACGCTGTACGGCGGTGTCTTTTTAATTGAAAGAGTTTTTCTCGGGCGGCGCCTCGAGGTCAGCGCATTCGCGGCGTTCACAGGCGCGAAGTTCAACGCGGTTGTATTGGGCCTGCCTGTTTTGCTTGCAACCATCGGGCACCTTGGATCCGGCCCTGTCATGATGAATCTGATCCTGGGGTATGTCACGATCCTTCCGCTCACCCTGGTTCTTTCGGGCCTCTCCAGGCAGGATGGCTCAGCAGGGGCATCCAGGACTTTGATCAGAGCCTTGAACGACGTCATCAAAGATCCGTTGGTGCTGAGTGCAATCATTGGCCTGATTCTGGGTGTAACACAGATCCATTTACCCGGCTGGCTTGACAAGACGTTGCAGAGCTTGGGCGCCGCCACACTGCCGACTGCCCTGGTGGCCTCGGGGATGTCAATTTCCACGGTCGCGCTCAAGGAAGATGTCCTTGAGGTGGTTTGGGTGTCTGGTGTGAAGATGATCCTGTCCCCGGTGCTGGCGATTGTCGTGGCGATGATCGCCGGCCTCTCGCCGGTATTCGCCATCGCCCTGGTCCTCTCGTTTGGCATTCCGACGGCCCAGATGGTTGTGGCGCTATGTGAGGAGGAGAAAGTCGAATACACAAAATCGGCCGCGGCAATCGTGACCACCACGACGGTGGCACTAATGGTCACCCTTCCCGTGTTGATCTGGGTCTGTGACCGTTTGTGGCCGGGGATCCTCAAGGGCGGGTTCTAACCTCCTGCGTTCCCCCTCTCCTATACCATGAACTTCCGAGCGTTCTCGCCGATGAGGGTTATTCTTCCTTAACGATGAATACACTGCTTGCGAACCTCGGTCTGTTTTTCGGATTCGGCCTATTCGATGACACAATGCCTCAAATCGATAAAGCCTGTGAGTTTCTCACAAAGCTAGGATTCCAAAAGATTGTCATTGCCGGACACGGACTCGGAGGCTGCATGGCCATAAGGTATGCGGCTTCGAGAAACGATCCCTTAAAATATCCCGCTATCATAGCCCTAATTGCCGTTGCAACGCCCTACTCGTTGCCGGACGCAATCCGCCGCAGTTGCCCCGTGATATGATTTCTATTTCCGTGAATCCGTACCAGCAGCCTCGGGAAGAAATGATACCAAGTGACGCCCAGGTGCTGCAGGAATAGGCGCTTGCTTTGGGATTGCGCGGTTGATAAACATTAAAATCAATAATTCAAAACGTTTTAGATTTTCGGTTTTTTGCCAAATAGATGAACAAATTGAAAAATAGTGAGCCCACCTAGAAATCAAAGGTTCTCAAAAAATGCACATACGGGCATCCTATCTTTTTTTGCAAAGCTTGTCGAAGCATCACAAAGTGTTTAAATTATTCAATGACAAATCAATCCCTTATCGATAAAGGGAAACATCCTCGTGAAAGGAAACCCAATGCCCACGAAGGGCACACTCACCAAAACGCAGATTATCAACGCCGTGTTTTAAAAAACAGAGACATAAAAAAGGATTCTCGGCTAAACAAATGGTGGTAAAACTGAGGAGGCTGGCTGTTTAGAAATCGGGAACAAATTATAGAAATCAAGAGGCCTCTTTGGCCAATTTTGAAAGGAGATTTTCCAGATGGACAATACCGAGAAGGTCGTCAACGGCTTTCGCTTCCTGCCGCCCTCACTGGGAGCCTGGTTCGCCAAAGATATTCCCGCCCAACCGTTTAACGGCTACATCCCCTGGGCACCGCTTAAAAAACCAATTAGGGAGACGACGTTTGCGCTGATGACCTCTGCCGGGATCAGCATGAAGACCGACCTTCCTTTTGACGTTGCCAGGGAAAAGCGTGAACCGGCTTGGGGTGATCCGTCCAGCCGGCAAATTCCTGCATCCGCCGATGAAAATGATATTGATGTGAATCATCTCCATATCAACACCGACTATATCAAGCAGGATATCAATGTGATGCTGCCCTTGAAAAGATTTCACGAATTCGAAAAAGAAGGCATCATCG
>JBGCEN010000146.1:0-7083 GCA_045106435.1 Rhodothermales bacterium
GGCCAGGAACGGTTTCGAGACGCTCAGCGTGCCTGCGATGAAGCCTTGAAGATTCGTGAAACCACCCTGGGGCATGATCACCCAGATACAGCTGAGAGCTTGCACAACCAGGGCGTCATCTATGAAACGTTAGAACTGGTCGACCGTGCGAGGACCTCATATGAACGCGCGCTTACCATCCGTGAAACGGCCCTGGGCAATGAACATCCGGACACTATAACTACGGTCCATAGCCTTGCCCGTTTGTACGAAGAAGAAGGATTGGACGAAAAAGCCGACGCCATGTACCAGCGCATGTATGACGCGTATGGAGAGGAAGGACAAGAGGAATAAGCAGATCGTTTCCCGTTTAAGGGCGGTAAATAATTTGAGCGGATGAGGTACGTGCAGCTGGGGAGGCTGCTGGCGTTGAAGACTACTTCATGCCGGCCAACTGGCAATTGCCCCGATGAAAGCATACGGGTGAGGCGGCCCATGGTGTCGTAGACGGCGAGCGTTACTTCGCCAGGATTTGGGAGCTCGAAGGACACGGTTGTAGTGGGGTTAAACGGGGCGGAGAAGTTCTGCGACAACAGGTCCCTGCGGCGCCAGAGTTTCATCCGTTGCGAACAAGATTTCTTTATTACCATCTCCGTCCATGTCCATACCTGTGAGCACACTGCGTGCACCAAATGCAGAACCCCGTGTAAAGAGGTCCGGGAAATCGCTCGGGTCTAGGTCCAGGCAATTTCAAACCCTTCGCCCGGTACGTATTGCGCCCAGACTTGTCCGGAGTTTATCGAACACATCAGACCACATAAATCTCTCTGATACCGAGCACCTGTGGATCTGTTATCTTAGCCACAAATTTCCACTTTTGATTGAGTCTGAAAATCGGGAAGCTCACAGAGCAGCGAGCGAATTACAGTAGATTCTTTATATGGAAAGGATCAGACCTTATCAGAAGATTTCACAAAAGAAGTAGTCAATGTAACCATTGATCCTGATTCAAGGATGCTTGCAGAAATGGAATTTGAGCAGAGGTTGCGTTTATGAAGACGCTGTTATAAATATAATTACCAGTGCTACATGAGGGAGTCATAACCATCTAGTATTCCGATACGCTGGTTTACGATTGATGTATGATGAGCGGCAGAGTATAAGGTAGTTGGCAGTCCTGCGTGTTGAAGGTCTTCCTAGAAAGAGGGCTATTTACGTGGCAATTTAGACCTGATACATTTTACAATGCATAGGAAGCGGCACAATAACTTCAAATCTCTAAGCATAGAGAAGAAAAAATATCTATTTTGACCAGAAATCTACTGCAGCTGCGGCCAATCGAAGTATCTAAAGCAGATATTTAAGTAGAAAAAATGTACATGAATACATGGTTTTGTGTCTGGTGCCCAGCTTATACACCAGATAGTTTTCCCTAAGACTACCCAACTCATCGTTCTAAGGTCTTCATGGATTATCTTGACTTCGAACTACAACTTAGCGCAGGCCTGGAGGGTGGATATCGCGTTGCTGTGTTGCGATCGCCGGCAGGTGAAGTCCAAACGAACATGAATATCCCTTTCAAGCAAGAAGAGTTTGCAATGAGATTGCAGGCGTTAAAAAATACCAGAAATAGCGAAGGAGCCAATAGAAATTTTATGGTGCCGCATAAATCCTTAATTACAATTGGGGGCGTTTCAAGGGAAATGGATGCGCCTAAGCATTTGGGGAAGGATCTTTTTGAAGCACT
Source organism: Rhodothermales bacterium (assembly GCA_045106435.1). Taxonomy (GTDB): domain Bacteria; phylum Bacteroidota; class Rhodothermia; order Rhodothermales; family JAHQVL01; genus JBCCIM01. The sequence goes on from JBGCEN010000146.1 coordinate 1,727, forward strand.
ACTACCTTTAGAAACGCGTGCTGTTTATCGAACGAGTTTAAGTGAGGCGCGAAAGCAAGGGAAAGGATTGCGGTTGCGGTTGCGTGTCGATGCTCCCGAGTTGGCTGTCCTGCCCTGGGAATATCTTTATGATGAAACTGAGGGCGATTTCTTTTGCCTCTCCACTGAGACGCCTCTTACTCGCTACCTTGAAGTCGGACGGGGACAAGAACCACTAAGGGTAAAACCCCCATTACGTATTCTCGGTGTAGTCGCGAGTCCAAGTGGTGTTGGAAAACTTGACGTGAAAGGCGAAAAACGGTTGATGAACGAGGCCATCCATCAGGTGACACAGCGTGGTTTTGCGGAGCTTACATGGCTGGAGGGCCAAACGTGGCGGGATTTACAGACTGCTATGCGTAACGGACCATGGCATATTTTTCACTTCATCGGCCACGGCGGATTCGACGAATCATTAGGTGAAGGTCTAATTATTCTGGCCGATGAAAACGGAGCACCGCACCGACTCGGCGCGACACAGTTGGGGCGCTTGCTTTCCGGGCACCCATCTATGCGCATGGCCGTGCTTAACGCGTGTGAAGGAGCGCGGGCTAGCGATTCTGATCTGTTCTCGAGCACAGGATCTGTGCTCATTCGCCGGGGCATTCCTGCGACCGTTTCCATGCAGTACGAGATTTCTGACCGTGCCGCTCTTGAGTTTTCGCGTACGTTTTATGAAACGATCGCAGAGGGACTTCCCGTGGACACCGCTGTCAAGGAAGCGCGAAAATCGATCAGTATGGCTTTAAGTAATACATCTGAGTGGGCCACGCCGGTGCTTCACATGCGCCCGGCGAATGGTCGCTTGTTCACGTTAGATGTGGCCGGGGCATTATTCGGAGTGCAACCCCCAAGGCAACAACAGGAAATTGAGAAACCTGCTTCACTTGAGAGGCAACAGGCCACACCGGAGCCTTCACCTGCTCAGCAGGGGGCTTTTGAGAAACAAGATCAACGTGGCTTTGGGATCCTGCTGCGAAAAGTACGGCTATTCTGGATTGAGGGGGTGCTTAAGAATTCGCTACACCGATCTACACTCATCAAACTTGGCCTTGACGCTATGCCAGCGATGGTAGATGGTCCCTTTGGGAGTCTGCCAATGTCTTCGGCTCAGACCATTGGCAGTGTCTTTGAGGAGATGGGCGGATCGCTACTAATTCTGGGTGAACCAGGGGCCGGCAAGACCACACTGCTGCTCACGCTGGCACAAGATCTTTTGAACATTTCCGAGAGAAGTCCTATGCGGGCCTGCCCGGTGGTGCTTAACCTCTCTTCGTGGTCTGGTTTTGACGGGACATTAGCTGATTGGCTCTCTGTTGAATTGAGCACCAAGTACCAGATACCCAAAAAAATAGGCCGAAACTGGATAGAGACAAGTCGCATATTGTTTCTACTAGACGGACTTGACGAGGTGCATACCGAGCAACGGTCGGCTTGTGTGGAAGCAATCAATGCATACATCGAGACAACTGGGATTTCCAGCCTTGTGGTCTGTTGTAGGTTCAAGGAATACCTTGGCTTACCAACACGTCTAATTCTCAACGGTGCCGTCCGGTTGCGTCAGCTCTCACGCGAGCAGGTTCTTTCCTATGTAGCTGACGCGGGAGACATTCTTGCTGGTTTACAGTCTGCTTTGGAGCGTGATTCGTCTTTACTGATGCTGGCCGAAACACCGTTCATGCTCAGTATGATGGCTCAAACCTATCAAGGGGTATCAATGAATGAACCCGCCTTTAATGAATATACCACCATTGAGTCCCATAGACAACAGTTGATGCAGGCTTACGTAGAACGCCAGTTTCGGCTCGGGGCTGCTTCCGGGAAGACGCATGGCTGACGGCATCGGACAAATCGAAGCACCTTATTCAGAAAAACAAACAATGCGCTGGCTTGTATGGCTGGCCCGCAGCATGCAACAGCATGGCCAAACAGTATTCCTCATAGAACAACTGCAACCAAACTGGTTGGCAACGCGCCGGCAACGCTGGCTGCACCTATTTTGCTCGAGTATTCTGTTTAGCCTGGTCATTGGGGTAATGCTGTACTCGACCTGGATTCTCGCAGCCCAGTTAGACCCCAGAACGATATCCATTCCAACAAATGCTATTATCAGTGGGCATTATCTTTTCTTCCTCTTATGGATTGCCATGACATTGTGGAATCTTTTTGCCGGCAGTATCGAGATGGGGTATATAGCCTGGCTTGCCAACAGAGCTGAAGATCATAAGTGGAAGAAATACCAGAAGATCGCCGCCCGTTTCTTTCTTCTTTACACATGCTGGATTGTTATTTGGGCTGGCATCTGGGTGGTTACCTCTCTTATGGTGTCAGTTTCGTCAGACGAATGGAATACCCTTAAAATGTTGCGACATCCTTGGTTGGGTGGTTCTATCGTCGTCATGATTTACATGGGGCGTTTTGGTAAAAATCATATCGGGACGGTCGAGGCACTCGGTTGGTCCTGGAGTAGGGCCGGGGTTTGGAGTTTGGCAGGTCTCGCATTAAGTCTGGGTGCTTGGCTTGTATACTGGGGACAGAGCACAGATCTGCCGTTCGGTCTCATTGTCAAAAATCTTTTACTCTATCCTCCATTGGGCATCGTAGTAGGTTTTTTGCTTGGTGGACTCACTTTTCGCGTGACACAACTTAACACAGCTCCAAATCAAGGTATCCGGTTGTCAATTCATAATATGCTGTTGGCGGGACCACTAATCGGTGTGCTTATGAGCTTGGTGTTTTGGATGATCTTTCGCTTCGGGCCTCTCGGGGAAAATGGACAGATGTATGCCATATCTGGTACCCTTGTGTTCGGCTTTACGTCGCTATTAGGTGCAATGTTGTGGTATGGGGGATTCGATGCATTGCGACACTATGTACTCCGAGGGGGGCTTTTACTAACTGGGGTACTTCCTTTAAATCTCGTTCACTTCTTGGACTATGCCGCTAATGACCTTCATTTCCTCCAAAAAGTTGGAGGCGGCTATATTTTCATTCATCGCTACATGCTCGAGCACTTTGCTGCAATGGAATTGCCCGAGGCATCGGGCTTACCAGTCACTGAAGAAACAAAAAAGTTGTCGTAAGGGGTATGGATTAGTACTACCAAGGAGCAAGAATAAGAAGTGCCAATGCTTCGACACTTGCTCATACATAGTACGTAAGTAGCTCATCCTGAAACAATAGCAAAGGATGAACTGAAGCACACCGTGAGAGCAGTTGTTCTAGAGCTTCTTAAAAGGAGATGCCAGGCAGAAAGGAGTGCTTGTAGACAGAATGTTGAGGGAGGGCACCTGCTACACCTGGAACACAGGGCATGCGACCACGGATCGCACACCCTGCATCTCCTGCAAATTCAAATCACTTCAACAACACCGCCTTTCGGGTGATAAACCCATTCGGCGTATCCATGCGGATGAGATACGTACCACTGGGTAGCCCGCTGGCGTCGAAGACCACTTCATGCCGGCCAACTGGCAATTGCTCTGATGAAAGGGTACGGGTGAGGCGGCCCATGACGTCGTAGACGGCGAGGGTTACTTCACCTGGATTGGGGAGTTCGAAGGATACCGTTGTCGTGGGGTTAAACGGGTTGGGGAAATTTGGAAATAGCACAGGTTGATTATTTGCAATGGGCTGTTCATCCGCAATATCCACCGGCTCTTGTGCATTTAACTTGTACACCGAACGCCCGACGGCATAGCCCAGGGAATCACCTAGAAAACGAAAGCGGTTAACTCGTGCCCCGAAATCAGCTGAGTACCAGGTCTCACCACCGTCTGTGGTTTGCATGGTTGGAAACGAACTATTCCCGCCAATCCAGCCTGTTGTTTCGTTGATGAAGCCAATGCCCTGGACAAAATAATAGGATTGATAAAAGATCTTTTCCTCCCAGGTTGCCCCGCCGTCTGTTGTCTTTACAAAATAGATGGGTGTTTGGCTATTCCGTTGCAGGGAGATGTAGCCAACCTGATCCGAGGGGAACGAGATTTTCCAGAACCATTCGCCTGTTCTTGTGGTGGTGAAGCGGGTTTCCCAGGTTTCCCCGCCGTCGGAAGTATGCAGAATAACACCACTTGATTGCTCGTGGTCAGCGTTAGTCAAGCCAACCGCGATGCCGACATCGGGATTGAAAAAATAGACATCGATGAGGCCGGCTGCGTAGGCGCTCATGTCTTTAGAGATCCACGTGGCGCCTCCATCAGTGGTTTTGATAAAGAAGCTGGGGCCACGCACGCGTCCAACACCAACAACCGTTGAGTCATTGACCACATACATCCCACAGAGTCCTTTAGGTGTGGGGCCTTCAAAATCGAGGTAGGGTGTCCACGATTGACCGCCATCATTTGTTTGATAAAGCACATTTGCGTCGGTTGTACCAAATTCGCCTTCTCCAACGTTGCCGGCCCAGCCTCTCTGGTCGTCTACAAAACCTACAGAGCGAAAGTGCGACGCGCTTTGACGAAGCTGTAATTGCCAGTTATCGCCTCCATCCTCAGTGTTGAAAATCTCGCCGGCGCCATTGACGATCCAGCCTGATTCTGGTGTGACGAAATAGGCATCATTATGACGAGAAACGACGGGTGCATCGGGAAGGAGTTGCCAGGAAGGTACTGTTTGCGCCAGAAGAGGGGGGCTGGTGCCAATAATGAACAAGACAAAAGCCAGAAACAATTTATTCATGCTATGGGAGGAGCGTCAGTTGATTAGCAATCTGGTTCGGCAACAACCCTATTTTAATCAATAGGTTTATTAACTACTAGCGTAATGTTGTGAATCGCGGCTAGTGTCGTTTGTTCATAACTGTTTTTTAGAAAGCACCCTTCAACTCATTGTTTTGTAGTCCTTTAGACCATGTGCGATCAAGCAAAGCGCTTCCGCGGTATGGATTGTGTGAAGAGAAGCGCTTCCTGTTCTGGGGCCTGGATCTGGCGGAAGGATTTGCTGTATTGACGCACGAGTTATACAAAGGAAAGAGGTGAAGGGTTAAGGCCGTTTGGCATTTGCCGATACTATCTCAGACCTGTGCGTCGCTTCAGGTCTTTTTTTATTGGCCGGCACGTTTGAAAAGCTTATAACAGAATGCTTTGGCATTCCGGTTCATATATAGAAATTTAGCGCAGAGGAATCAGTTGAATATTAGTACTATTTTCGGCGATCGCCGTTACGGTATCTCTCTCCCCAGTACCCGAACACTTCAAGAACAGTGGTTTTCTAATGTAAAAGGTGACTTACTTGCCGGCGTCGTAGTTGCCCTGGCGCTTATCCCGGAAGCCATCGCATTCTCCATCATTGCCGGCGTAGATCCTAAAGTGGGTCTG
>JBGCEN010000147.1:0-29567 GCA_045106435.1 Rhodothermales bacterium
TTCTACGTTGCCAATCGCGGATTTTCAATAGAAAATCTATTTGAACCAGTCTACGATCTATGGCCGAGATTACATTTGCAGTAATATTCGTTCAAATCATGTGTGGAGAGGAGGAAAAGTATTTGTTTTTTGATTTCAGAATATCGATCAAGGATTTTTGATTTGTGATCTTTATCAGAGCTATTGAAACCAGCGAAAATACTTCTGAAATCACAACTCCTTGATCGATATTCTGAAATCAACTACAAGAAATACCTGAAAGGATTTCGCTGGCAGAGTACTGCCAAAGCGTTATCAGGCAATGTAGAAGGTCTTTACCAATTCAGATATCACGCGAAGATATAATATCGGTTGATTCTTTTCAGCAATTGCTTTTCCATCGAGGACAACGTTGCCAGTATTCAGATCTGATGTCACCATTTCCAATTTCTCTTTTGCGTCAACTACATCGTTTTTAATAGCTGCATGCGTCTGCATCTTTGGCGACACAAAAAGGACAAAAATTACAAGGAGAAGCAGTATCAAGCCTAGCGCGCCAGTACGAGGAGAAAAACGGAATTTCATGCGAGAGTATACTTTCGATGACTAAGGACTTTCGTCAAACCGCAAATCTTCAGACGATTTCTTTGCTGACCAACTGAGTAAAATGCGGTTCATGAAAACAATTAATCCAACAGATATGCCACTATTTTACAGTACTGTGTGTCCTTATTGCCGGCTAATAAGACGGGCCTAATTTTATACAATCGGCATTAAACCCATGGATAACATCGATCAGGGTAGAAATCGTTGGAAAAAAGAATGCAATCAGAATTGATTCGCGCCGGCTAAATAAAGTGGGTGGTAAGGCGTCCAATAAACAAGTAAGTGATCGCTACGGTAAAAAAGACAAAAAATAAATTTAGGCCGGCCGAGCAATCAAATGATCCGTCTCAGCTTGAGATCAGCTATTGCAAAATCTTGTCTGAGATATTCTCAAAATGATGACAACATGTGACTTAAATGTGGTAGGTCTCGCGATAGTTGGCAGCGAGTAATGCCCCCATGGCCATTAGGATCAGTCCACCAATGAGCAATGTTGCGGGCGTTAGAATCATCCCAAAGAGAATAAAAACAAAGAGGCTTACCAGGAAGAAATTTGCAATCAGCACAGCGACCCATGCAGCCACCATCCCTTCCTCGCGTTCTTCATCAAAATACAAAACAACTGACTCGACAAGCGTATGAAATGACATGGAAAACAAGAGGCTGACCCACACAAAAAGCGCAGTAGCCACGATTAGCACCCCAATTCCGAACGGATAGCTAAAGAATGCAAGGATCCCTTTAGACAATGCAACGCTACCTATAGTGATAAAAACAGCATCTGGATTTGTATATCCAAACAAAGCCGGCAAAAAGGACAAACCGAGAATTAATCCCAAGCCGCCTATCAAGGCAAATACCCAGCTTAGCAGCGATGAAAGAAGATCTGAAATGTTCATTTGGTGACCAGAGTTAGACTCAAGAGGAGTCGGTATGAAAACATGTAGTGGTGCGGGTAGGGCTGCATCAAATCTATATGCAAACCTAAGGCCAATTTATAACACTGAATGCGACCCGCTTTTCTATCTCCTTACAACCTGGCGTCTTAATGCTGATGTGGTCAATGCTATACAGCATCGCTATGCTTTAAAAAGTTTTGGCAGGATGTACAGGCAGGACACACTGACAAGATGCACCGTCATATCCTACTGAGTCATACCCTACTGACAAAGAACATTGTCAATTAGCACAGCTCTTTATTTTGAAGGGTTTAGGCGGAATAGAAAATGGTAGAATTGCGTGAAATGGAACAATTTGCCCAAAATTGACTCTCATTTGTAAATTTCAAAGGGCCCATGGCTATCAAATAACGTATCCGTTAAAATTGCACGCAATTTCAGCTTTTAACATGTTTAGCGATAGTGATAGAAGGCAGAAGTAGCTTATGAAGCGTAACTTTGATCTAGTAAGAGATATTCTACTAAACGTTGAATCCGAAGGAGATCCTGAAGAACCTCTTATCAATTCACTTTCTGTAGAAAATTATGATCAAGCTCTCACCAATGAGCATGTTAAGTTGATGATTGATTGTGGCTTGCTCGAAGGCGAGTGCAAATTCTCAACCAATAACCGAATTCTGTTAACCTCTATTAGAGGCCTTACGCCAAGAGCGTACGATTTCCTGGATAATATTAGAAACGATTCTGTTTGGAAGAAAATCCAGAATCACGTTGCCACCACGGTCGGTACGGCCTCTCTTGACGTACTGGAAAAATTTGCAAATCAAATAATAAACGCAGCCGTAACGCGCCCAAGATAGATTTATCCAGGCCGTTGCGTCATTGTCAGTTTCTGAACAGTTAATAACTATCGGTGAGGCATTCATATGCCGAGCGCAAAACAGCAGGCCAATAAATTGGTTCAGCCAAATGCACAAGGATCAACCATGTATGGTTGCCCCATATTCATTGTTGGTTTTATTTTCATTTTGATTGTTTTGGCACTCTTTTTTCTTTGAGAACACAGCGTTCAGATTTGGCTGAAATCACATCCTTATAGCTAATTCGGAGCTATTTCGAGGCTAAATCTTCCTTTCCTGTCGGGCAACGTTGATATCCAGGCCCACTGAAAAGCACGCCATACATCTTTCTTGATGAAAATCTCTTTTATCTGCAATAGCTTTCTGGCACTTCCATCCGCACAACTGTTGCACGAAGCGTCAGCACTGGCAGGCCTTGCCACCTCTTCAAAGAACCTCATCTTAAGCGAGCAAATGGCACGCTTTGCCGCAGAAATAGAAGTACCCTATACCCAAATAACTCCTGAAAGCATTGCGTCGGATATCAAAGAGTGGATTCAATCTACGAATCCAGACGCCGTTCTTGTGCAAACATTTCCACACCTCATTCCAGCAACGTGTCTGGATTTGCCGCCTTTAGGATTTTATAATATCCACCCCAGTCCACTGCCGGCTTATAGAGGCCCAGACCCCATATTCTGGCAACTCGCCCATAATGAAAAAACCTGTGGTGTAACGCTGCACAAAATGGGCAGCACATTCGATACAGGCCCTATTCTCCATATAGAATCTATTCCCGTTGACCCGAAGGACACGTATGGTCTTGTACAGTCTAACCTATCCTTTGCAGCGGTTGAAGCGCTCAAATACTTGTTGAGTTGTGCCAATCCAGAAGAACAGCTGGTGCCACAAACCGCAGAGCTCGCCAGCACACAAGCAAAACCACACACGCAAGATCTGATCATCGAATGGGCTGATTCTCCGGCCCATTCCATCGAAGCACTTGTTCGGGCTTGCAACCCCCATCAAAATGGAGCCATTACTTTTTTTAGAGACGTGATGACCCGCGTGTTAGAAGCAAACCTTGTGACACTCGACCGTGTCCCTAAATTACCAGCCGGCTCCGTTATAGCTGCTGATGATGAAAGAGGATTGCTGGTCATCTGTTCTGATGAACTTGCACTACAACTGAACCTGTTGCACGTTGAAGAAGGGTATTATACTGGAAGACGTTTCTGTGAAGTTTTCAAGGTTGGCCTCGGCGAGAAATTTTGTAACCCGGCGTTCTTATCTTAAAGTAAGTGGACTGACAACTTACAGATAACAAAAACGGATATGTACAAAATCAACGTAGAAAGAGTTGATGATGCCTTTCATTTTGTAGGAACGAACGAACGCGGCAACAAAGTCCATATGGACATTGGCACAGAAGAAGGCGGGCAAGGTGAAGGCGCTGGCCCGATGCAACTGCTCATCATGGCCGTAGGTGGATGCAGCGGTATAGACATTTTGTCCATCTTGAAAAAAGGCCGGCAGCAAGTAGACAAGTTCAATGTAGACTTAACAGCGGAGCGCGCTGAAGGTGAAGTGCCTTCTCTTTTCACCAAAGTACACGCACATTATACATTGGAAGGTGAATTGGATAGTGACAAAGTGAGGCGTGCTATTGCGCTTAGCATCGAGAAGTATTGCTCTGTATCGAAAACGCTTGAAGCAACCGCAGAAATCACCTATTCCTTTACCGTCAACAACGTCGACTATGCCTGAATCCGCCGATACCCCAGTCCCGGATGAGATTACGCAGGCCATAAGAATTCAAACGCCGGCCTCCGGACACCGAGAGCATGCGAGTTCTATTTACATGACTTCAAGCTTCACGTTTGAAGATGCTGAACAAGCGCGTGCCATGTTTGCCAAGGAAATTGATGGCAGCATCTACTCACGCTACAGCAACCCAAGTGTTGATGAGTTTGTAGCCAAAATGTGCATGCTTGAAGGCGCAGAGGACGGCCTTGCGGTTGCCTCCGGGATGTCTGCAGTCTTTACCGGGTTTGCAGGTTTGTTGAATGCGGGGGATCATATTCTCGCCTGTCGCTCCGTATTTGGGTCTACCCATCAGATACTGACGCAAGTGTTGCCTCGCTGGGGTATTTCTCACAGCTACGCGCCTATTCTGGAGCCGGCGCTTTGGGAAGACTTGATTCAACCCAACACAAAACTCTGCTACATCGAAACCCCCTCCAACCCTGCACTGGACCTCATTGACCTGACCTGGTTGTCGGAGATTTGTAAACGAAAGAATGTCATATTATATGTAGATAACATCTTTGCGACCCCAGTCATTCAAAAGCCCATGCAATTTGGTGCAGACATCGTCATGCACTCTGCCACCAAATACATCGACGGGCAAGGTCGTGGGATCGGCGGTGTTATTGTGGGCAAGAAAGACTATATCGAGAAAATCAGATTCTTTGCCCGGCACTCGGGGCCCTGCCTTTCTCCATTTAATGGATGGATGTTCAGCAAAAGTCTGGAAACGCTGTCGCTGAGGGTTCACAAGCATGCTGAAAATGCCCTGGCACTGGCAAAGCATCTGGAATCACATGCAGATGTCTCCTTTGTAAAGTATCCCTATCTCCCATCCCATCCACAACATGCGCTTGCTTTAAAACAAATGAAAATGGGTGGCGGCGTAGTCACTTTTGTAGTTAAGGGCGGGATAGAACAGGGCAGGCGATTTCTTGACGCACTGAATATGTCTTCACTCACTGCCAACCTGGGAGACTCCCGAACAATTGCCACCCACCCGGCAAGTACAACGCACAGCTCACTCAGCGAAGAAGATCGGCAACAAGTAGGCATATTACCAGGCCTGATCAGGGTATCGGTTGGACTTGAGCATATTGACGACATCATCAGAGATATTGATGACGCTTTAACAAATAGCCGGCAGACCTGATTTTCTTGTTCTACAAATTATTGAGTATACTAGGCTAATCAGTTCCGGGTTTAGGGTTCAAGGTTTCGTGTTGTTTGCACATAGACCACCACCACCCCAGTAAAACCCCACTGTACCATGCAGCTTCCTGAATGCTGCTTAACCTTGACACCTTTATCGGTATTCCACCAATTATACCTTAACCCCTATGCAGTTAGCATTTATAGACTGGTTTATCATATCCGCGTTCTTTGTATTCTCTCTTGCTGTTGGACTTTTAGTATCCAGAAAAGCAGGATCAAACACTACAGAGTTTTTCCTATCGGGCAGAAACATGCCCTGGTGGCTTCTTGGTGTTTCGATGGTAGCCACAACGTTCTCTGCAGACACCCCCAACCTCGTTACCAATCTTGTGCGCGAGAACGGTGTGTCTGGAAACTGGGGCTGGTGGGCATTCTTGCTCACAGGAATGCTGACCGTATTTGTCTACGCAAGGCTCTGGCGTCGCTCCGAAGTCATGACGGACATCGAGTTCTATGAGCTTCGCTATAGTGGTAAGCCGGCTGCTTTTTTAAGGGGATTCAGGGCGCTTTACCTTGGGCTTATATTCAATGTGCTCGTTATGGGTGCTGTATCACTGGCCGGCGTCAAATTTGGCGAAATCATCCTTGGATGGCCCGGCTGGCAAACCCTGCTAATTGCCGGCTCAATTACACTTGTATATAGTGCATTGGGGGGCTTGCGAGCAGTTGTCATCACAGATTTTGTGCAGTTCATTCTCGCAATGATCGGATCGGTATGGGCTTGTATTTATATCCTGGGGCTCCCCGAAGTAGGCGGCCTCTCTAATTTACTTGCAAACGATCTTGTAGCACCCAAGCTAAATTTCCTTCCAGATTTTTCTGATCCGAATGTTTGGGTCCCTGTGCTTATTGTACCACTCGCCGTTCAGTGGTGGGCTTCTTATTACCCCGGATCCGAACCAGGCGGCGGTGGCTATATAGCCCAGCGAATGTTCTCAGCGAAAGACGAAAACAATGCCATGGGTGCTACACTGTTTTACAATGTAGCACATTACGCCCTTCGTCCATGGCCATGGATCTTGATTGCGCTAGCTTCTCTGGTTGTATACCCCAACCTATCTGATTTGCAACAAGCTTTCCCGAACCTTTCGGCTGACAAACTAGGACACGACGTTGCTTATCCAGCAATGCTCACCTTCCTGCCCAGTGGCTTGCTTGGACTCGTTGCGGCCTCACTGATCGCTGCATTTATGTCGACCATGTCAACGCAGCTCAATCTGGGCGCTTCTTATCTGGTTAATGATTTTTACCAGCGATTCATAAAACCCGAAGCCACACAAAAAGAATTGGTCTGGGCCGGCCGCTGGTTCACTGTGCTTTCAACTGTACTCGGGTTAGGCCTTGGCCTCATGCTCACCGATGCTGGACAAGCCTTTAATCTGCTGCTCCTCCTTGGCGCCGGCACTGGTCTTATCTACATCTTACGCTGGTTTTGGTGGCGCATCAATGCCTATACAGAGATTGTAGCCATGATCTCATCCTTAATCATTGCCACCTATCTTACCTTCATCCATGATGCCATTGGCATTCTGCCCATGGAAGACTGGATGAAAATCATTGCCGGCGCAGTGCTTACAACAGTTGTCTGGGTGGTTGCTACGTTTTTCACGCCACCAGACGATGATGCCACTTTACGCGAGTTTTATCGCCGCATCAAGCCAGGCGGTAGTGGATGGGATGCCGTACTGGAAAAAGCGCGTCAAGATGGCGATCCGATTGAAAAAGAAGTGGGTCAGTTACCCCTGGAATTAGGAGGAATGCTCCTTGCCTGTGTCGCCGTGTATGCGACCCTCTTTGCAACAGGATTCTTTATTTATGGCGAAACAGGATCTGCCATCATAGCGACCGTTGTAGCAGTTGGATGTACGTTAAGTGTACTTAAACTTTGGCCTCGTCTGGCGGGATAGTCAACGCTTGATCGATAGACAAAACAACTTAAAACGAGGATAGAGACATGGTCTTTATCCTCGTTCTTCATTAGGCAGAATGCAAAAAGTAAAAGCTCGCCCTAAAACACAAAGGCAGCCGGCCCCGTTTCATCTTTAAAAAACTCCGCTTCTTTGTGCTGCGGATACTTCCCCGCATAAGCCTGACTCCAGTTTTCGAGAAATTGATCAGCACGCGTTTTTGCGACCAAAGCCCATACTGCCCCTCCAAAGCCGGCCCCAAATGCTGAAGCAGCGTATGCGCCAAGTTCTCTTGCAGCGCCGGCCAGATAAATCGTTTCTGGAATCTGGTTTCTGAGTTTTTCTTCAGCATCAGCCTGAGAAGCAGCAACAACCTGCCCCAGTGCCAATTGATTGCCATTTTCAAGGGCCCTAATTGCTGCTGGAATGTAGATCGATGTCTCGTTATAGAATTGCTCAAAGCGTTCAGCCAAATGACCGTGCTGTTTCAAACGCTTCAGAAATGATTCTTTCTCAAATGACGGCGATTGAACAATGGTCGCCAAATCTGTTGATTTCATTTCGTTTTGCTGATTCCAAAAATCCACCACTTGACTGGCAAGGCTGGTGGCTTGGTTATAGCGCAGTTTTGCACCTTCTGTTTTTTCCGCCTTCACGCCACTGCTTGCTATACAGAATACTGTGTCGTCATCCAGCTTCGTGTAACCCAGTACTTCGGTTGGCCCAAATCCTACATGCATAATCTCTTGCGCGCGAGAACACAAAATTGCTGTATGATCCTGACTCCCACCAAACGTCCCTACCCCACGATCTCCAGCGAGATGTTTATACGTTTGCCCATTCTCAACATGGCCTAGATAATCAGCCAATTGTGCCCGGTCAACCACAGCAGATTTAAAGGAGGTTGACTCATGAAAATTAAACAGCGTCTGTATAGCCAGATAGGTAGCAATTATAAATGCACTGGAACTACTCATCCCCGAGGCCACCGGCAGATCGCTTATGAAAGCAATCAGCCCCCCCTGGCCTATTGGACCGAAATTGTTGATCAGACGCTTGATGGTCGTTTGCGGGTAAACTGCCCACGCCGGCGCATTTCTTTCAGCCTGACCTTGCTCGTCGATCGACACCATTTCACCGCGCACCACATCAAAAACTGAAATCTCCCGCTGCTCCCATGGCATAACGAGCACAGCAAATCCGCGTTCTACTGCCACAAGAAGGCTCCTCCCCCCCGCATAATCTGTGTGCTTGCCTAATACTTCTATCCTTCCCGGCACCCAAACCGCCCTCACATGCGCGTTGCGTGCATGACCTAAAGATTCAAGTGCTGTAGCAATCTCGGCGTAATTTTGCGCAAGCCGGCCTGAAGCCTCAACAGATAGTCTTTTATTGCACAACAGAGATGAAATCTTGTCTTTATGTAAAAAATCTTCGAGAAATCGAGACATGTGCTTAAGTCACGGGATATTTGGCCGATATAACGTTTGGGAACTCTATCCAAAATCAAATCCTCACCTGATTCCTTCCTTGCGATAGAAGACCCGGCTTAATCTAACGTTCTTTTCTAACTCGCGCCCAACCAGCGAAAACACATGAATGTTTACTCAAAAAGCTCATTTTCGATGCCCCTCCAAATCAATAAGACGGGATTAGCTTTTGGCCTGGCCGCAACCCCTCAGTTTATTGAGTCTCTCTTTCCAGAGAGAGGGCCACCCCACCAATAGTTGCTTTCGGAAGGGCCGGTGAAACGGTGTAGAAATCTGCAAATCGACTAATTAGCTATGACTACCCGCCTCGTTTCATCGGCTCCTCACATGTTCTTAATCGACCAATCAGTGCCATAACAACACACAGCACATAACAGCAGTCTACACCAGACAAATCATCAACAATCCAAGCTACCTCTTCAAAAAAACCTACTTCTCAACACAGTTATTCCTTTCAATTTAAATATACCAACAGCCAAATTCCCCTCCCGGCATTATCTGTATGCCCATTTTCGCCAGCCTCACTGTTCACGTTCTGTGGGCAGTGAGGTCTTCCTCTTTCATATCGTACAAGAATTCCATGACTAAACCCTCTTATGCAATATCGATGTACAAAAAAGGACAGCTATGCGGTGCAAATCCATTTGAGCTGCTTATGGTAGCATACAGCGAAGCCATTTGGGGGTGTACCACGCAAAATGCAACACATGCCACAGCCGCGATACATGTACTTGTTGATAGCCTTGATCCCGAAGATCCTTCCCCTCTATCAAAAAATCTCATCAAATCTTATGCGGTCTGCCTCAACCTGATCGAAAGGAATAAGTACACAATTGCAGCAGACTTATTGCAAGCGCTGAGAAAGAGTTGGCGCGAAGCACATCAGCAGATATAAATATTTGCGCGCATGTTCTATTACAAAAACACCCTTATCAAACGAAACGCAAAACTTTTCCTGCACTAATTGATACGAAGAATTCGGTATATTATATCTATCGAGTTCAAATGACCATTAATTCCCAAGGACTTTTACATGCGTTCGTTTACTATCCAACCGTTTGCAATCCAACTTGCCTTATTCGGCCTTCTGATGCTTTGTGCCTCCCCGCTTATGGCTCAGAGTGTACCATCTAACGAGATACAAATCGCCGGCGCCACGTCGCCAGCGCCCGCCGACCTGAAAGACGATGCCCGTATACTAGGGTACAATGCTGATGGTGACCTGGTTGAAATTCGTAGCGGCACCAACGATTTCACGTGCGTTGCAGATAATCCTTTTGATGAGCGCTTCCATGCGGCTTGCTATAAAAACACGATGGACCCTTTTATGTCGCGTGGTCGCGAGTTAAAAAAAGAAGGCGTGGGCAGAGATGAATCGCGTGAGATGCGGATGAAAGAAATTGAAGCAGGCAAAATCAAAATGCCTGAGGATCCGGCTGCGCTGTATCAACTGTTCGGATCTGCATCAAGTCTGAACGTAGAGACTGGAGAAGTATCGGATGTGCGGCCACTTTATGTTTTGTACATGCCCTATGCTACAACCGAAACAACCGGTGTCTCGGCTCAGGCACCAATGGAAGGCGCTCCCTGGTTAATGGATGCGGGTCTCCCCTGGGCGCACATTATGTACTCGCCGGCATCTGGCAATTAAACAGACTAAGCTCGACTTTGTCCTTTTGGACAAAGTCTCGAATATCGAACACCGATCAAGGAATGTCCAATTTTGAAGGGTTTTTAAGCGCTATCTCGATGTTAGACATACCTTTTGAGTCTTCGCCGTTTAATTTATCCAGGTCTGGTTGGTAAACCGAGACGTATAAATAATCGAAAAAGACCTTGGTGGCGCTAAAAAGAGGCTTTCACATTTTCTTATTGGACAAAGTCGAGCTAAGTTACTCTTGTAGTTTATCGGTGCAGTTTCTCAGCGCCGTTTATTCTGCTTCAGCCTGACGAGATCCAAGCTCGCGATCCAGCAAAAAGAGGTTTGATCCTGAGTCTCCGATGAGGCGTAGCGTATCGATAACAGCGCGTACCGAGTCCTCTTCTTCTACCTGCTCATCAACAAACCAGTTTAGTAGCGTCTGAAGTGGATAATCTCTGTTTTTTGTGGCCAGGTCGTACAGGTCATGAATTCGACTGGTGATGTACTGCTCATGCTCCAGCACTTGCTCAAAGGCTTCTAATGGCGTTTCAAACGTGATTTCTGGCTTTTCTATTGAATCCAACTCAATAGACCCATCTCTGGAAAGTAAGAAATCATAAAACTTTAACGCGTGTACGGTTTCTTCTTCCCATTGGAGGCGAAGCCAGTGTGCAAATCCGCCAAACCCCATTTCATTAAATTTGGCAGACATGGCCAGATAGATATATGCCGACTGAAATTCTGCCTGGATCTGTGCATTGATTGCGGCTTCTACGGCTGTGTTAACACTTGCTTTTTTTGTAGGAGAGCTGCTCATGTATTCTTTCTTTTAGAATGAGTTCAAAAGGTGTTATTTGTTTAACTATGTAGTGGGTGTCGTGTTCGATTTAAAATACCTCAGGAACAAACAAGTCTTCGGGCTTCTACTATGGAATTGGTTCTGTTAGTTCTAAGGCGTGTGGACAATTAGCAGGGAAAAGAGCATTCGATGGCATTTTTGTTCAGATCAAGGCGCTTTTTGTGTTCAATGCAGCGCATCGGGCGCAAAAAGGAACGAAGATATGGGCAAAAAGGACGCGAAATGCATTTTGCAAGTTAATTGTCCACACGCCCTAGCATCATTTTTTGTCGAAATTACCGCGTCGTTCGGTTTACCATTTTTCAATATTGGAATTGAAAGTATATGAGGGATTGATACAATTTGTGCTTTTATGCCAGTGCTCAGCAGTGCATCCCTTTAAATGGGTAGGCCGGCGTAAGGCATGATTCCTTGTTTTTTAATTCCAACCTTAAATAGTTCATTTCCTATATGGCAGCACCTCAAATTTTGTGGGCCGACGACGAGATTGATTTACTGAAACCACACATTCTTTTTCTGGAAAGCAAAGGATACACGGTTACGAGCGTATCGAATGGGGCAGACGCTGTAGAGCGGGTTAAACAAACTCGTTTTGACATGGTGCTTCTGGATGAACAAATGCCGGGTATGGGCGGATTGGATACGCTTGCCGGCATCAAGGAAATTGATCCAGATATGCCCGTTGTCATCGTTACGAAAAGTGAGGAAGAGTACCTCATGGAAGAGGCACTTGGTCAGCAAATCAGCGATTACCTGACGAAGCCTGTGAATCCTAGTCAGATTTTGCTGACATGTAAAAGGATTTTGGAACGGACGCGCCTGCGAAGCGAAAAAGCCTCGCAGAGTTATTTGCAGTCCTTCAATCAGATTAGCGCTTCTTTGATGAATCCGCTCTCACATCAGGAGTGGGTCGATTTATATCTGAAGCTGGTAAATTACGATTTATCGTTGGAGGGGGATGATGGAGCCCGACAGGTTCTTGATGATCAATACCGGGCAGCAAATCACGAATTTGGACGGTTTGTCGAAAATAATTACAAAGATTGGATTGCCAGTGTAAGCGAGCCGGCGGGTGAGCATCGTCCCGTGCTATCGCATGAAGTGGTAGGTAAATTCATCTTGCCCCACATCAACAGAAACAAGCCGGTTATCTTTTTTGTGATCGATTGTATGCGGCATGATCAGTGGCTGCAGTTTGAAAAATTGCTGTACCCATTGTTCAGTTTTAACAAATCGTATCACTACTCCATATTGCCTACGGCAACGCCCTATTCGCGTAATGCTATTTTCAGTGGTTTGTTGCCACATGATCTGGAAAGACAATTTCCTTCGCTTTGGTCTCAGGGAGAAGAAGATGAGCATAGCCGAAATCGTAACGAGGAAGCGTTTCTGAAAAAGCTACTGGAACGAAAATCGCCCAGTACACGCATGCGTTACGAGAAGCTTGTGACGTCGCAGCATGGCAAAGAATTCTTGCAAAGCATCAACGAGTTCACGCAAAGTGATTTGAGTGCCATTGTAGTCAACTTTGTAGATATCCTGGCGCACACGCGCTCAGATTCTGCAGTATTGAAAGAAATTGCACCAGATGAAAAGGCCTATCGTGCCTTGACGCGTACCTGGTTTGAGCATTCATGGCTCTTCCAGGCTTTTCAAAGTTTGGCAGAGGAAGATTGCACGATTGTCATCACCAGTGATCATGGGGCTGTACGCAGTTTACATCCAACAAAAGTAATTGGAGACCGCGAAACCTCAACGGCGCTGCGGTACAAATATGGCCGCAATTTGAAGTGTGACGAACGACACGCCATCTTTGTGAAAAACCCCCTGGACTATGGGCTGCCGAGCCGGGGCATCAATACCAATTACATTATTGCCAAAGAAGATTATTACTTTGTGTATCCCACCAATTACAACCACTATGTAAATATGTATCGGGACACCATGCAACATGGTGGAGTAACGATGGAAGAGGTGATTTTGCCCGTCATTACAATGCAGCCAAAGCGTTGATGGAGGCTGTCCGCAACCCATCCTGATGCATTACGTCTTGTTATCAACAAGGATCGTTTTCGATAGTTAAGTTGTCTTCACGACCTTGGGTGCTTTGGTCAAAATCAGAAAACCAATATAGCGTAAGTAGCTGTGCGGCCATCTAGAGAATTTTTTTCAAAAGGGATTGTCTGGCTTTTCTTTGAGCTGACAATTGTATTTGTGGGCGTAATGCTGGCCTTTTTTGTCTCAAGCTGGCGCAGTGATCAGGTGGACAAAACCCGCGCTATCAGAACGCTCAGAATTCTTGAATCAGAGCTGGCAGATTTTACAACATATGGGCCGCATGCACATACGCGTATTTTAGCAGCATTGGATACCTTTGAGCAAAAATTGGAAGCCGGCGATTTTCCTGTGCCGGCTTATTATCGTGAGCCACGGGCTTCTACTTCCCCTGTTGAAGCATGGAAAGCAGTTGTGCAGTCAGGCGCTTACGAATTGCTGGATGACTCGTTGTTCTACGCTATGTCACTACATTATAACCGCGTAGTGCATTTTAACGCGCAGTATATGCGATATACGCTGGAAACCGAAGACATTGTAATGCCTTATATCGACGGTCCCACGCAGTTTTTTTACGAGCCCAATTCGAATAGATTGCGGAGTGAATATCGATGGCATGTTCGTCAGTTAGAGGAGGTGTCTGAGGAATTATCGCTATTGCTGGCAGAAGCCGCTGTAATGCAGGAAAAACTGCAGCGGCAGATTAAATAAATATGGTTTTGTCCTGCTATATTATAGCATATGTACTTAGCTTTTCCTGACCACTGAAAACTGAAAACTGACCACTGATTTGAACACCCACGAGGATCCTCATATCACTTCCTCTGAGGCCGAAACGCGTGCCTTGGGTGAGAAGTTTGCCGGTGAATTATCACCAGGACAGATTGTCGCGATGTATGGGACATTAGGCGCCGGGAAAACGCAGTTTACGAAAGGCATCTGTCGCTATTTCGATGTATCTGAATCGCTTGTGAGCAGTCCTACCTTTACACTTGTTAATGAGTATATAGGGAATGCCGGCTCCATTTATCATTTTGACGCATATCGTATAGAGCAAGTCAGTGAGTTTTTTGAATTGGGGTACGAAGAGTACTTTTTCGGTGACGGGATTTGCCTGATTGAATGGCCCGATCACATCGAAGCACTGCTCCCGAACGACACCATTCGCCTACGCTTTACCCATCTGGGAGAGGACAAGCGAGAAATTAAACTGGTTTAGGAAAGTTAAAAGTTAAAAGTCAAAAGCTAAAAGTTAAATTTCCCTAAACCCTAAACCCTAAACCCTAAACCCTAAACCCTAAACCCTAAACCCTAAACCCTAAACCCTAAACCCTAAACCCTAAACCCTAAACCCTTGACTTACGAAGCGGCTGAAGACTTTCTTTTTGCGCTTCCTCGTTTTGCGATGGAGGGAAATGCGGCGTATGCACCGGGGCTTGAGAGGATTGGTGCTGTGTTGGAGGCGATGGGGAATCCGCACAGGTCCTATCCGATTGTACATATAGCCGGCACCAACGGGAAAGGCTCTACAGCTTCTTTCCTTGCTGCTATTGCAACTGCCTCCGGAAGAAAGACAGGGCTCCATACTTCGCCACATCTTTATCGAATGAACGAGCGTCTTCGTGTGGATGGTGAGCCGGCTGCTGATGAGTGGATTGTTGAGGCGGTTGAGCGGTATCGAGCCGTCTTTGAAAAAGAAAAGGTTAGTTTTTTTGAGGCAATGGTTGCATTGAGTTTTCAGTACTTTGCGCACCAGTCTGTTGATCTTGCAGTGATTGAAGTTGGACTGGGTGGGAGGTTTGATGCGACCAACATTGTTTCCCCTGAATTGGCGATAGTTACCTCTATATCGCTAGATCATACACAAATACTGGGAAACTCAATTCGAGACATTGCGCGGGAAAAAGCCGGCATTGTGAAGCCGCACATCCCTGTGCTATCTGGCGTCAAACAATCAGATGCAGTTGAAGAAATCCAAAAAGCTGCTGCACAGATGGAGGCAAAATTCGTTTCTTTGGATGATGCAGTGGAGTGGTCTGTTGTAGGAGAATCCGGTTATAAATCAACCATAAAAGCATCCACGACCCGTCAGGAATATCAGTCGTTAACAATCGGCTTACCGGGGCCGCACCAGTGCAGGAATGCGCTTTTAGCCTTGTTAGCCGCTGAAAAGTTGTTTGTGAGTGAAAATAGATTGGATGCGTTTATTGCAGAAGGTTTAGCGAATGTTGCAGCACTGTCTGGCTTAAAAGGGCGTATGGAGGTTGTAAAGGAGGAACCCCTTGTGGTTCTAGACGTTGGCCACAACTTAGACGGTCTCCGTGCTGCAGTTACATTTATGTTAGATGCAGTTTCAGGGAGACAAGGGCATCTCTTTGTGATGTTTGGCATGATGCGTGACAAGGATATACATCAGATGGTCAAACACCTCGCTGGTATTGGAGTTAAAGTATACACGCCTCCTATTCACTCTGACAGAGCGGTGCCCTCGACAGAATTGGCCACAACGCTACGCTCCCATGACATCAACGTTGAGCATGTGCTGAGTTTAGAAGAAGGCCTGTTTCGTTTCTCTAAAGAATCTACACACAAGGATGGGTTGTTAATTGTTGGGTCGCATTATCTTGTTGCCCAATACAACAGATTAATAGATATGTAAATCCTTAATCATCCTTGTCGTATATTAAAAAGTATCCGATTGATAGTATTACTATCTCAAATGAAGGCGGCGATAACAGCGTGGATAAATGAGTCCCGCTGAAGTGAAGGAGATAAAAGGAACAGATCCGCTGAGACTTCTACGCTAACAAATGTGAAATTGCGTGTTTTAGACAAATTCTAAAACTCTTTACAAATGTTAAGCAGTTCTTGTAGATGTCAGCGAATCGTCTAATTTGAACATCAAACTACCTCATTTTGAGGACTTTTTGCATATGATATTTTCCTGAAGCTGTTAAAAAAAGCTGAAGTAGAACAAGTATCGTTGATATTAGGGTAATAAGCCCTATCTTAATCAACCAAGCATTTCGCAAGAAAGCTAAGCGGGTACCGTATCCCCTCCTGATCGAAACTGAGGATACCGCCCACGAAGAACTCAACGATACTCCTGCCTACCTCCTTTAAAAGCATTCCTTCGTTCCGAATTACCTGGAATTTCGACCATGTGTGGCTTCTTGATATGAAGCGGACCCTATTGTCGCAGCGGGTGACGATGTGTAGAAGTAAGGAAAATGAGGCAATAACAAATTAACCCACTTAAAAAAGCAACAGTCGTTGCGTGAGAGAAAAGACAATTCACGCTTATTATGAATATTTCCGATTTAAAAAGTAAAAAACTTGCAGATCTTAGAGACATAGCTCGTGACTTAGGACTCACGGGATATTCCGGATTACGTAAGCAGGATCTTATATATTTGATCCTCGAAACAGAAGCAGAAGTAGCCGCTACGAACAGTAGTGAAGCAGCACCACAAAGTGCCGCTGTCGCTTCACCCCCTAAAAGAGCGCGACGCACGGCTACAGCAAAAGCCGCACCTCAGCGAAAGGCTCCTGCAGGCGATGATGGCGATGACAAAGCCAGTAAACCAGCTCAAAAAGAGAGCACCGCACGTCACGAACATAATGACCACAAGGAGGGTGGTGAAGATATGTACGATTATTCGGACGATGACGACCGCTACGAGCGGAGGGACGACTACCAAGATTCCCAATATGATGACGACCGCGATAGCAGTCGTGATAAAAGAAGCGACGACAGTCGGGAAAGCAGAGGCAGTGATAGCCGAGAAAGCAGAAGCGATAGCCGGGGGAGCCGTGGCGACAGCCGTAGCAATGACCGCCGTCGTGATAGCAGAAGCGATTCCAGAAGTGATAGCAGAAGCGATTCCAGAGGCGATAGGGACAGAGGCGACAGTCGTGGCGACAGAGACAGAAATGATAGCCGTGGCGATAGAGACAGAGGTGGTGACAGCCGCGGAAGAGGACGTGGGGATGACCGCCGTGATAGTAGAGATAGAGACAGCCGCGATAGCAGAGACAGAGATCGTGGCAGGGGCCGATCAGATCGTAATGATTCGAAATCTTCACGCCCCAGTGCCCGTAAAAATGATCGCTCAGACTCCAGGAAATCGTCTGACCGCAGTCAGTCGAGATCTTCTGATTCTCGCTATGACCAGCGCAAAAGCAACGGCCGAAATGACAGCCGTAGCGATAGCCGCCGTGATAGCAGAAGTGATAGTAGAGGTGACAGCCGCGGTGGACGCCAGGAGCGCGATAGCCGCCGTAGCGCTCCTTCTTCAAGGGACCGTGATAACCGCCGGTCTGATTCTGGGAGAAGCGGAGGAGGCCAGGACAATCGCCGGCGCCGCAATTCCGGTATGAACCGGGAAGAGCATCGCAAACGCGTATACGAAGGCCGCCCTGAATACATGTCAGCCTATGATCCGAATAAAACGGAACTGGAAGGCATGATCAATAAAGTCGGCGTACTCGAGGTACTGCCCGACGGATATGGCTTCTTGCGTTCAAGTGAATACAATTACTTGCCGAGCCCGGATGATATTTACGTATCACCTTCTCAGATCAAGCGCTTCAGTCT
The DNA here is from genome assembly GCA_045106435.1 of Rhodothermales bacterium. Lineage (GTDB taxonomy): Bacteria > Bacteroidota > Rhodothermia > Rhodothermales > JAHQVL01 > JBCCIM01. The sequence goes on from JBGCEN010000147.1 coordinate 17,895, forward strand.
TCGTCTCGGAGACACGGTTGATGGAGAAGTTCGGCCACCAAAAGAAGGAGAACGCTTTTTTGCGCTGATCCAGGTAAACAGCATCAATGGCCGCAAGCCAACGGAATTAGAAGAGCGCGTAAGCTTTGATTATCTTACGCCTCTGTATCCAGAAGAGCAGCTTGTGTTGGAATACCATCCGACCGATTACAGCATGCGAACAATGGATATGTTTGCGCCGATCGGTAAAGGACAGCGTGGTTTGATTGTGGCGCAGCCTAAAACAGGTAAAACAATCCTGTTGCAGAAAATTGCGAACGCAATTACAACGAACCACCCTGAAGTCTACCTCATTATTCTGCTTGTTGATGAACGGCCAGAAGAGGTAACAGACACACAGCGTAATGTGAAGGCTGAGGTTATTTCATCAACATTCGACCAGGAGCCCGAGCGGCACGTTGAAGTTGCTGATATCGTGCTTGAAAAAGCAAAGCGCCTCGTAGAAGCCGGCCAGGATGTTGTTATTCTTTTAGACTCAATTACTCGCCTCGCAAGAGCACACAATGCAGTGGCACCAAACACAGGCAAAACATTGTCTGGTGGTATGGAAGCCGGTGCACTACGCGGTCCCAAGCGGTTCTTCGGAGCTGCCCGTAATGTGGAAGAAGGTGGGTCTTTAACAATAATCGGTACTGCGCTGATCGATACGGGAAGCCGTATGGATGAGGTCATCTTTGAGGAATTCAAAGGAACGGGTAATATGGAGCTCGTGCTTTCCAGAGAGATGGCAGATCGCCGTATTTTCCCTGCAATGGACACGATTAAATCTGGAACACGTCGTGAAGAAATTTTGCTTTCCGAAGCAAAGTTGAGTCGTATCTGGATTTTGCGTAAACTATTGGCAGATATGGACCCAACACAGGCCATGACATTCTTGCTTGACAAGATGCGCGGCACGAGAGATAATGATGAGTTTCTCATCGTAATGAACTCGTAGTCTTTTAAACTGTAATTATCGTTCCAGGTATTATCTAACCGAAGTCAGGTGATAAATTTTCATCGGCTTCGGTTAGATACTTTGTCAGATCCCATTACTCTGACATTAAATCCACCTTCTGAAACCCGGTTTGGCTATAGTGGAGATAAACGCTTTATTCTTTGATATGGATGGCGTAATGGTGGACGTTTCGAGGTCCTACCGTCGCGCTATTGAGGAAACTGTATCTCATTTCACAGGGCGTGAAATAGAATCAGGTACAATTCAGCGTTACAAAAACCTGGGTGGATTTAACGATGATTGGAAGTTGACGCACGCCATCGTTTCTGATGCCGGCATTCAGGTTTCATTTGGTCGTGTGGTGGAGGAATTCCAGAAGAGGTATCGTGGCGACAACTGGGATGGATTTATTGCCGAAGAAGAGCCGCTGATCCGGCAGCGTACACTGGAAGAATTGAATATAGAGCATCGTGTGCTCGGGATCGTAACTGGCCGGCCTGGCGCTGAAGCCAACTGGACCATCGATCGTTTGGGATGGAAACGCTACTTTCCGCTTGTTATTCCGAAAGAAAAACAGGAAGGCCGCGAAAAACCAGATCCATTTCCCTTGCTTCACGCGCTGGCAATTCTTGATGCTGCAGGACGAAAAATTGATCCTACTGCTTCTGTGTATGTAGGTGATGCAGTAGATGATATGAAAGCTGCGCGTTCTGCCGGCATGTGGGCTATTGGCGTTGTACCCCCCTATCTTGATAAAGATGAGCACACTGCATTATTGAAATCGGTGGGCGCGCATCATGTCATCACAGATCCAGATACGCTACCCCATTTGATGGAAAACTTTGATGAGCTTGTCGATGTATCTGATGAAGGTAGCAGCGAAGAGTAATCAAGGTACCCTGTAGTACAAGCAATTCGATTACCGAACAAACTTTGGTGCCTGGTTCAGGCCCTTAATCGATCACGTCAGGCGCAGCAGCGATGGGTGCTGTTTTGGTGCTGTTTCCTTCGGGTTCAGGGATAAAGAAACCAACAACCGCAGCCATAATAATCATGGCCGTTGCTGCCATAATTGTATTGCTGAGATATCCATATTTGATATAAGCGAGCCCAGCAACAGCACTGCCTAATGCCATACCCGTTTGGCCGATGGCAATAGACAGACTCATCAAACTACCTCTTCGATCCGCTTCAACCAGGGCGGTAATAAGCGACTGGAAAGGACTCACGCGCATAGAAATTAAGACCATCGCAAGTCCAAAGAATACAAATGCAAGCACGCGGTCAGTGACAAAATACGTGGTCGCGAGCATGACAAGGCTGAGTCCAATACACGAGTAAATGATGATGGGTTTTCTGCCGGTTCGGTCTGATATACGGCCGGCCATCGGGCCTGTTACTACATTCAACAACCCGCCCATCAGAAATAAAAACACCACGTCATTGTTTGCCAATCCGACTTCCCTTTCGAGCCAGGTTGGTAGAAATACCAGATACAATCCAATGCTGGCGAACATAAGGGTATAGGCAGCAGCTGATGCGACAATTTTTGTCTCTTCGAGCAGTTTGAGGTATCCCTTGATTGATCGTTTAATGGTTAAAGGAGCGCTGTTGCGTTTTACATCGGGTTGGGGTACAAAGCGCCATACAAATATTACAGCGAAGGCCATCGTAACCCCGAACATCACGAAAGGCAACCTGAATCCGTACAGGCCGGCGAGAAATTTACCCATCGGAATGCCGAGAATCTGGCCAGCAGCTACGCCGCTCATAACCCATCCATTGGCCCAACCCCTGCGTTCGTAGGGGAAATAGTCACCCACATAAGACACTGCAGCCCCGCTCAGCATACCGCCTGCCGCACCTGACAAGCTTCGCACAATAAGAAGCGACCAGAAGGAGTTGGCAAGGCCATGCAAGAATAACGTAACAGAGAGCGCGCAACAGCCGAGAAGTAAAATCTGCCGCCGGCCTACTTTATCAGAGATGGGGCCTGTGATAAGCGCAAAGATGCCCAGCAAAATTGCATAGGAAGTAACCAGCCAGCTTAACTGGGCTTCTGCTATCCCCAGCTCAGAACTAATATTGGGTAAGATGGGCGAAATGATGATCACCTGGCTACTGGCTGAAAACATCATGAGCCAGAGTGCGAAGATAATCAGGTAGGGATTGGGTGACGCTTTTTTTGGCAAGAGAGCCTCTGCTGCAATCTTCTGGAGCTACGGATAAGGGGTTGGGTTGCCTGACGGCTGGAATTTGTTCATCAAGGTGCTTTTCTGATCTGATCTACAATATCAAACTAAAAGAGCACAGAACGATGGGCAAAAAGACGCGCTATGTTTTGGGCAAAGGCAGGATCAACACAACTGAGTTTGCTAGGTGGGACAGTGGAATATACGTCAAGTTCCACGTTGTTACGAGGCCGGCCGTTTTGATAGAGCCCATATTGTTGATGTTATGTGAATTAGGCATTTAAGGGGCGCTTAACGATAGCGTAACACTGGGTTAATACCGCGATAATGTTGCGTCCATAAAATCGAAGTGTTGATACAAAATCCACCCTCTTCTCTTGATGAGAAGGCAATTGATCAGTAGTAAAAAACAAATAATGACCAATAAATTATTGCAATTCCTCGTCCTGCTAATCGTGTTTGCAAGTCCTGCAATGGCCCAACAGGGGACCATTTCAGGAGTAATTGTTGACAAAGATAACGGCGAAACACTGATCGGTGCGAATGTACGCATCGAGGGGACAGCATTAGGGTCTACAACCGACCTTGATGGGCAATATGTAATCAAAGGCCTTGTAGCTGGTTCTTACAACCTGATTGCTTCTTATATCGGATACAATCCGATTACTGTACAGAATGTCGACGTACTTGCCGGCGAAACAACAACCATCGATTTGCAGATGTCGTCTGAAGCCATTGGATTAGACGAAGTGATTGTTGAAGCGCGTGCGCTGGAAAATACAGAAGGGGCTTTGCTGAGAGAACGCCAGAAGTCGGTTTCAGTAAGCGATGCGATTAGCGCAGAAGCGATCTCCAGATCTGGCAGTGGCGATGCGGCCAGTGCGATGACCAGGGTCACTGGTGCTTCTGTTGTTGCCGGCAAATACGTATATATTCGTGGATTGGGAGATCGGTATTCATCTACCCAGCTAAATGGCTCCACATTGCCCAGTGCTGATCCGGACAAACAATCATTCCAGTTGGATCTCTTTCCTTCAAATCTGCTGGACAACATTGTTACGACGAAAACTTTTACGCCCGACAAGCCGGGCAACTTCACGGGTGGCCTTGTGAATGTAGGCACCAAGAATTATCCCGAAGCATTCACTTTTCAGGTATCTACCTCCTCATCATATAATACCCAGACAAGCCTGGCAAATGGTTTTCTGAGCTATCAGGGCGGCGGCTCTGACTGGTTGGGGTTTGATGATGGGACACGGTCTATTCCTGATGTCTTCCTGAATGAAGATCTTCAGATCCCATCAGAAATTGAAGCGCGGTTTGATCCTGAAAAAGCAGTGATTTTGGATGAGGTTTCTCGTGCGTTTCGTCCCGAGATGACGCCTACCTCCATTACCGCTCCGGTAAATAGCAGTGCATCAATAGCCATAGGGGACCAGCTCACATTATTTGGCCGGCCGCTAGGTTATACAGGAAGTATTAGTTTCAGTAATTCAGCTTCCTTTTATGATGATGGCGAAGCCGGCCGGTGGGAATTGGTTGGTGGACAGGTTGATGATATCGATAACCTGACGTCGCTTAGAAGCTTATCTGATACCCGCGGCTCAGAAGAAGCGAACTGGGGGGGGCTGGCTACGCTAGCGTATAAGCTGCATGCCAACCATGAAATTTCTGGTACCTACCTGCGTACACAAAGCGGCACAACCGACTCCCGCTTCCTTGATGGATCCTGGCAGGATTTATCTGGCAACTCAACGTTTGAAACCCGCGTGCTTGGGTATCAGGAGCGTGCGCTTAACTCCCTCCAGTTCAAGGGAGAGCATGTTGTTGAGGGGATTACTGCAGAGTGGAAAGCATCTTTCTCAAGAAACGAGCAAGATGAACCTGACCTGAGGTATTTCTCTAGTCATCTGACTGTACTCGAAAGAGCCGGCGGTGTGGTTGATACGGTATATCAGAAGCCGGCATCATTGTATCCGGCACCTACACGGTTCTTCAGAAATCTGCAGGAAGACAATAACTCAGCCGGCCTGGATATCAGCGTGCCTTTTAAAGGGGTTAAGGGATTAACCAGCAAGTTCAAGTTTGGTGGTGCCTATACGCGTGTTGAGCGCAACTTCAACGAACGTAGATTTGAATACAGAGAAGCCCCCGGGCTCTCCTATAATTCGTTTGGCGGAGATGCCAACGCCTTTTTTGCCGCAACTGGCATCATCGATACAGCGGCAAATGGCCGGCCTGTTTTTGGCAACTACATCATTGATGCCTCGTCTGAAAAAAACAACTATTCAGGTGATCAAACGGTATCTGCTGCTTATGGTATGGTTGACCTGTTGCTTACACGGAAGCTCCGGCTCATTGGGGGTGTTCGTCTCGAAGCTACCAGAATGACTACAGCGAGTGAAGATGCACAGTTGGCGGTAGGCCGGTTGTCTAATGATGACTTTTTACCCTCGGTCAACGTGGTGTATGAGCTTGGCGAAAACATGAACCTTCGTGCAGCTTATACGCAAACCCTTGCACGCCCAACGTTTCGCGAACTTGCACCTTATTCTACCTTCGACTTTGTTGGCGACTTCGTTTTCTCGGGCAACTCTACACTGAAACGGACACTCGTTTCTAACTATGACCTGAGATGGGAATGGTTTACGAGACCTGGTGAAATCCTGGCCGCCAGCGTGTTCTACAAAGCGTTTCAGAACCCGCTTGAGCGCGTCATTCTGACGCAGGCAGGAAATAATGCCCTGTCCATTCAGAATGTAGAAAGTGGTATGGTTGCGGGACTGGAGCTGGAAATAAGAAAACGCCTCGATAGCATTACTTCTGTACTAAAAGACGTGCAGGTAGGTGCAAACCTTTCTCTGGTCCATTCGGAAGTTGATATTCCCGAAGCAGAACTGAGCATCATCCGTGCTGCAGACCCGAATGCAGGTACTACTCGCAGTCTTGTAGGACAATCACCCATGCTGGCTAACCTGAATGTTACGTACGATCGTTCTGAGCAATGGGGCAGCGTTTTGAGCCTCTACATGAATGTGTTTGGGGATCGGCTACGCGTAGTTAGTGAAGGTGCAGCACCAGACATTTTTGAGCGCGCACGAACGACGGTTGATCTCGTTTATTCCCAGAGAATCTGGAGAGGCATCAGCATGAAGTTCTCTGCCAAAAACTTGACTGATAGCGAGGCGCTTTTGAGCCAGCAGTTCAAGAATACAGATTATACCTATCAAGTGTATGAATCCGGCCGGACATTCTCTTTAGGGTTTACCTACAAAGTAGAATGATCGCCATCTCAATACTGATTTAAACGCCGAGGCAGCTCTTAGAGCTGCCTCGCTGTGTTCAGGGCAAGTGTTACTAAATCTTTAAGCGAACATTATTACACCATTAACAAGGGATAGAGAGACGTTTTCTTGAATAAATACCAGCTGCAAGCATGCGTAATTCAATCCCCTTTTCACTACACCTAATCCACCCAACATTTAAGAAATGAGTACAACGCAACGTTTACTAGCCATACTATTTGTTCTATTGTGCCCTGGTTTAGTATTTGCCCAGGAACAGATCACGGTAACAGATAGCGATATTCCTGCAGAGTCAACCGTTACGTGGCTTTCAGGCAATACCTACATTTTGGATGGGATCGTGTTTGTAGACTCGGCTGCTACACTGATTATCGAGCCAGGAACTGTAATCAAAGGGATGCAGGGCGCCGGCAACGACGCCTCTGGTCTTGTGGTTACACGCTATGCACAAATTCAGGCCGAGGGTACAGCCGAAAGCCCGATCATCTTCACCTCTGCGCTTGATCCCCTTGATGGCAGCCTCACCTTTGCAGACCGCGGTCTCTGGGGCGGTGTTGTGATTCTTGGCCGTGCTTCAACGAACAACCAGACCCAGGGCGGCCTGAAAGAAATTGAAGGAGTGAACGAGCTCACAGGCGAAGGCGACACACGCGCTACTTATGGTGGAAACGAAGATACGCACAGCTCAGGTGTTTTCCGTTATGTGTCTATCCGTCATACGGGTATTAACGTAGGCGACCAGGCCGGCAACGAAATCCAGGGCCTTACCCTTGGTGGCGTAGGTAGTGGCACGGTCGTCGAATACGTGGAATCATTTGCGAGTGCAGACGACGGCTTTGAATGGTTTGGTGGAACAGTCAATACGAAGTATCTGGTATCTGCATTCAACGAAGACGATTCTTATGATTGGGATGAAGGCTTCCGCGGTAAAGGGCAGTTCTGGTTTGCAATCCAGGCCGACGACAAGGGGGGCCGTACAGCAGAGCAGGATGGTGCAACGGGTAACGAATTCTTTCAGCCCTACGCTACACCCAAACTCTCGAACGTAACCTACATTGGCCCCAACGCCGGCATTGCAGAAGGTGATGGCGCGGAGATGCTGATATTCCGTGACAACACCGGTGGAAACTACTACAACTCGATTTTCACTGAGTATACCTCAGCCACCGGCGGCGCAGCAATTACGATCGAAGACATCGATAACACTGGGGACAGAACAGAAGACAGCCGTACGCGCCTTGAGTCAGGCGATCTGAATCTGATGAATAACCTTTGGTGGGGCTTTGGCAACAACTCAATGCCTTCTGTTGCACCACAGGACTTCGTACAGGATTACCTGAGTGATGTGTCTAACGGCAACAGTATTGTAGATCCCGCGCTTCGTGGCATCAGTCGCGTGGCAGATGGTGTGCTGGATCCACGTCCGGAAGCTGGTGGTGCCGCCTGGGGAAACACGCTGGATACAGGTGATGATTTCTTTGATACTGTAGACTATAAAGGAGCGTTTGGTGAAGACAATTGGCTGCTCAGTTGGACAGCACTAAATGAGCTCGGGCATCTGAATACCGATACGGGCGTAGGAATCGAGACACTTTCAGAAGAGGTACCGGATGCTTTTGCATTAGCGCAGAACTTCCCGAATCCTTTTAATCCTTCTACAACGATCGAATTCCAGGTGAGTCAGGCGCAGCACATTGAGCTCCGCGTATTTGATGTACTGGGTCATGAAGTCGCTGTGTTGGCTAATGAAGTTACGCCGGCGGGTACCTACAGCCTGCAGTTCGATGCAACAGATTTTGCATCAGGTATGTACTTCTACCAGTTAAAAGGACTCAATACAACCGTTACTAAAACGATGTTGTTGCTGAAGTAAACGCAGCATTGTTTGCTGTCATAAAGCGCATAGAAACTGAAAGACGGACTTTTTAGGAAGGAGGCATTGATATCCAGCATATCAATGCCTCTTTTTTTGTTAAGCTTATTATTAATAACGACTTGCTGGTGTTTTTTACTACACTCAAGAATTGGATTTATCGTATATATACTCTGCATGCAAAACTGAGTATAACAGATATGAGGCTATCGATAGGAAGGGATATCTTCAAATAGCCGGCTTTGCCATGTTTCCAGGAGGTAAAGAAACTTCGTCTGTGTGTTTCTCAGAAACGTTCTGAGGGTTTAGATCTCTAACAGTTAAACCCGTCCCCTGGCAAGTAGTCTAGCTTGATACAAATACAGGCTAAATGGCAAAGCAAGTAGAAATTATCCGAGACTTTGAACGTGTAATGCAGGTTTTGTCATACAAATACTTTGAACTTTGAACTTTGAACTTTGAACCCAGAACGCGTCACAGATAAAGCGTCAGCATATCCGTAGCGCACCTAGCGATCTTATGTCAAAATTAAATTGCTTGTTTATCATCCAGGGAGAGGGGCGTGGCCATCTAACACAGGCCCTTGCATTGAAGTCTATGCTTAATGCGGCCGGCCACGAAGTGTCTGCTGTGCTGGTTGGGCACAATGAGCGCCGGCGCGTTCCTGGCTTTTTTCTGGATAAGATCGAATCACCGGTGCTGTATTTTGATAGTCCAAATTTTGCCGTAGATGCCAACGAACAATCTGTAAAAGTATGGCCTACGGTTACACGAAATCTCCGCAGAAGCCCTGAATTTAAAGAAAGCATCGATGCGATTCGAGTCGCAATCGAAACGTACCAGCCTGACGTAATTATCAACTTCTTTGAGCCCCTGGCTGGTATTTATAAATTGTTTAATGTATCCCCTGTCCCGATGGTGTGTATCGGGCATCAGTATATGTACCACCATCCGGCCTATTCTTTTTCGCCCGGGAAATGGGCACAACGCATGGCGGTCAAATACTTCACCCGGCTTTCTGCGTTTGGCGCTGAAAAAAAACTAGCCATCTCTTTATACAATGCCAGGGATCGGCCAAGAATTTCAGTAATGCCTCCTCTTCTTAGAAAAGAGCTTTTCGAGCTGCCGCTTGATAGAGAAGAACCATTCTTTTTAATCTATTTACTGAATAAAGGATATGCGGACGCAGTAATTGAATGGCACAAGCGATATCCTGAAGTTGAGCTACACTGTTTTTGGGATAATCCCAACCACGAAGAGGTGTATGCTTATGATGATAAATTGACCTTTCATCAGCTGCACGACACCAAATTTCTGGATATGATGTCTCGCTGCAAGGGGCTTATTTGTACCGCCGGCTTTGAGTCTGTATGCGAAGCGATGTATCTAGGCAAATCGATCCTTTCGGTGCCTGTGAAAGGACATATCGAGCAATACTGGAATGCGCTGGATTTGATGAAATATGGCGGGGGAACGTATGACGCGGCGTTTAATATTGAGCGGTTGAATGAGGTAGAGCCAGTTGATCCTGCTTTGACAAAGGAATTTCGCCAGTGGGTGGATCGTGCCCCGCAAATGTTTGTCAGCTCGATTGAGAAAGCAGTTAAACAGAAAGTCGAAAACTGGATAGAAGCATAAGGTTCTCAGCATATCTAAAACAGTAACCTTCGCGCGTACAGATTGCTTATGGGTGAGATCATTTACGCGCCATATTCCATCGTTTGCTCCAGCTTTTCCCTCTGATCGTACTTTTCGCACCCTTCGTACATCTCGTACCGTGCAAAGACAATGCTTCATTTATTTCGCTTACAGCGTACTGGTACCGTAGTTGCCTTTCCTAATATTACCAACCTGTTATCAATTTCTGAGAAACGTATCTCTGAACCAGAATCATCGTATAACACGCTTTTACTTGTGTTCTCAAACCTGCGTTTAGCGAGGTACATCTCATGAAAAATACGTTTTTGACTGGCTCTTTCCTGACGGGATACACTTCTGTTTTTCGATATAACAAATCTGCCAATACAAAGAGCGGGCAAAAGATTAACATGGATGTTTTGGCCTCTCGCTTTTACAAAAGGGCTGAGAAATTGAGACAAAGACGTTCTGGATATGCATTTGGTATCCAGGCAGGTTTAGCGATTTCGCTTCTTTTAATTATGTTTGCGTTTAAAATTCCACTTGCTCCTGGAGGTGAATTTGAGATTGTAGAAGTAAGGCAGGAGCTTGTCACGATGGAGGAAATTCAACAAACAAGGCAGCAGATACAGCCGCCACCACCACCTCGTCCTATTATTCCTGTACTTGTACCTGATGATGAATTGCTGACGGATCTGGATTTAGATCTGGATGCTTCTTTGGAGCTCGATGTAGCTCTGGTTGATTTGGGGCCGCCACCGGCAGAAGAAGAGGAAGACTTCAGTGAGCCGGAAATTTTTGTTGTGGTTGAAAGTATGCCCAAAATGATTGGCGGTGTAGCGAGTTTGGTGCAATCGGTCAAGTACCCGGTTATTGCCCGAAAAAATGGTATCCAGGGGAATGTGATCGTCAAAATTGTTGTTGATACAGAAGGCAAGCCACAGAATCCAACCATCATGCGTTCTCCAAGTCCACTATTGAACGAAGCAGCTGTTACCGCAGTTATGAAGCAGTTGTTTGAACCGGGCCGGCAGCGTGGCAGAGCTGTTAAGGTTGAAGTGGTTGTCCCTGTGAAATTCAGACTTACGACAAGCTAGGGGGCTACACAGATTCGCTGTCGCTTAATCTTTGTAGCGTTCCGGGTTTAGAGTTCAAGGTTTAGGGTATTTGTGTGTAAAATTCTGCAGTGCGCTATTCAAATTTAATCCATGATAAAAAAGCCTGGTGTCTGATATCACCAGGCTTTTTTTGTGACCATAAATAATGGAAGTGGAGATTGATATATACTACGCTCGAATTATATAAGAAAAATATGGAATTCACTGGAGCGCCGGATGACCTAGTCATATTGATATGGTTACGTTAACCCTTAGGCTACGTCTTCGTGATGGAGCTTGCCATATCAAACCAGACGTTCGGCTCGCTTAAAGGCCAGAAAAAAGCGGATTTTCTCGTGTGTTAACAATTCTCTAATGCACAGTTAATACAGGCGTAACATGGCGTTAATAAATTGAGAAGCATCTCGCAGTTGTGCGGATACGTTAAATCTAACCCCTAGTGCCACCCAAGTTAGTATATGAAGGCCACTTGGCATCGCATTCGTTTTTTCCCAAGAGAAGTAGCCGAGGGAAAGCATCGAAATTTGCGTAATACAATTCTGCGCTTATATAATCAGAAAGGTAAACCGTC
>JBGCEN010000148.1:0-9955 GCA_045106435.1 Rhodothermales bacterium
CAACTCGCCTCAAAACATCATTGGCACCGGGTCCGCGAAGCAGCCGCAAACGCCCTTGGCAATTTTCCTCATCCTGAAGCGATTGAGGCGCTAGCAGCCCTGCTCACGGACAGCGACTATGCAGTACAATGCGCAGCAGCGACATCACTGGGCATCCTGGCAAAAAAGAATCAGGGCGAAAACAGGACCAGCACAGCTGAATCCACAGCGACAGAAACATTGTGCGAGGTGCTCCTCAAACCAGATGCCTGGGGATTGCTACAAACAGCTTCCGTTGTGGCCTTAAAAAACACGGAAGACCCCATTGCTATTCCTACATTGCTAACACTTTTAAAGCGCCCCGATAATCCTGCTATATTAATTGACCGAGTATTGGACGCGTTGGTCGCGATAGGCCCATCTACAACAGGTTCGTTGCTGAGTGTATTGAATCAAGTAGACATAAACACACAAACATCCATTTCCAAAGCCTTCCAAAGATTGGCAGAAACTCAACTTGCCGGCGTATTCCCCGGCGCTTTGTATGGAGAAGAGAAAGAACTGGATGCCCTGCAGGCATTGTTTCAAGCCGGCGACATTCGCTGCCTGGGCACCGTGATGGCCCGCGTGCAGCAATTGGAGCAACCAGCTTCTACAATGGAAGAGATTATAAAACAGCGTCTCATCGACATCCTGAAGCAAGCGCAACACATTAAGCCAGAGGTGATCTGCACACAGGACCTGACCCGCTTTATCTCTTCTTCCCAAAATCAACTGCCTTATTACACCTGTCGAATGTGTGGCGACAGCTATCATGCACTCAGAGTGAACAAGGTCGTCGTGGTGCTACAAACAGATGCGCCGGCACACAGTATGGACAACGAAGCGCATTTCAGGTTCAACTGGCTAAAACAACCCATTTTGATCGATTTTGATGAGGTAGAGATTGGCGACGTGGCCGATGAGGAAATCCTCCGCTTCTGTGTTATGGTTGGCAATGATACAGATCTCTTCCGAAAAACAAAGGTTCGCTGCGAGATCAAATCCTCCGCGCAATTGAGTCCAAATACAATCAGGGTACTCCACAAGACTTTTGAAGTGAATATATAAAAAGGGGTAAGAGCAAACAGGTTGCCCTTACCCCATACCTACAAGCTTTTTCCAAACACACTTCGTTGACTTTCGTGCTCAGAATTATCCCTTTACAACAGCATTTGCCGTATCTGCCGGAGTTGTATTTAATTGATTTACCAGATTTCGCACACCCTCAAATACCCGATCTTTAAACCGTTCACGCAGTGGTTGCATACTACGGCTCACATCCTCTAGCAACTGCATAGTTTCCGCCATCAACAGCTCCGCATTTGTCTTGCCCAACACATAATCATTGGGACGAACAGGAGTTTTGCGCGCAACGTTGCTATCATAAACGGTTATTTGCCGGGCAGAATAGAATGGTTTAATACGCTCTACTCGGAAATCCATTTCTCTATACAAATGCTTCATTTTGTTGCCATCAAGGCTCAACTTCGCAGTAAAATATGCAGACTGATATTCGCCGGCAGTCAGTAACTCAAATGATTCAACAAAGCCAATCTGGATCCCTTTGTACCGAACAGAATCTCCGATCTGTAATCCGTTTTTATCCGTAAGTAATAAAGAAACGTTCACATCTCTGTTACTACAGGCAAACATGCTGAGTGCTAACAACAACAACAAGCAAACAAACAGGCATAATTTTATGATCGTTCTCATGGTTTTTTCCATTTAGTGGTGGATATAATCAGGAAAATTCAACCCTAGATAATTTTATCTAATTCATAGTTTTTCTTTTGAGGCGGACGGTCCTCAGGGGCTCTCGAAAAAACATCAGAATACTTCGCTCTTTTTCCGGGATGATCAGTAACCTCAGTAAATTTTTCATTGGGTGTGTCCATTCGATCTTGCGCCGGCTGATTTAAGTCAATACGAGAAGCGACTTCATCATTAAGCGAGAGAATCTTGTTCATATCATCTACAATTTTTTGGTACACCCCTATATCCACACGATCATGAATCCCGAAGTATATAGAACGTGATTCAAGATCTTCTTTTGCCCTGTAACCAAGCGAAAGCGTTTCAGAAACCAGCAACAGTGAGTTCTTAAGCATCGCTAGTTCTCGTTTTTTCTCAGCCTGATCAACCAATACTTTCATTTTCTCGTTCACCAACGCCGGCCTGGCGTTTTCCTCAGATTCGAGGTCCACGGCGATACGTTCCTTTTCCAATTTTTCCACCATTTCATAGGTATCAAACCGGGTGGTTGCCTTTATTGCTGTAGGAATAGTATCAAGGCATGTGAGAAGCAAAAAAATCAAAACTCCGGCAGCGTACAGCGTCCGATTCCTCGCTGCCAAACTACTCCACGCACCCAATCGTGCCATGAGATCTCGAGGCGTATTGGATTTCAATTCTGCAATTTCTTTGGTGCGCTCGGTCCACTGCTCGTTGCGCAGAAAAGCGATCTCATTAAACAAGGCCCTTTCCTCCAACTCGAGTGCCTTCAGGGTATTTCGGCAATGTTTAAGTTCACCATCAATTTCGCCGGCAACACGACCGTACCCAATCACACGCGTGCCTTCAGAACCATCGAGCTCGTTCAATTTTTTAGTATTGAGCGATGCGCATTCCTGACGTTTCACATCTAATTGTTGCACCAGATCGAGTTGTCTTTCAGTGGACAACTTTATTTCCTTGTTGTCTTCCGATTTAATCTTCCTGACTTTCAAATCTATCAAGTGATTTAACTCGGCTTCAATAGGCCCGGAAAAGATGGCAAGTTTTAATGGAATGGCAAGAGTAAGCCCAAGTAGAATGGAAAACCCTACTCTGGGGACTACACTAATCCATTTGATTCTCACACCGCCACCAGGGCTCATGCTTGCATTTAAAACAAGCTCAATTGCCAGGATGAACATTGCGCAGATTGGAGCAATGAAAACCCAAACGATAAATGCGGAATCAGGCATAAAACTCCTGGCTGCAAAACCTCCGCCCCAATAGGCAAGGATGGTAGGAATCAACGATGAACCGCCAACAAGCATGAGTTTCAGCCTGTCGGCACTGGTTGCTTTTTCAGCTATCTCAGATGAAGCGCCTGCCATAAAGAGCAAGGCTTTTGATGTAATTTCTCTGTGTGTTTTCATGGCGGTTTGTGGTTGAGGTTTAATTTGAAAAAATTCCTCCCCTCTATGTAAAACGAAAAAGGCCCGGCACATCAGCATCCGCTTGGGATGCAATGTGTCGAGCCAGTTTCTGCTGTACCCTGATAATAAGTAGTCAAACCAGGACTTAGACCTGGGTATCGTTTAATCCATTAGTTAACAGAAGTTACTACAGTATTCCCCAAATTGACCTGCATATTCTCTACAGGAAAAATGATTTTTGTACAGGTATTACAGGTAACCAATGTTTTATGCATTAACTGAAAACCTTCCACTAAACTTATGAGTGTTTCCCGCCCACCCTTTTGCGTCATATACGACTCGAAGTTAGACCAGCGACTCATTAAGTTCGCAGAAAGTGCCTGGCGGCTGCAGTCAGAAAGAGAAAGTTCATTTTCATCCCAGTGAGACCTAAGCTGACCTCCACGAACACTTACGCCAACGTCTTTACTGAAGACGCGCTCGAAAGGAGATTTTTTCTTGACCCATATCTCAAGATCCAGGGCATACCCCCAGGAAGACGAAACGTAATAATGGACTTTAGTATAAGCGGCCAACGCACTGCGTGCGCTTTCCTCTGACATATCCAAAACCAGCTCCTCCAGAATCTTCTCATCAAGATGGTTTTTCATACCACACCTCATGTTTTTAGGATTTTGGAGATACAGGCTATACTAACTTGCCCGTAACGAAATTAACAGTAAGTGACCTAACCTGTAAATAATTTACATAAATTAAAAATAAATGTGAGCATTCAATGAAGAATCAATTGTAACAAATTGTTAACGATAACATAGTCAAATGTAACTATTCAGCTTAAACTTGCTATTTTTTAACGCTTTTATTAACAATGTAGGATGTGCAAAAACTAAAAAATGTTTTTATCAAATAAATAAACATGTTTTGCACATACTACCCCAACCTACCTTCTTGACTTATTGAACAGCTCTAAATCACACTATTCTTATGATGGCAAAAAAGAGTGAAGAAGAAATTATAACAAAAGCAGCAGCTCAAATTCTGACAGAACACATTAAAGATCACAACCTTTCGATGTCAGATTTAGCAAAAAAAGGATCCATTCCAGCTGCTGCTCTCTCCAATCTCAAAAACGTCAAAAGACCCTTAACACAAGATTTAGCTGTTAGATTAGCCGGCGCCATAGACCAAGAGATGGGTCCTTTTTTCATGGATCTAATGTCAAAGTCTCTGGAGATCCAAAAAAAAGAATATATCCAAACTAGCGATGATGTGATTTTTGCAGGTTTAGACTATACCGATGCAATCATTCGGAACATGATGCATTCACTTCAAAAAGATGACATTTACTGGTTGGTATCTATAGAGCCGCCGATCGAATTTAAGGAATCCACGCTCGACAAAACCCTTATCCGGTGTATCGAGAACGGAAGTTATATCAGATACATTTTCCCAAAAGTCACATATGAAAGTATGCGGGCTGATGAACAGAAGAATCTCGCCGGTATCCTGTCGTATCACGACAGCATAGAATTGCACAACCGCTTTTTTGTATGGCAACAAGGATTTATAGAACGCCATCCAAAACACAAGATGCTTATTAAAAAGCATGTGGAATGTTATTTTGCGCCACTTCAAAAGAGTTTTATGTTCTTTTCCCCGTTTATAAAGTACATCCTTATTGAACATGCCGAATATGATGGTGAACAACAGGAGCCAGCTGCCTGGCTGGACGCCAGCTACTCTAACCAAACTCTGGAAGGACTTGACAGGCAAAAAGAAGAAAGATGCGCTCTCCCCCTTGGAGTAACCGCTGCAAAAATTCTTTCATTATGGTGCAATAAAAATACTGAGAGACTTCAATCAGAAGATTTATCCTTACATGGATCAACCGGATAATAAGTGCATTACACATCTGACAAAACTCAATTCTATTTATACCGAACCTCTTAAGGCAATCACTTCTAGTTGTTAATGTGAATTAAGAGTTGACAAGATTGGATCCTGGTAGCCATTTCGCATACTTAATAAAGCACTGCGATATTAATTTGACACAGGCTCTTCATTATTTCGCAACATCATCACTGTATATTCGGATCAAAAGCAATGTTTAAGACACTGTCTTAACTAGATAGCAAATATGCCGAAACTTTCCTTTTCATAGGGGCGCAATTCAATTCCCTCCGGCAAGCTTCTGACACTATGGATGAAATTCAACTCATGGAACGCGTGCGGAATGACGCGTCCAGTTTATTTTCCGAAAAAATCCTTTCTCCAGACGATTTTTCGGGCTCGCCCAAAAGCACTTTCGTAAAAGTCTTACAGGCAGTAAATCTATCTTACAAAGCCTTCATCTCTTACTTTGAACAGCTAGAATACATTGGGCCGCATGAGTTTATCATAGCAGTTAATTTCGTTCATGGTTGGAAATCAGACAAGCTGATGTATGGCTCAACTGAGACCAACGATTTGAGAGCAATAGCGGCTATCTGTAGTCGGGCGAAATTGAAGGAGCGCATCTCTCGAAAGGACCTTGGCAAGCTCACGCGTATGTGTGACAATTGCTTTTCAACGGCCTCAAAACTTCTGCACCTGATCAATCCCACTACCTATGCTATTTTAGACAAACACGTCTACAAATATCTATATGGCCTTGAATGGGATGATATCACAAATGCAACCGGCGTTGATGAATGTTTTAAATACTGGGATTTATGCGCTGTACTTTCCCAAAGCGAAGAAGCCAGCCAGCTATGCAGTGAAATCAGTGCATGGCTGGGATATGAAGTAAGCAATATCAGGGCCCTTGAAATTGTAATGTTCATTTCTGGTAAGCTCGCAAGTATAGACAAGCCGGCCCTTTCTGCTTCTGCCTAACCAAACGCTGCATTACCTGGTGTAGCGTCAAGTTAATTTTTAAACGGCTGATGTGAGAAGAGAGAAAGAGCGAGCAAACAAAACCCTTTCTCCTCTTTATCTCATGCGCTCTTCTGCATGTTTTGAAATACCAGACAATAACTAACTTGACACTACACTGGCATTCCCTGCACCGTTCTTCGGAATAGGCTATACCCACCGGCCGCGAAGAGGACACGCACTCAACTTCTCCAGGGAAGGAACCCTTACATCCCTCAACGATATGCCATGCGCGATAATCAGATCGCGTAACTCCTTCGCCCTACCCTCTCAAATCCGAAGTACATGGCAGCCCTTAGCGTTTTTGATATGCTTAAAATTGGCGTGGGCCCTTCGAGCTCTCATACGCTTGGTCCGTGGCGTGCTGTGCAGCGATGGCTTCAAGAGCTTCGCGGCGAAATTGACCTTGCGTCAATATCAGAGATCAAGGTTATACTTTACGGATCCCTGGCACTCACCGGGCGCGGCCACTGCACGGATAAGGCGATTTGCCTCGCACTCCTCGGCCATGATCCCGAACACATCCCTGTGGATCAGATTGAGCCGTTTATCGAGGCGCTCAGCAAAAACAAGCAGTTATCACTTGGCGCCGGCGCGTCGGCTTCTTTCGATCCAGCGCAAGACATTATCTATCAGCAATCCGAACGGCTTCCGTTTCACGCCAATGGCATGCAATGTCAGGCAATGTCAAATGGCAAGAAGCTTGCATCTACCTACTATTCGGTGGGTGGTGGCTTTGTGGTTAAGGAAGGCGAAGAAGAGTCTCAGGACAACGAGGTGAAGCTACCGTACCCTACTGAGTTTCCTACTGACTTACAGAGGCATTGTGAACAACAAGGCTTTTTGATCGCCGATATGGTGCAAGCCAATGAACAATCCTGGCAGACAAAAGAGGCTGTATCTTCCAGACTGCTTGAGATCTGGCAAGTGATGAAAGAAGGGCTTTACAGAGGGTGTCACACCGAAGGTATTTTACCCGGTGGACTGGAGGTACGGCGAAGAGCACGCAGCATCAATGCCAAATTACTGAATGGCGAGGACGCAAAGGATGTTGATGCGTGGATCCAGTTAATCAGGTCCAATACGTACAACTTCCGCGATGTACTCAAGTGGGTTTCATGCTTTGCCCTTGCGGTGAACGAAGAAAACGCCAATCTCGGGCGTGTTGTTACCGCACCAACCAATGGGGCCGCCGGCGTTATTCCTGCGGTACTGATGTATCATGTCTGCTTTGCCGAAAACGAAGTGAGCAACGATGAAATTGTGAACTTCCTGATGGTTGCCGGCGAAATAGGTACCTTCTTTAAAAAGCGTGCCACCATCTCAGCTGCTATGGGTGGGTGCCAGGCTGAAATCGGCGTTTCATCCGCCATGGCAGCGGCTGCGTTAACAGAAATACAAGGTGGAACGGTCGAACAATCGCTTATGGCTGCAGAGATTGCAATGGAGCATCACCTGGGTCTCACGTGTGATCCCATCAGAGGCCTCGTCCAAATCCCTTGCATCGAGCGTAATTCTATGGGTGCAGTGAAGGCCATCAACGCCGCTACCCTTGCACTGGAGGGTGATCCCAAGGAAGCAAAGGTATCGCTGGATGAAGTGATTCAAACGATGTGGGAAACCGCCAAGGACATGAACAGCAAATACAAAGAAACCTCACAGGGTGGCCTGGCCGTAAACATCTCGGTGCGCGTACCTGAATGTTAGGGGGCGTCGCTGGCGCGACGGGTTCCGGGTTTAATGTTCAAGGTTCTGTGTTTGGGGTGTTCAGAAAACTGCTAATTGTCGACGCAACGTTATAATTCCTATGAAAGAAATGCGCAAATCAACAGAAAAAACACTCCTTGCCTTACTTCTCATTTATGGAATTGCAAGCCTCGTTCACTTTATACATAATGCCGAATTTCTATCAGACTACCCTGGTCTGCCGGCATCGTGGACGCGCGTTGGAGTTTACCTTATCTGGGTCGGTATCACGGCTATTGGCGTATTGGGATGGCTACTCTTGCAACGGGGTTATCAAATTGCAGGACTTCTGGTTGTAGTTGTTTATGCCGGCCTCGGCCTTGATAGTCTCGCCCACTACATCGTTGCTCCTATGTCTGCACATACTACTATGATGAACGTAACTATTTTGCTTGAAGTGGCCGCAGCGGGATTGCTTTTGATTGAGACCGTTCGGATTCTGGCACAGCGTGCAATGGCGAGAACCAAGCATATTAACGTGTAAGCAAAAACTTCGGGTTGAATGTTAACACGCCCAAAGCAAAAAGGCGCAACCTTGCCAAATCGGATCCGTCCGATATAAACCTTGATTTGTCTCTTCTCCTATTACAAAGAGCACACAAATGCCCGCTGCATTCAGGTACATCTTACTGTTGATTCTTATTCTGGCCGTATCTACGGGGCAATCCACATCAGCCCAATCCATTGACGGATTATTAGACCGTGCAGAAGAATTAAACCCACTCAGCAGCCTGCTTATCTCGCAGAACGGAGAACTTCTTGGCGCCCGGTACTACCGCGGCATGAAGGCCGGCAAAACGATAAACGTAAAGTCGGTCTCAAAGTCCTTGCTTTCACCGCTCGTAGGCATTGCGATTAGAGACGGACTACTGGAAAACACCCAACAGAAACTGGCAGACCTGTTACCAGATTATGCGGATGAGATCGCTGTATCCCACAGAGATGAAATCACCTTACACCACGTCCTCTCTATGACGACGGGTTTGGAAGGCACCAGTTTCCAGAATTACGGAGCGTGGGTGACGTCAAAGAATTGGGTGAAGTTTGCTCTGGAGCAACCTGTTGCCTGTGACCCAGCTGCTTGTATGACTTATAGCACCGGCAATTCACATTTGATCTCGGTCATCCTATCTAAAGCTAGTGGCAAAGACCTTAGGTCGTATGCGAGGGATGTGCTTTTTCGGCCGCTTGGAATCCATTTACCTTCCTGGGACAAGGACCCGCAAGGGTACTACCTCGGCGGCAACAATATTGGCTTGCGGCCGCTGGATATGCTTCGCTTCGGCGAACTCTATCTGAATAAAGGGATGTACAAAGGAAAACAGCTTGTGCCGGCATCATGGATAGAGAAATCATGGAAAACGTATGCCACCTCTCCCTGGAACGGACACCATCATGGGTATTACTGGTGGTCCCGTAACTTTGCCGGCTACCAGACGCATTTTGCCTGGGGGTATGGCGGTCAGTATATCTTCATCGTGCCCAAACTTGAGCTGGTTGTTGTATTCACTTCATCCCTCAGAAACCGCCCGAGAGGCGTAGACCATAACCACGTAATTCAGGACTTCCTGGTAAATGATATCATTCCCACCATTGAGAAGATGGGAGCCTCCAACTGAGGGGTTTAGGGTTTAGGGTTTAGGGTTTAGGGTTTAGGGTTTAGGGTTTAGGGTTTTTGTACTCGGAAAACTGTGTTACACGGTCACAATTTTTGGGTGATTTTGCTTGAAATTATACGTTTGGCTGTGATTAATGCGAATTAAGGGGAGAGCTGTTGGTCGGCAAAGCAAAACGAATGAACGTATTTTTCTCGACTTCGTCGGGTGCCTCATCAGACACACGAATGGCCACGAATATCAGCTCTGGTTTAAATTCTGAGCAACTAGGGAATCGTTTTAATATTTTAACCAGGGTGTGTGGACAATTAGCAGGGAAAAGAGCATTCGATGGCATTTTTGTTCAGATCAAGGCGCTTTTTGTGTTCGATGCAGCGCATCGGGCGCAAAAAGGAACGCAGCTATGGGCAAAAGGACGCGAAATGCATTTTGCAAGTTAATTGTCCACACACCCTAAATCCACTACCTACTCTATACGCTGGATTTGATCTCAGTATTACACCCAGCTTATGCCAT
>JBGCEN010000149.1:0-6183 GCA_045106435.1 Rhodothermales bacterium
AGAAGATGACTTCAAACGGACATATTTCGTTTGTTTTCGCTATTAGCGTGCTTAATTTGATGCGAAAACTGCATTTTTCAACAACGGTAATTCCATCGTCAGCAATCGAAGTAAAAGCAGACATGAGTTTGAATCAAACAATTTTCTGTTTTTGGCCCCAAGCAGACATTTTCTGCTGGAATAAATTGTTCCCAAAACACCCTCTGAAAATTGAGATCTACCGACTAATTTTAAATGCCACACAGTCTAAAAATACCGTATAATATTGAATTTAATTAAGTATTCTTGACCTCGCAATTACTTCTGTCTAGGTTGTTTTAATGTGAACGTTACCAGTCAAAAATGTTGGGGACACTAATGAAAATTCTGGTTAAAGCATTCGTACTACTTTCTCTCTTTTGTTCAATTGCAGTTGCTGATGCAAAAACTATAAAACTCGCAGCGACTGAATGGCCTCCGTTTTACGGAGAAAATCTTGATGACAATGGTTTTATGACAGAAATCATTCGCGAAGCACTTAGTCGCTCTGGATACGACGTTAAGATTGATTTCTTGCCGTGGAAACGCGCACTAGCGAGTGCACAAAGTGGCAAACATGATGGCCTATTTACCGTATGGTATCGCGAAGAGCGTGAGGAATGGTTTGTGTTTTCGGATGCGTTACCCAGTAATCAGCTCGCTTTTTTGAAACGGAAAGGCAATCCAATTGACTCGAGTAATTTCGAGGACTTGAAAGGGCAGAATATTGGGGTTGTGAGAGGATATGCACCACCTCCCGGATTTGCCGAAGCCGGACTTAAAACATCTGAAGCTCGTGATGATTTAGAAAACCTTCGGAAGTTAGAAAAAGGGCGTGTTGATTTGATTCTAGCCGATAAAATTGTTGCACAGCACTTAATTAACACAGCTGTGAGCGAAATGGGTGCTGAGGTTGAATGGATTGATCCACCTGTTCACGAAGATATCCAATATTTGGTCTTTTCCAAGAAGGCAGAAAATTATCAGAAGCTCAAAGACGCATTTAACAAATCACTTGCGGAAATGACGGAGGATGGAGTTCTAGAAAGGATTATGGCAAAGCACGGATTTTAATCGAAATCAGAAGCTATTTAAGTCAAGTGTTTTTAACGCGGATAAAGCCTCGTTAATTTTCGAATGAATCGCCGCCAGTTTTGCGTCAATATCTTTTACTTGATGTGCTTCATCTGCCTCTTTCTCCAAATCAGCGCATAAATCCCCCAAATCAGATGCTCCTAAGTCCCGAGCATTGGATTTGAGGGAGTGAGAAGCAATCTTCACGGACTTCCAATCACATTTATCTGCTGCTGTTTGCATTTGGGAGAACAGATCTGGTGCAATCTCGCTAAAGTCATCTATGAATTCAGCCAAATCTTCAGCATCACCATCAATTGCTGTTCTCAACTGTATAAGGGCTTGAGTGTTTATATCTGTATTCTGCATCAAAATTTCCTCACATTAATTACCTCGTTCACGGTGTTGTAGGGCGTCATTGATGCTTTCAATCAGTGCGTCAACATCTATTGGTTTACTTAAATACCCGTCCATTCCTGAATCCAAATATCTTTGTTTTTCTGACGCCATTGCATTAGCGGTTAACGCAACAATATATGGAACTCTATCTGTTGGAAGTGTTGACCGTATCTGTTCAGTGGCAGTAATTCCATCCATCTCAGGCATTTCAATATCCATCAACACCAGGTCATAATCATTTTTCTGACAGGCATGAATTGCATCTATTCCACTTTCAACAATGTCGCAATCGTACCCGATACGCTTTAAGATTTTTGATGCAACTTTTCTGTTGATCCCATTATCGTCAACTAACAAAATTGAAAGGGACACTTCTCCATTCAAATTTCTCTGTTCAAAAGAGCTCGGAGCATGATCACTAAATGCCGTTTCTGTATCAGCTGAAGATGCTTGAGCAATTGCGGCAAGAAGCTGCGAAGTTTTTGCCGGTTTTGTTAATATTGAAGAAAAATTTGCCTCATCAATTTGTCTGCGAAAATCCTGTTGGAGCGGTGAAACCGAAGTAAATAGGATGATCGGAGGAGTATTTTTATGAAGTTTTGTCTGAAT
Source organism: Rhodothermales bacterium (assembly GCA_045106435.1). GTDB lineage: Bacteria > Bacteroidota > Rhodothermia > Rhodothermales > JAHQVL01 > JBCCIM01. The sequence continues at coordinate 2,101 of JBGCEN010000149.1, forward strand.
TTTTTTGGATAGTTGAACCCCATCCATTTCAGGCATTTTATAATCTAGGATGATCAGGTCATAATCACTATCATCATTCAGCAAGCTTAGAGTTTCACTTGGTAATGCAGCAGAAGTCACATTTATATTCCAAGCTTGTAATTTATTTGATAGAATAAGACGATTTGTTTGATTGTCGTCAACGATCAGAATGCGCCGCTTTTGGATGAGAGAAATTTGTTCACTCTGGTTAGCAGATGTTGGAAGCTCAGTAGTATGAACGGGTATTTCAAAAGAAAAGGTCGTACCTTCTCCAACCGTACTAACAATCTTAATTTCACCGCCCATCAGTTCAACAAGTTTTTTAGTGATGACCAACCCTAATCCCGTTCCTCCATAACGCCGTGTGGTTGATGCATCGACCTGGCTGAAGGATTTAAATAATCTATCCATTCTGTCTTCAGGTATACCGATACCAGTGTCCTTTACAGAAAACCGTATATGATCAGGTGTGCTACCTATTTCTACATCCAGGACAACCTCACCTTGTTCAGTGAATTTTACCGCATTGTTAAGCAAGTTTAGAAGAATCTGTTTTAGGCGAGTTGAATCTCCGATAATGCCAACTGGCACCTGTGGATGAACGTTACACGCAAGCTCAACTCTTTTTTCGGCAGCTTTTGCAGCAACGAGTTCCGCAGAACTTTCAACGGCTTCTATAAGATCAATTGGTATCGCTTCTAAATCGACAGCGCCCGCTTCAACCTTGGAAAAATCAAGAATATCATTAATGATGGAAAGTAGCGTGTTAGCTGCGTTTTTGATGGTTTGGCTAAACTCCCGTTGCTCATTGGAAAGTTTTGTACCTTCGAGCAATAAACTCATACCAATAATACCATTCATAGGTGTTCTGATCTCATGGCTCATAGTTGCTAAAAACGAGCTTTTTGCTTCGTTTGCAGCTTCAGCTTCTTCTTTTGCGGTTGCAAGTTCTGAGGTGCGCTCCGCGACGCGTAGCTCGAGTTCGTCTCGAGATGCACGTAGCTCAGCTTCATTGGCTGCTTGCTGACTTTGAAGATCGTTAAATGCTTTTACTACTGTCCCAATTTCATCACGGCTGGACCAATCTACATGCATGTAATCATCATTTGATTTATTGTGATCGATGGCATCCAGTAGTGAGGAAATTGGTTTGCCAATAATCTGTCTATTCGCGATCAAAGTCGCGGCGACAACTGAAGCTAAGAGCAAAAAACCTAGAATAATAACCAGTGCGATACGTTGATCAGCTTTTGCTGCAAGACTTGTATCGGTAAACCCGATTTCCAGCGTGCCGATTATCTCTCGGTCATTATCATCACCAAACGTAATTTCCTTTTTGGCTTTAAAATGCACATCATCATCGTTCTCTACAACCCCAATGTCAGAAATGATCAAGTTTATTTCGTCATATACGGTTGCAAATAAAATATCCTCATCAGTTTTAAGAGCAGTTAGAATGAGATCAATTTGATCATTGGCAACGTTCCATAAAGGGTCGGACAACACGGCCGCTTGTATGGTGATTAATCTGTCAAGTTTGGCTTGCAGTTGCGCTCGGTCGTTTTCACGTGCATTTAACTCAAACAAACCAAACACTACCGTGGTAACAATCAGTAGGAACGGGAGGAGGTAAGCCAATAGTTTTGCGCGAATGGTCGTTAAAAACAGGGACTTCATCCCAGCTCGTTTATTTGAATGCTCCCGATGTATCGATGCCTTGGTCGCCATTAATTTCCCCAGAAGCCATACAGGCCAATCGTGATTTAATTATCAAAGTTTCGTTGGATAATGATTTTTTTGTCATCTGCTTTTGGTTCTACTAAATACATGCCAATTAAAATAAGAACAAACGCGACCCAAGCTAATACAGATAACTCTTCACTGAGCAGAAGCATGCCCCAAACAACACCTGCGATTGTAGTGGTGTACGCACTTTGGCTGTAAAAAATGGCACCGGCCGTTTTTATACAATACAACATCATGATGTAAGTAGAAGTTGAGACGAACACCATCAAAGCGACGAAAATTTCCATGCGTCCTATGTCAAAACTCAGGGCCATGAGATCATTTCGAGCATAGCCAATTGGCAATAAAATGATTGACGAGAACAACATCATAAGGCCAACGGCGGCAATTTCATCAACATGTTTAGGTTGTCGACCTGCTACAAGAAGCGCTTCCAGAGAGAGGAAAAATGGGATTAAGCACGCAAATAATAACCAGCCAATTCCGGCGCTCGCTGTCGGGTCGAACTTATACCAAAGTACCAGCGCCACACCAAACAAGCCGATAGCTAATCCGATCAATCTCTTGGTCGAGACCTTTTCTATTCGCATGACTGTCGCAAATGCAAATATCATAAAGCCTTGAAGTGTTAAAATTAGAGACAGCATTGAGGCCTCTATATGGCTACTTGCGATAAAAGTCGTGGTTCGCTGTAGCACGCCTGCAATGATGGCCCAGACAATAAAATATGCGATATCTTTAATATTGAGTTTGGGTAATTTATTATTATACGCTGCGATTGCCAGTAGAAAAACGCCGGAAATCGAGTTGGTCCAAATGACTAAACCAATAGGGTTTGATCCAAGTCCTGAAGCAAGTCTACCCAGCGCGGGTGTAAGTCCCCAAATCACTCCAATTGCCAAGACCAGTAGACTGCCCCGTAAAACATGGATTGTGTGATTTAGTTTTAGCTCCCGTTGGTAGATCTCATTAGCCATTCCTCTGAAAACTGCAGCTAACTTTCCAAGAGAATCTGTTTTGTTAACAAGATCATCTAGTTCAAGATCCTCTGGATCAAAATGACCTTTTTCAAGTTTACCTGCTGCTTCAGTGAGGCGATTTATGCGCGAGTAGTATTCGCGCTCCTGATCACGAAATCTTTTTTTCGTTAAAGAAGCATCAAGCCGTGCTTTCAACAAAACTGGATCGAAACTCTTGGGAAGAAAATCTTCTGCGCCTAATTCGATAGCTTTGACGACGCTGGAAGTTTCATCTTCCAGTGCCGAAATTACGATAACCGGAATATCTCTTAGAACACTGTCTTTGGAAAGTTCGACCAATACATCGAAGCCATCCATTTCAGGCATGATTATATCAAGAAGAATTGCATCAAAGTTACCTTCTAAAAGCATAGACAATGCTTTAGTTCCATCTTCAGCTACAGCTGCTTGGTGTCCTAGTGCTTCAACCGCTCTACTAAGCTTTTTTCTATTGATTAGATTGTCATCAACAACAAGAATATTAGCCTTGTTTCCGACACTCTCATCATACACGCGTTGATCCAACTCAAAGGCCTCCACAGATCCGTGAGCATACACGTATATTATCGTTTGTTTTCAACGCGAATTCTCAGTAACTGCACCTTAGGAAAATACCTAGGTTTGTCAATCAACATCTGCAACTGGCACGACTTTGGCGTTTTCCGTTTTTAGCACGAGTTCTGAATTGGAATGATTGTCGGGCTTCAATCTTCAGTCAGGTTAAGACAATGGTTTGGCCCTGTCGAGCCTAAAGTCACTTTGCAAAAATGTTATCTTTGGTGCATGGCGGCAAGTAAACTGGTGGAAAATCATAGATAAGTGCTCCCAGCTATTTTTTAACTTAATGTCTCTTGTCAGAACGATAGAAAAGGATATCCTAATATCGAATGACGCCTTAAAGTCAGGCTTTTACCGGAAACTCAGTTGAGCCTGATGAGAATTCAATGAAACGAGTTTTTCGCTTGGAAACACAAAGCCCTGTCAGTCAACCAGAAAACAAGGAGGCCAACGTGAGCAAAAACTTGGGAAGGCTCTTGGGCAGATTAATAACACTATTCTTTGCCATTTTTATTACTCCGAACTTGTCACTTGCACAGGGCACCACTTCTTGCTTTGAAGGCACTGATGCGGTTAATCATACTTTGGGTGATAACCCCGAAACACTGCCTGAAGGTGTTGGCTCTTTCCACTTGCCAGACTATGGCAAGGCCGGCCTCACCGTGCATTATGTACGCCCACAGAGTTTCTCCAAGTCTTCTCCGATCTTGCTCGTCATTCCCGGTGCAGGACGGAATAG
>JBGCEN010000150.1:0-17950 GCA_045106435.1 Rhodothermales bacterium
CGTACGAATCGAGTTATTGGCGGGAAGAAGGGGAGACCGGAGGAAAACAATAAAAAATCCTCCCGTCATCCCATCTTCCCGTCAACTTTTGTCCAGCCATACTGGTTTATCAGAATGCTAGAAGGATTGCTCCCTTTTTTCTTTTTTTTTTTCAGAAATAAGCCGATAAAATAAGGGACTATAGAAATGAGGACTTTATCGCAGGCTATTCAAATGGACAACAACGAACGTGACCTTGAATCTGATTCTTTGCCACCTCCCAGTCCACATCTTCGCCGGGTTATAGCGGATTTTTATCGGACAACGATGGATGGCTACAAAGATGCAGGCTTTCCTTTCGGGAATACAGTGGACGCCATGCTGGTGTGGTTCGAGTTTGGATTAAAAACCACTAGCAACTAGTACTCTGTCAGCGAAATAAATAGGGTTAACCTTTTTTGATTTCAGAATATCAATCAAGGATTAGCGATTGCAGAAGTACTCCTGGTAGATTCAGGCTCCTCAAAAAAGTTCAACAATCAATAATCCCTGATCGATATTCTGAAATCAGAAAAAAAGAATACCTTCAGTTATTTCGCTGACAAAGCACTAGTATCGTCTCAGGATGATGTTAAGGCACGCCCTTTAAAATGAGGAGGGGGGAGAGAGAAAGAGTGAAAAAACGAATCTGTTTGCTCTTTCCGGCGTGTTGAAAAAATGCACTCAATTCAACAGGGTCACTGGTATCGTTTTTACAAATCCATCAGCAGAAACGCGAATCATATAGATGCCTCGCGGTGCTGAGTCGGGTGAAAACGTGTACTGATAGGTGCCCGGGTTTGTAAACTGATCAGCGATGGTGTCAACTTGCCGGCCCAGGAGATCAAACACTTCAACCTGAACGTGTGCCGGCTCAGCAAACTGAACCGATACTGTCGTTGTGTTTGAAAACGGGTTGGGGTAAGGGGCGTCTACAAGAATACGATCTGGATGCGCAGGGGTATCTTCCGCGTCGAGTACAACCTGGCCAAAGTCAAACCGTGCAAGTACGGGTAGATGGTCGGAGGTGGAGTTCCCGAAGAAGCTTATCTCATCTGTTAGGTCAGGGATGAAGCCGGCTGAACCGGTGATGTAATCATTAAACAATTCGTCGGTCATCATAATATGATCGAGCATACTCCCTGTACTGGTACAATTCGAATTACTGCAAAACGAACCACTTCCAGATTGCTCTAATGGCAAGCTTGCAAAGAAGTAGTTTTCGGGGTCCATGATAAAGTTATCATAGGGAGAGACCCGGCCGCCAGAGGTTGATTGCTCCAATTCATCGTTCATATCCCCGAGCACAATAACTCTTTCAGAATCGAGCGATGTAAAGTCAATATGGTTTTTTAATCTGCTGGATGCTTCTACTCTTCTTTCATAGCTCTCCACATCTGAAAAGGCCTTCATGTGTAGTACGATAAACGTAACAATTACCGTTGTGTCTGGTAGCGTAATGCTTGCTTCTAATTGAAGTGGGGGCCTTGATGCAAATGGGCGAGTAAATGACTCTAGAATGTGGCCAACCTGTCTTACCTGGATTGTGTTCTTGTTGTAGATGAAGCCAATTTTTTGCTCTACACTATTTGTGGCGAGTGTGCCATCAAAGTCATCACCCAGGGCAGATAGCAAACTTGCAAAATCATCGGCGTCTGCTATTTCCTGAACGCCCCATAAGTCAATGCCCGTTTCTGCAATGACTCTTGCAGCATTATCAATTTGTAATTGATCGTTTGATGGTCCATTATTGGTGCTGCCAAACCACTCAATATTCCAGGTAGCAATATCCAAAGTGGCGTCATTGCCAATGGTGTCTATGGATTGTGCATTACTGGAAACGAATGGCAGTACAAGAAAAAGAACGAGCAATAGCGACGGTTTTAGAAAGGACATAAAGCCTGGATTGTGGGAGATGGAAATGTTACTCAAAGTCTGTGTTCAACTTAAAACGTGAAATGCGATTGTTGCCTGTATCTGCGACATAAACGATACGATCGTAATAGGCTACGCCATTTGGATTGTTAAAAAGTAAAGCGCCGTCTCCGGTACCACCAAAGGACACAGGTACGGGGGTAGTGCTTTGAGATCCTGGCGGTGGTGCGACACCTTCAACGCCGGCGGAAGTGAATACAAAAAGACTGTCTTTGCCCGAGTCAAGCACATAAAGATAGTTTGTACCATCAGCAGCAAACGCAAGGTCGGATGGATTCAAGAACTTAAATTCTTCGTACAAAAAACCTTCTCCGCCGTTCGGATTGAATGCGCTCTGGAGGCGCTGGGTGTCTGGACGGTAATCAATGCCATCATTTGTCTGCACAGCCAAGATAGATAACACTGGAAAAGATAGCTCTTGACCTGGAGTAATGTCCTGAGGATCTCCTGATGTAGCAGCAGATTGAGCGATGATGAAATGTTGATCAGTTGAAAAAGACGAGCGTTGTGGCGGTTGTACAAAAGTGAGCACATCTGCTGGGTTAATTGCACTTCTTAGACTTGCTCTGTTTGGGTTTAAAGCTAGAATGGCACCCACATTAATACCATCCGGTGTGAAATTCAGAATCGAGTTATGTGGTAGGATGACCGAGGTCCGATCATTTATTGGGCCTCGTCGAGATACATAGATGGAATTATTATGCAAAACACCAACACCTGTAAACTCAACTTCTTCATCTGTAGATATGGGATCAGGACGGTTGAATTTCCTGGAGTCGTCATCGAAGGGATGCCAAATAATGTCAGCTATACGTGGATTGCCCGTAGTAATACCAGAATAGCGGATGATCACCGGAAGATTCCAGTTTTGTCCGTTAAGCATGGTATCGCGTCTTGCAGTAACATAAACATCAAAGCGACGGTCCTGGATAACCGAGGTACCACCGCCGGCGATTTCCAGGAATAAGGCCGGCCGGCCGGCAAGGTCGTACACGTGTAAGCCGCGTGCATCTGTAACATAAAGTAATTCATCGAATCCGGCATAGACATCAGTCGGAGCCTGGAGCGGCGACAAGTCACCAGACAGCGTGAAGAATGGTGCCAACGGTACATACTCTACCTCGCTGATAAGTCCCGGCTCGATGCGGCCGGCGTCAAATATTTCTTCTGTTGTACGATCTTGTTTTGATCCAAAAAGATCATCACATCCTGTAAGCAGGCCTGTTGTGATGACCAAAAGAAGTACAATGTTAAACCAGCTTCTAAACATGCTATGGGCGTGTTGGTAGGCTTTTAAAAGGCGGTAATCAGGCTAATACGATGTATAGTTCCTAATCTTTCCAGCTGACTAAATCCATAATCAAACCGGATGTCTGGGCCTAAAAATGGAAGGTTGAGTCCAATGCCGGCACTTGGGATAGTATATTCCTCGATGCCAAATCGGTAGCCAAGTCGTAATGCGAGTAGCTGCTGCCAGATATATTCCAAACCGAGATTCCAGTTTTCTGCGTTATCATTCGGGTTGTTCAATTGAGCAGATACAAGAAAATCATTGGTCTGATCATCACGCAAAACATTGTAGGTGAGTCCCAGCAGAAATGTTGTTGGAAGCGTAATCGATTCGAGATCATCCTCAATAACTACAGATGGGTCATCAATTACTCCGCGTGAGATGTTACCATTTGAGAAGCTGTCGAGGCCAAAGTTTCGTAATGAAACAGCCATTTGAGCGCCTGTAGTGCCAATGCGATAATATATACCCAGATCAAAAGCCAGAGTCGATTGGTCTATACCGGCTGCACTCTCACGAATGTACTTTGCAGTGACACCGTAGCTAAACAAATCTGTTAGATTTTGTGCTACGGTTAGGCCAGCTGCCATATCAAAAAGACTAAACGTTTCGCCTGTGCCAAATGGCTCAAATTCTGTTGTTACCTCCATGTTACCCGAACTGAGTGTTTGGAGACTAAGACCTATGGTTAAGGAGGGACCATCGAGGTGATACGTTGTCCCGATATAATTTAGTGTCACATCTACAAAGTAAGAGACGTGGCTGATACCAAAGTTTACGTTTGTGAGATGCGCTGCCAATGCTGGATTCCAGAAAAGTGCACTCGCATCAAACGCGTTGGATACTACGGTCTCACCCATTGCAGCTGAACGCGCATCAATAGGAATTTTAAGGAACTGGAAACCTGAGGTGCCGGCACGGTCGCCGCCAAGATTTGGCAACAACTGAGCCTGCACTGAGCAGGGCATCAACAGAAACGCCAGCAATATGAATAGTCTGCTGTTCATTGTTTCAGAATAAATACTTCAGGTTTGGCAGTTAAAACTTGTACGAGATGCCCAGCACAATATGTCGCTGAGGCAAAAATCTGGCTGGATTAAAAGGTGGGGTACCACTCGCATTTGGATCCTCATATCTAAGATCCCTTGTATTTGTGGTCACATCGTAATCTGTATTGCCGCGCAGGTCTATAAAATTTGTGCTGGTTGCATCGATATTGGGGTACGCCTGACCTGTTACTGGATTTACAATCACACCATTTACCTGGTTAAAGAGGTTGGTGATCTCCAGTGTGAGCCTGATATCAGATTCACGCACCCTGAAGGCCCGTTGGAAATTCAGGTCAATCCACCACCAGGGCTCTCCAATTTTTGAAAATCTTTTGGCAGGATCAGGATCAACTTCGTAAATCGGTCGCCAATCAGCTTCTCCAGAAAATGGGTTTACTTCATTGCCACGGAAGATTACCGGGGTATATCGTTGACCGCTTCTGAAAGTAGAAGAAAGGAAGAGTTTAAATCTGTTTAAACCAGGAATATTTAAAAGAGGATCAGCTTCGTCATACGAGAATGTCACACTTGCTTTCAAATCGAAAGGCCTGTCCCACGCTAAAGGCGTTTCAAATGTATTATCAATGTCTCCATTAGCAAGGAAATCACTCAAGGCGTCATTGTTTGTAGAACTTAGACCCGTTGCTTTTGAGAACGATGCCGATATCTGTCCTTGAAACCAGTCGCCGGCGCGTTTCAAATAGCTGGCTTCAATCCCGCGTACTCGCGCAAAGTCTCCGTTTATACGGAATGCTCTTGTCACATCGCGTCCGGTGGGATCTTTGACAATGACATTAGAGACGGTAATAAAGTCAAATTTATCCCTCCAGAATGCTGTGATGTTAAACACATCATTGCTAGAGAATTGATTGCGGAGCCCTAATTCGTAAGATATATCAACTTCCGGGTTGAGGTCTGGATTGCCCAAGTCGGAGAAGAAAGATCTGTCCTGGAAAAAAGGATCGAGTCCTGTGTAGACAAACGTAGGGTGAGGGACACGCGTCGAATGACCATAATTGAAAAACATTACCCGGTTGTCTTGTATCGGAAAGGATACGCTGAGTTTTGGCAACAACCGAAGCTTATAACGAAGTCCAAGGAGTGAAACCGTATTGTCTTTATAATCTTCCCGTATACCATCTAGAATAGGGGCCAACGGATTTTCAATGAGATCATCTACATACTTCCCTGGTGCCCAGTACTCAAGCCGCATGCCCAGATTGGCAATCAGACCGCGGTAGCGAATTTGCTGAGTGCCAAAAAATGCACCACGCTTGGGCTTCACACGCCAGATATCAGAGCTTTCGCCAAGCCTATTTGAACTTGTAGTACCCTGATCGCTGGTACCTACAGGCGCACCAACCCAGGGGCGCAATACATCAATCCACTGATAATCATTAAACTTGAATTCAAACCCAACGTTTGTCTGATTACTTTTGTCTTGAGAGAAGAGGGTGTACGTAGTTTTTAGGGTGATTTCTTCAGCAAAATGGTCGTGAAAGCGCGTTGCCAATCCACCATTGTTAATGAGACCAGGACCTGGTAGTACGAAGAGTCCATTGGGATCAATGGGTGCGCCGGCCTGATCAAGGAAAAGATTGGCCGGATAGGTAACAATACTCTCCGGATCTAGCTCAGAAGTGACGTTCTGTGGTCGCCAATCACGTCCATTGGCATCGGCACGTAGCCTTGTAAAGAGCCGGCTTAACTGAATATTATAAAATGAACGTTCATTAAGGACATGAGACCATTTTAGATAAGCAATGATGTTGTCGTGCGCATACGTATTTGCATTGTCCGGATTTAACACAAACGCATACTGGAACCCAGGCGAAACAACGGCATCATTACCTGTAACCTGCAACATCCGTGAGTTTTGATTTACGGTAAGAGACCGCTGATAGGATGTCTGGACTTTTATACCTGGTTTAACGTCGTATGTAAGTTTTGCAATACCATTCCAGCGATTGCCGGCGCGCGGCATAAAAAAGGTACCGTTAACCAGAGACGAGCGAACTTGGTCAGGGTCAGATGTCTGTCGTGTAAAGCCATCTGATAGCTGCACCTGCCCCGACATGAAAAACCGTAGTTTTTCTTTGATAATAGGTCCACTAAAATTTAGCTCGTAGGTTTCTTCCAGGAAGTTTGCATCTGCATTTTCGTTAAATCCGAAGTTGTCCCGTTTATGGGCAAAAAATCCTTCGAATTTATCGCCACCGTCCTGGGTTCGGACAGAGACTACACCGGACGTCACATCTCCTACGTCGGCACCAATTCCACCGGTTGTTACTTCTACCTCACTAAACGAATTTGTGCCGATATCAAGGCCAAATCCAGTACCGGCAAGCGGATCTTTTGCTGAGACGCCGTCCACGATAAAGCCTGTTTCATCGGCTCGCCCACCCCTGATATATAAGCCCGTAGGATCCTGTACCACGCCTACCTGGGCTGCAACGACCCCTTGAATATCCCTTACGGGAGCAGCAGCAATCTGCTCACTTGAAATAGAAACAGAGCTAGACGCATTTTCAACGTCAAGGAGTGGTTTTTCTCCAACAATGATAATCTCTTCATCAGAAGACAAGACAGCAGTTTCTAATGGTATATCGAGTGTTGTTGTCTGTCCATTGGCTACTGAGATGGCCGTGAAAAGCTTGGTTTGGTAACCGATATAAGACACTTTAAGTGAATAGTCGCCGGCACTCAAATTGCTAATTTCGTATTTCCCATCAAGGTCAGTAGCTGCCCCGTTGGCTGTCCCGACTACGATAACATTTACGCCAATCAATGCTTCACCATTGTCTGCATCGGTAATGGTGCCGGCAATTCTACCTTGGCCCAATGCAGAAAACGCAAGGGTCCCAAGCATCAAGCAGAAGATTAGTGCAGTCCGGAAATATGGGCGGGTTTGTATCATCAAGAATTAGCGTTTTGGAAATCCTAAGCTTTCTAACATGAGTTTAACGGCGCTTTTTGAGGCCTCTCCATCTCCATTCGCATCAGTGAGCAATGGATTACCTGTTTGTTCATTGACCATCGGAATGGTGAAAATACCTATCCTTTGATCTGCACTGATTGAAGCAACCGTCGACGGACCTGGCCACAGTCCTTGATTGTTATTAAGCGCAAGGTACCGGTATGCACCATCATAAAGCGGGATGGTGCTTGCACCATCTGCCACAAAGGGTAAGGCGCCAATAATAAACTGTTGGATTGTTAATTCTGGAAGCGGCTCACTGGTACCGGGCAGCATGTTGAGCGGTGTCAGTAAAGAACCCGTGGGCAAACTGAGCCGGCGAAGGGAATCTGGTAACAACACAAGCTGGTTTACTGGCAGGATCGCGACGGCTGGATTATTCAGATTATTCTCTGGGTCGTTTGGTAGCGTGATGGGAGAGTGCACCATGAGTTTTCCATCACGATTAAAAAAACCGTCCATAACGCTGGCAGCCAGTGGCAGATTGTTGCCTTGTACGCTGTTCGTTGAAGCTGTTGTTATCCAGTAAATGTACTCGTACTCATTAAAGAAATTCTGCAAAGTAGGGGCTGCGTTAGGCGGTAACGCATCAGAGCGGGGTGCATTACCCGCATTACCAGTTACAAATGGTTCTGCGATGTGCCACGTATCGATCTCTACTGCCTCTGGTAAATACTCCTTAAGCAGGCTGATGTGATAAGCCTGTACCAAAGGATTGGATGCTTTTCTGTAGTCGTTTACAAAAAGCACATTGCTGTTAGATTTTTTTACATACCATTCAAATCTCTGGAGAGTGCTTGTTGTATCAGTAGCATCAACAGATCGGACATAAAAAGTATTGATCTCCTCTAGAATCAAATTTGGGGCCGTGAGATCAGAAGAAACAAAGCCTCTTCCCAAAAAGATGTCGCTATCAATGGTCTCACCAGAAGCTACATCTCTACCAAGGTTCGTTGCCCTGAAAGTCACAAAATCAACGTCGGGGGGTAAAGATATAAAAGAAGTTGAATCGTTCAGACTAATTTCGATTTTTGTGATATTCTGATCCCCATCAGGATCTTTCGCATTCCAGGCAAAAGAGAAAAGTCCAAACGTGGTGTCTGGTGGCAGGTCAAAAGAGCTTAGCTGTAAAGACGGCGGACTATTTTGAATAGGGAATACAGTTTTCGCAGGAGATGGGTCTTTTTCTCCTTCATTATCAATGGCTCTCACTTCAAAAGCAACATTCGCGGTTCTTGCTCCTCTTTCTATGGGTAAGAGAATAAGCGTATCATTTGAAATGGTTTTTGTCCAACCTTCTTCCTCTCCAGGTAATAAGTTTCGTTCGTAAAACCTGAACTCAAAGGCTTGAACAAAGCCATCGGGGTCATCTCCCGACCAGGAAGCAAATACAGTACTTGTAAGTCGATTCGCTTCGGAAATGTTATCAATTAAAGAGGTGTCCCTCACACTCAGCAGCGTTTCTGGTGCTTGATTTTCTAATGGAACTCCTGATATGTCTGAATCACAACCTATGAGCAAAATACATAGACTGACTAATACTAAATAGAAAGATATGCTTAAAGATTGATTCACTAGATGGTGTGGAGTAGAAAGCTAGATTGGTAAGGAATTCTGTCACAATAGCGTTTCACCGGCTGTTAGCTGCCAGTCTAAAAAGACTGGCAGCTAAATTCCGGTTGAAAACGAGCACGTTAGATTACTTCAGTAAGAGCATCTTCCGAGTTGATGTTTGGTTGCCGGCAGTAAACCGATACAAATACATACCACTCGGCAAATCAGCTGCATCAAACTGATGCGTGTATTCACCAACGGTTACAACACCGTTTACTAAAACCTTAACAGTACGTCCTAGAAGATCATAGACTTCTAGCGTCACATGGCCTGTGGCTGGAACTGCATAAGTGATTGAAGTAGTGGGGTTGAACGGATTTGGGAAGTTCTGCTCAAGCGAGAATTTACTTGGTAAGTCTCCGGTTTCATTGGCTACATTGGTTACTTCGCCAAGGTCTTCAATGCTCTCGGGAATAAGTTTGAAGTTACCGAATGACTCGGATAAGAAACCTCTATGGAAACTGTATACTCCCCATCGGTTGATTACTTCAAAATTAACTCCAGCGGGTACACCGTCGAAGGGTTCAGGATCTGAAGCAAGTGCATCTGAACCATCATCCACACGAAGTTGATTCTCAACTGTCCCGTCAGATGATATTCCCCATTCTCCAAAATTCGCTGCAGTATTATCGTCTGGGTTATCCGCGTTTTGCGTAGTGATGGTTACGTTGTCAAACTGAAGCATCATACCTTCGTGCGCTTCAGCAATTGCCTCGTCTAATAAAACGTCTGTAGTGACTGTTTTATATCCAAGTGTTTCGTTGCCAGAAGACATAACTGTGTAGGTCGCATTGCCTAACTGCGTTGCTCCTCTAAACTCGCTAATATCAGCTTCGGTGATTTCAATGATATCACCTCTTTCAAGTGCTGTTTCACTTTCGAAAAGTGTGATGCCAGTCCACGCATCCAGATCTGCATTGTCCTGAAGAACAATAAATCCAGAAGTGCCCGGATCACTTTGAACCGTAGCAATAATATTCATAGCTACAGCATCAAATCCATCAAACGGACTGCTGCCACGACCTTCATCGATAGTAGCTTGCACGTCTGAAATCGAATCTATACCATCAACCAGCGTACGATATTCCTCTGTTTCAGAAAGAGCTTCTGCACCAGTGTTGTCAGTTGCGCTAGCCTGATACAGAGTAAATACTCCATCACCTTGTGCTGGAATAACACATTCGTATGCATCTCCGTTTAGAGAGGCATCTACTGTTTGTTCAGTGGCATCTTCCGATGTTGTATAGGTACATGATGCGGAATCAATAGTACGGCTTGGATCAGCTTCTACTGTGAAAGAGATTGTAACGCCTTCACTTCCATCAGGTACGCTGGTAGGACCAATGAGAGAGGTGAACGAAGGGGGAGTCTCTGTTACTTCAAGGTCACATCGGAAATTAGAAGTTTCATCTTCACATCCTCTGCGCTCAAAAGGAACGATGCTTACTAAACCATGATCAGGCACACTACGGCCAATTTGGTCAGCAAAAGGCTGCATGAGTAAATATCCCTGAAGGTTTAAGACTGATCCAGGTGGTGGTGGTGTGAAATCATCCAACATTGAGATGTCGCTATTGTTGAATGTTGAAGGATAATCATCCCTGTCATTTCTGAACTGAAGTCCTGTGTCATAGAAATTCAAAACAGTAGTTCCATCGTCACTGGATACATAAAAGTCAGGACGATCAGGGTTATTCAAAAGACGATTTTGTAGTGTAACACCTTCCAAGCGAACAAACTGGGCACGGTAATCAGACCAATTGGCCCAATTTGTTTGAACACCGTCTTCTGTACCAACGGCTGAATTCAGTTGGTCAGTTGTAACAACCACTGGATCCAGAATCGAATCTGGTAAACCTAGGTCACTATAGAGGCCAAGAAATTCAATTGTTTCAGGTGAAATCTGCATAACAGTTTGAAATGCGTCGATTGTCCCTGTGATTTTCACTACTTCTCCTAGTCCGAAGCTGAGTAAATTATTTGTAGCGTATGCTCCGTCTACAATTTGAATGCCCATGCCTTCATTACCAAGGCTAACTGAGGAGGTGTCCCGACCAAACATATGTACACGATCTGGTTGACCAGCATCATCGAGGCCGGCAAGTCCTGAGTTTCTAGGGTCTGATGTAAGAACAACAACGATCGTTACTGTTGTGCCAAATGTTTCGTTGAATATGTTGGCAGAAATATCGCCACCAGTTAAATTCTCAGCGCTGGTTTGGAGCGTCGTTATTTGACTGTCCGGAATAGCATTGATGTCTCTGACCGATGTAATGTCCTGGGCCAGCACAGGTGATGCGACTACTAGCATTAGCAGCAGCAATAAGAGTTTATTAGCGTTTTGTAACATTTTATATCAAGTGTTAGTGAGTATGATGGTTCGTTTAGTTGAGTGTGAAAAGGGGGCTTAAACTATTTTATAATTACAAATTTGCCATGTTGAACGTCCCCAGAATTGAGGTCCTTTACTGTGTATAAATAAAGGCCGGCTGTGAGACTAAGTCCATTTTCTGATAGTAAATCCCAGGCGTGCTCACCGCCAGGTAGTCGCCGGTTATCTGCGCTGAAATCATCAAACCAACGCGTATCTCCTGTATATGAACTGGCATCATGATCTAATGTAGCCACAATTTCACCAGCCAGCGTGTAAATCCGGACTTCGGACAACGCGGGTAAGTTGTAAAAGTTGAGTCTTCTGGTACGTGACGTATTACCATCCCATGCAGCATTAATCCGATAGGGATTAGGATAGACCCCTACCTTGAAATTGTTGTCATCGTTGGCCGGTGTGCCAGGGAAGATACGGGTAGCATTCGCAATTCGGGATGATTCAAAGGAGGGTAAACCAGCTTGTTTATCTCCAGTGTCAAACGCTGTAATTGTGAATAAGTACTGCCAACCATTTAACAAATTATTAGCTTCAAACCGGTACCAGTATTCGGTTGGGTCTCCTTCAAAAGTAACCGGCTCCGCGAGTCGGATATCCTGGAAACCATTGTTAAATCCAGTTTCGTTTCCTGGCGTATCAAATTGTGCAATCAATGTTGCTTGGTCAAGAATATTTCCAGATTGGTCGTCGCCGGGATTTGTTCTGTAGATCTTGTATCCTTCAAAGTCTTTGAGACCAGTAACCGGATCTGTGGATTCTTCTGCACTGCGGTCCCAATATATTATAACGCGCGTATCCTGAGGACTGTCAGCATTTGTCTCGTTTGAAACAAATTCAGCCCGAATCTGGGGAGAGGCTGGCGGCTCGGGGATCAAATATCTATCTAAGACGCCGTTGTTATTGACGTCCTCTCCCATATCTAACTTCCCATTCAGATTGTTATCTTCTCCTGAATATGTGCGTTGCGCCCATAATATATTGTTTTCGAGTAATGATCTCGATTCTGGAGTGTCTATAGGCTTTCCTGCTTGTTCCTGAAATTCCTCTGTTTTGAGCGCACCCACCACTGCGTAAGTTACGGTGAGTGTATCACCTGGCAGTACTTGCGAGAAAGGGCCAATAGGGGTCATGCCTATCCAGTTGCCAGCAGCTTGTTGTCCGTCCGTTCTTATGCGTTCATACCAATCTTCCTGGGCCGTTTCAAATTCTGTTTCAGACGAGAAATTGTTTGGGTCCGGGAAAGGGAGCGCCATTCGTCGGTATTTCTCGTTGTCCAGAGAAGGGACGGTAAAGTCTTCTATTCCACCGCCAAAAAGCCACCATCGAGGATTTATTTGAGGTGGAGCATATCCGTCACGAATATATTCTTCTGCCAGCCGAGGATGGAAGAACCGTTTTTGTCCAGTGGCCGGCTCTTTCCATTCCGCACCCATAAAAGCAATTGCTCCATACGTATTGATGGTTTCTTCTATGCCGCCGGCGTTAAAACCATAAGATGCGTACAGGCTATCTGCAAATCCATATCCGCCCTTGTTAAAAAAGGCGCCGCCTCCCTCGTTCGTTGTGTTTATGTTGCGAACAACAATATCATGGTAAAATCCAACGTATACGCTGTCCCAGGGGGCATTACTGATATTGACAATGTCAAAGTTCAGAATGACGAAATATTCAGTGAAAGGGAAATTCCAGGCAAACGACTCTTGTTCTACAACCATACCAAGGCGTCCTTGTGGGTCAGGCATTGGTATCGAGGTGCCTGGTAACACGGCTGCGGTGTCAACGTACGTGGCCAGAAAATCCTGGTGGCTGGTTGCCTGACCTGTGAAAAACTCAGATTCGGGTAACGTAGATCGTGATATAATGGTACTGGCCTGCGCAAATTCATAACCATTTGCCCCGGGACTATATCCGCCGGCAGCAGTCACTGCACCTGTTCTTACTGTAACAACCCCATCGCTCCGAATCGCGCCCACCCATAAGCCGGCTTCAAACAAGTGCTCTATCCCTGAATCCAGTGGATACTCAAACGAAGGGGGACCAGTTGGGTTGTTTCTGACATTGGATTTGCCAATGAAGCCGGCGTTGGTAACGGTAAGTCCAACGTTTCCTACGTCTACAACAGCTTCTTCGAACAGCTCCTGTCCAAATGATGAATCTGGAGAATAAAGGAAAAATCCTCCGAGGATCATTAAAAAAAGAAATCTCGACATGTAAATAGGTGAAGCGTAGGAAGCGACGGCGATGTGGATGCCGCATGAAAAGGTGAGAGTCAGCGTCTAAAAAGGCAGTATGGGGAACGTAGCAAAGTTAATACTTCCTGCCGGAACTTACTTTAAGAAAACATAAAGAAACAAGTCCATAATTGAACATTCATACAACAGTCTTAATCTTCATCCAGGAAGTACCAGTCTGCCGGCTAAGTCACTCGCACTTTTGCCTTGAAGATGGAGGCTTGAAAGAGGATGACGTCAGCCCGGAATAAAGGGTTAGGGCATTTCTATTAAGACCGCTATTATTACGTCTGTGAGGTATATTCTGGAACTTTATGAGCGATCTTATATGAAAGAGAACGCTTTGTCACCAACCATGGACGTTCGTATCGGGCCGGAATGTTACCATACTTTACCCCTGAAAATATTGGTTCTTCAACGCTTCTATCTGTAAAAAGGATTGTGCCTTTACAGATATTGTTGGTGATTCCCCTAATCTTCATTTTGGTCGGATGTGAAGATCTTTTTCCGGGCAAGACGGCTGCGGTTACTGAAGGGCACTACGAGACGATACTGCCAACCGAGCCAGATGGAAGCGGGAAAGTTTATCTGGGAAGAGAAATTGCGGAAGTCCTCGATACCCCGGAAGTCCCGGAATGGCTGGAGCGGCCTGATCGCGAGTCTGAGGAGTTTCCCAACAGAGTTATTCAAGCATTGGAATTGCGCCCAACGGATGTGGTCGCAGACATCGGCGCCGGCACGGGCTATTTTTCATTTCGGTTTAGCCCGTATGTACCGGATGGACTTGTACTGGCCGTGGATATTCAGCAAGACATGCTGGACATCATCAAAGAACGCCAGCAGGGCGAGGGGGTAGCGAATATTGCGCCCATTTTAGGGACCATTACAAATCCGAATTTGCCGGCAGACAGCGTTGATCTGGCCATCATCATCTCATCATACCACGAGTTTTCCAATCCACGTGAGATGATGGAAAATATTGTCGCAGCCCTTCGGCCCGGTGGACGCTTTGTATTGGTAGAATACAGAGGCGAAGACCCCACCATTCCAGTGAGCAGTCTACGCCGCATGACACAGGATCAGGCCATCAAGGAAATGCGCCACGTGGGCTTGCGATGGAAAGAGACCAAAGACTTCCTTCCCCAGCAGCACTTCCTTATTTTCGAAAAACCTCGAAAATAAGGAAAGCTGGGTTCCGAGTTCAGTGTTCTGGGTTCAAGGTTGGTTATGAACCTGTACATCCATTCAACCTTGAACCCAGAACCGACCTTTACAGGCCCCCGAATGAATCGGCGAATGTGGTTACTTCTTCAACGGTGGGCATGAAGTTGGCGCAGCCGTGGCGGGTTACGAGCATGGCACCGCAGGCATTACCCATCCGGCAAGCTTTGTGTAGCGTCCAACCGTTCAGGTAGCCATAAGTGAAGCCGCCGGCAAAAGCGTCGCCGGCGCCCAGTACGTTTAATACTTCCAC
Source organism: Rhodothermales bacterium (assembly GCA_045106435.1). Classification (GTDB taxonomy): domain Bacteria; phylum Bacteroidota; class Rhodothermia; order Rhodothermales; family JAHQVL01; genus JBCCIM01. The sequence continues at coordinate 14,979 of JBGCEN010000150.1, forward strand.
CGGAAAGCCGGCGACCCGTTCTTCAGATTGGTTTTTTAGAAACAGCGAGCAACCATCTGCTCCGCGCTTTACGATGAGTACTTCAACACCCTGATCCAGAATCTTGTGAATAGCGTCGTTAATATTTCCTGTGATCTCAGGCGCTGATACTTGCTGGTGTTTGATGGAAATCTGATCTGCATTCTGCAAACTCGCAGCAAGAATCTCTTCCTCGGTGCCAATTACGATGCCTACGCGAGGCAACAAAGCCCTAACCATGACACCGTACGCGCGCGGGTCAAACCATTGGTCTGCCCGAAAATCCAGATCGAGTATTACGGGTACATCATGCCGGTTTGCTTCTTCAGCGGCAAAGAATGTAGCTGTTTTACTTGGGTCTTTGCTCAGCGCATTTCCAGATAGAATGATCGTCTTGAATCTCGATACATCTGCCTCTATTACGTGATCCATGGTGATCTGTAAGTCTGCGGCATTGTCTCGGTAAAAGACCAGCGGGAATCTATCCGGGGGTTCAATGCCCAGAAGTACTGCAGACGTTCTTGTACCTTCGATTGTAGGGATAAATGCAGTCTCAATGCCTTCCTTGTTGAGGAAGTTCATGACGAATTTCCCCACCTGGTCATTTCCCACAGCGGTAAGCAATGCTGTATTTAATCCCAGCCGTACGCAGCTTACGGCAATATTTGTAGAGGACCCCCCAACAAAAGCACCAAAAGAGGAGATGTTTTCAAAGGGTACGCCCAAGTCATTGGAGTATAAATCGATGGAGGAGCGTCCGAATGTCAAGACGTCGTATTGGGCTTTTGCCGGCATGTGTTTACTCGATTGTTTTTTTGTTTTGGAACATCTTAAGTACGGCCAAGGTTAGCAAGTGCATTCTTCAAATCTTCACCTCCTTAATTAAATACTGCCAAATCTATTCTACACGGGCACTTCTTTAGCGCAGTTCAACTCTTTCCTGGTATCAGTAGCGTCCTCAGTGTTTTTCTTTTCAATTCCTGAAGTGAGGGCAACTCTAGCTAACATGTACCAGTCGACATTTAACTGCACAATTCAATTCGAAATCTATTGCGAAGTGTTCTAAGTTAGTACAAACAGGGTAGCAGCGGCGTCAAGTGCTATGGAAATAGTAGAACGCGTATCACCAAAACGGTTGTACAAAACCGTTAAATCAACACGAGCTCCCCATCGTAAAACACCAACCCGTGTCGAAGCTTTTAAGCGGCCAACCATCCTCATTTTTGAGGAAAACCTGGAAATGCAGGAGCATTACAAGCAGTTCTTGAAATCGGACTACAACCTGCTGATGGTTGAAACAGCCCGGTTTGGTATACAGATGTTACAGTCCTTGCCTGTAGATCTCATTCTCTACAACATTGAACTGGATAGAGAAGTAGAGGCTGTGGGATTACTCAAGGTATTTCGCCGGCTTGCATCAGGAGCATCCATCCCTGTAATTGCATTGACCGGATATTCAGGTTCTTCAGAACGTGCCATCCTTTCCAAGGCCGGCTTTGATGGATATCTGGCCCGGCCCTTTACCCTCCGCAAGTTAAGAGAGGTGATTAGCCAATCCCTGGCAAAGCGCACCATCTCTATTATCAACAGAATTGATCTCAGTTCACTGACGATAAACGCAGGAGCGTAGCGGGTTAAATTTCAAAGTGCAAATTTGTGATTTTCAAATGCAAAGTGATTTTTTACCCCGTGCATTCACTCTGAACCTTTTGGAAGTCAAAAGTCAAAAGCTAAATTAACCCTAAACCCTAAACCCTAAACCCTAAACCCTAAACCCTAAACCCTAAACCCTAAACCCTAAACCCTAAACCAGATACCCCTGCGCCAGCTTTAAATACGTATCAAGCTGGTCCTTTTCCCAATCGGCGTCTTGGCCTAATTCTTTGGCCATCATGCCAGCGACTTCGGCAGCAATCTTCATGCTTGCTTTGGCGTCCAGCAAAAGTGCGCGGGTTCTTCGGGATAACACATCTTCAACTGTACGGGCCATTTCTTCACGCACAGCCCAAATAACTTCTCCTTTTTGGTACGGGAGATTGGGGTGGAGTAATTCTTCCCAGCCTTTTTGCTCCTTCATCAGTGTTTTCACTGCAGGGGCATCAGCACCAAAATAGTCGAGGTCGCCGAACTTGGAGGAATAGGCGTGCCAGCCATGAATAGGGAGGTCTTTTGTTTTTGATTGACGTTCAGGCAAGCCGGCAATGGTGGCCGCCTGATCAATAACATCTTCACCCATTTTGCGGTAGGTAGTCCATTTACCGCCGGCAATGGTAACAAGACCCGATCGCGAAATCTGTATGGTATGATCGCGAGAAATTTCGGCGGTGTTTTCGGCCTCTGGATTTCTGACGAGGGGACGAAGGCCGGCGAAGGTACTCAGGACGTCATCTGCAGTTGGGTCTTTGGTCAGATAGCGCTGCGAGTGCTCTAATAGAAAATCAAGCTCTTCTTCTTTAGCGCGCGGCTCCAATTCTGGCTTGTCCAAAGGCGTATCGGTGGTGCCAACAACAATGCGCTTGTGCCATGGAATGGCAAACAATACGCGCCCGTCATCGGTTTGGGGCACCATGATCGCACTATCGCCTGGCAGAAATGATTGGTCGAGGACAATATGTACGCCCTGACTTGGCTGAACCATGGACTTGGCCTCCGCATCATCCATCTTGCGCACCGCATCACTGAAGACACCTGTCGCATTAATGACAACATTGGCTGAAAGTGTATAGTCTTTGCCTCCTTCCTGGTCCTGGACCACTACGCCCTGGACCATATTGTTTGATTTGCTCAAGCCCACCACCTTCATGTAGTTGGCTACTGTGCCGCCGAGATCTACAACTGTTTGAGCCATATTGATGGCAAGCCTTGCATCATCAAATTGCCCATCATAATAAATTGTCCCGCCTCTGAGACCTTTGGGTTCAATGGTCGGAATTCTTTTAAGCGTTTCTTCAAGG
>JBGCEN010000151.1:0-6340 GCA_045106435.1 Rhodothermales bacterium
AAATCAGGCAGGACTCCGTCAAGATTGATAACATCCTTGACGGAATAGCTGTGGTTTCCAGTATCATCCCGCTTAGTCAGTTTGCATTCCCGCTCAAACCAGTTCAGGAAAACGAAACGCAAATTGACGGAGTCATTACCAGTTCTTCAGTCCAGGATCTTTATCAAACAGGCTTTGTGCTTGGGCATACACAACAAGATCGACGATACGAACGCCTCAATATCATCATTGACAGGACAGATACCGTCGTTGATGGCCCGGCTTACACGGTGTTATACAACGAAGAAGCCGGCGTTGTGCGCTCCTTTGCCACTTCGCCCTGGACGGGTCAGTCGCAAGGCTGGGATTTACTGCCGTGATGCAATGTTGAGGTCAATGTATTGAGATAGAGACAAGCCGTTGATTAGGCCCTGTAATTTTTATAACATGGCACAGGGTGTGGCAAGTGTTGCTCATCCTCCATCGGTACAAGCACAAGTATTTAGTCATGTCCTGCTGAGTAAAGCGAAGTATCTTTTCGAAGATCAATCGTTTAAAAATACCTGAATCTGGCATTTTAAACAGATCCTTGACATTCGTTCAGGATGAGATGAACAATCGTTTCAGTTGGCTGTGTACCAAAACCCCAACGAGCTTAGTCCCCCACTGCCATGCTGCTTCGAATTGTATTTCTGATTCTCTTCCTGTCTCCTTTAGGTGCATTAGCCCAACAAACACCCCAACAAACACCCCAACAAACACAGCGGCCCAACATTCTGTTTATGATGGCAGATGACCACGCGGCACATGCCGTTGGAGCCTATGGCGGCCGGCTTGCTGTAATGAACCCCACACCGCATCTGGATCGGCTGGCTGCCGAAGGGATCCGCCTTGAAAATGTGTTTGTAACCAACTCCATCTGCACCCCCAGTCGAGCGACCTTGATGACGGGGCAATATAGTCATGTGAATGGCGTCACTACGCTCAATGGCGCGATTGAGCCGGCAAGGCAACACCTTGCATCCTTGATTGGAGAGGCCGGCTACGAAACGGCCATGATTGGCAAATGGCACCTCAAAGAAGAACCTGCTGCGTTCGACTATTACGCCGTGCTGCCCGGGCAAGGCTCTTACTTCAATCCTATCTTGCGCGTTGATGGTAAAGGAGACTGGCCTGAAAACGTGGTTCGCTATGCCGGCTACGACTCTAAACATTCTTCAGATGTAGTCACCGACCTTTCACTGGAGTGGCTAAAACAACGAGATAGCGACAAGCCTTTTTTCCTCATGCATCATTTCAAGGCCCCGCATGATAATTTTGAAAATGCGGAGCGATATGACTGGCTGTATGAAGATGATGAAATTCCCGAACCCACCAGCCTGCGATTCCAACCAGAGCATGGTTCTGAAGCAACAGCTACAGCCGGCACCTCAGTGTCCAAGCGCAACGAACGGCGCAATATGGGACACCATATGTTTGTAGATCAAAGTCTGGACAGTGCAGCGTATACCAGCGTATCTTACCAACGGTACATGAAGAAATATCTGCGCACCATCCGCGGCATTGACGATAACATAGGCCGGCTCATCGATCACCTCAAAGAAACAGGAGAGTTCGACAACACCATCATCGTTTACACCTCTGACCAGGGTTTTATGCTGGGCGAGCACGATTACATCGACAAACGCTGGATGTATGAAGAGTCTCTGCGCGTTCCTTTTATCGTCCGTTATCCTGGCTACGTGCCGCAAGGCAGTACGTCGGATGCGATTATAAACAATGTTGACTTTGCCCCGACCCTTTTGTCTATGGCCGGTGTTTCCAAGCCAGGTTTTATGCAAGGCGACACCTTTTTGCCCATGTTAAAAGGCCAGGACGCGCCGGCAGACTGGAAAACGGCTACGTACTACCGTTACTGGATGCACATGACCCATCACGACAATCCTGCGCATTATGGCATCCGGACAAAAGACTATAAGTTGATTTTCTATTATGGGCTGCCACTAGACGCACCCGGCGCGCTCGAAACACCTACACAACCCGGCTGGGAATTGTACGACATGCGCACTGATCCGCATGAACTCCGCAACGTGTACAATAATCCCCGTTATGCAGATGTGGTGCTCAGATTGAAAGAGGAACTGCTCGAGTTAAAGGCGACGATCGGAGACACCGACGATAAGTATCCCGAACTCATGGAAACGCGTGATCGATATTGGAAGATGTGAGTTGGAAGTGATCAGTTTTCAGCTGTCAGTTGTCAGTATTCAGAAGTTTTCCCTCTAAATAACTGAATACTGACAACTGATGACTGAAAACTGATAATTTACCCCATCTACTCCACGGCCACATCAATAGTAACCTCGGCGCGGGTAGCTGGGGCTGTGATGGCGTTGAGCACTTCGAAAGAGAGGTTTAGTGCATCCACTCGCTCCAGTGTTTTCACATGCAACACTGTGCTATGATGCGATTCAATCGTGATGATGCCCGTGCTGTTATGCAGCGTGTAATCGGATGTATTTCTTAAAGAGAAATCAGCATCTGACACATTTTCCAACTCAACATGAAGTAGCTGGGTATCTCCACTGTACGAAGCACTTTTAACCACCAAAGAAGCTTCCAGCAAAGGTGTTAAGTACTCGGTCTTTCCGATGAGTTGATGCCGGTAATAAGCAACGGTTCTGCCGGCGATCATCGCAGCTTTGATTCCTTCTTGTGACCTTTCCTCAGCAAACACCAGCATAATGGGCCGGTGTCCCCCCTCAGGAACCTCATAAGCCCAATCAACAAGTCCATGGATGTCAGATGTACCAACTATCGTCAGATTGTTATCAAGCGCAATCTGTAATGCCTCATCAGAATACGTATGATCATTAACCACTTCGATGCCGTGAAGTAAATCTTCATCTATCAGCTGCCTGTGTAAATCTGTCAACTCAGCAACACCATTTGGTCGATGCGCCGTCCAATTGGGATGATTCCAAAAGGTAAAGCCCCCCTGCCGTTTTGCTTCACGAAAAGCCTCTATGGGATCATCGATCATCAATTTATTGGCGTCTGTAATAAAGATGGTATTGGAATGTCCGGGCGGCATATCACGCGTGATTTCTGCCCCATGCACTATGATCAAATCATGATCAGCAGCTTCTTCCATGGCAATATGATAAGAACGGTTGCGGTCCGGATGCGGAATATCGTCCTCATGCGGTTGATACTCCAGATGCTCCGTTAAAGAAATCGCATCCAGTCCATCTCGGAGCGCTTCCTGGACCCTGATGTTTGGCCATACACTGCCATCAGAAAACACGGTATGAATGTGAAAATCACATTTCAGTGTTTGATATCCCGGAATATCAGGAAATTCAATGACGCGTCCATGTTCATGCGAATGTTGCGCGTTGGCGGTCAGGGTAAAAAGTAGGCAAGCGGATAAAGCAAGCAGTCGTTTCATGGGAGGCATGGGTTTCGTTTTTATGGGTGGGAGTTCAACTTTGAGTTTTCGTCATATGACGCAATGCTTGTAGGAGAGATTCATGATTCTCCCCTATGCAGGTCTCATTGACCATCAGGCACAACCTGAAAAAAACCATTGGCCTCCACCACACGAACGTTGGTATCGAACAATGTACTCAGGTGACTTCCATTGATGAGTTCAGTTTTCGGGCCTTCTTTTGTTACCTGCCCGTTCTGAATCATAATAACGCGTTCAATTTCAGGCGGTATTTCATGTACATGGTGGGTAACCAATACAATGGTTTTGCCTTGCGCCATTAAAGAACGTATCAAGTCGATATATTGAAAACAAGCTTTCAGATCGAGTCCGCTGGTGGGCTCATCCAGCACGAGCACGTCAGGATCATGTACCAGGGCACGGGCCATCAAGAAGCGGCGTTGTTCTCCGGTTGACATCGTTTCCAGCCGGCGCGTACTCAGCGACGTTATGCCCAATTGCTGTATAATTTCGTCGGCACGATCTCGTTGCTGCTGGTCAAATGACTGATGCGGCCAAAGTCCTACGCTGGCATCATAGCCAGACAAAACGATATCGTATCCTGTAACCCATCCCTTGTAATTATTCTGCAGATCGTGGGAAACGATGCCCATGTGCCGGCGCAATTTGTTCACATTCCATCGCTCCTTCCCACGTATTTTCACAAAGCTGCCGGCTTGCTTTACGGGAAACAAAGCCTGCGACAACAAGCGGAGCAATGTTGATTTCCCTGCACCATTGGGTCCCAAAACAGCCGTATTCTCGCCTTCCTCAATCTTCAGCGTAAGCCCGTCAAATACCTTGGTTCGGCCTCTGTAGACCGTTGCGTTTTGAATATCTATCAGCGCCGACATCATACACCTCCATCATCAATACTGACCTCGCCATCTCCCGAAAGATGTACTTGATGCCCCGCAGCGAGCTGTTGAAATGCATCCACCGTTAACATAAATACCGGAACGGCCTGTTGATACATTTCATCGGCAACAACAGCAGCAAGCGACAAAAACGTATCGCGATCTGTAACCAGAAAACCAGCCGGCGCTGTACCCAGCCGAAAGGCCTCAATGAGTACCGCGGTGGTTGTACTGGAGCCTCGCGTACCTGGAATGGCCAAAATGCATCCGGCACCAATCACACCCGACAAGGGATGCCGGCGGTCTATGATTTCGCCTGATACGGCATCATATCCTCCCCAAAAACTGAGTGGATCCTGACTTACCAGTAATTTGCCTGTTGCTTCCCCCGGCACAAGTACTTCACCCGTCAATTGCGTTTCCATAACGACCCATCACAAATAATTTTACCCGCAACCGCGGAATTAACACAATCACTCAGCCGGCCATAAACAATAGAGGTATTTAACAGCCCTGGCGAATAATAAGCATACTTGGCCGAGTTAGTCATCAAGGCTTCGGTCTCTTCAGAAAGCATGGGCGAAGTCAAAATACAGGTATCTACCGTAATCTTCCCACCAAACCGTTCGAGTGCATCTATATGCCCTGCCCTTTTTGCAAACTGCCGCATGCCCCGACTGGTTGTTACCAGGAATTCGACATTCGACTTACATTGCTTTCCTTCCAACAGAGGCGTTAGTGCTTCAAATTCTGTTAATGAAAAATGTGGACTGCCCAATATGACCATATCCAGCTTTTCGCTCGAAGTGGTTGTAAGCTCTTGCCATGCCTGCTCGAGTTGCGCTCTGCCTAATTCAATTTCCTGCATCGGCTGCTTTCCTTGAAAAGCCGCTTCGAAGGTAGGTGCCTCCGGTGTGCATCCGATGATATGGAAAAGCGCAACGGCACCCGAGGAAGCGACTGCAGCGCCCAGTGCTTTGTACTGATCTTCTGTGGGTTGAACCATAAATCCTTCAACCACCGGTATGCCTTCCTGCGCGTGTTTACCGATATAGTGCCCGAGCACAGGATAAAATGCGTCGTCTGACTGAATCGACGCCGGCACATCAGTGAGTTTAAAAAGGATTTGGCCGGCCCTGTTTTCAGTGAGATGTAATCCGGCTGCCGGGGCACGGCCTGTAATCGCTGCGCAGATATCGAGTAAATCAGGATACCGCTCTGTTCTCGCACCTATCACGGAATTTGCAAAGGCAATGGCGTTGGATTCACCCCATGCAATCTGCTGTCCGAAGCTGGGCCGGTGCTCCGTCTGGTATGGGGCACACGTCCATGTCGGGATACATCCCATACTTTGATACGCCTTCATCTGGCGATGCGACTTTTCAGCCCAGTCTTTGGGTACGTGCCAATCTTGCCACCCGTGTACATCTACCCCGCCTACATTTAATGTTGAAGGCACCACAACTTTGGCCCCAAGCCCCGCCAATCGCTCTGCATATTCAAGCGTGGCATCTCCCTGAAACAACGAGCTATCGATGTGCGCAGCCTCGATGTCAAGGAAACGGTCCGTCCCAAAAGCCGGCAACATCCTGACCAGGATCGACATTGCCATCCGCGCAGCCGGGCCGTGTATACCATCAAGTAAAGCTTTGTCGTAATCGGATAGCATTTAGGGTTTAGGGTTTAGGGTTTAGGGTTTAGGGTTTAGGGTTTAGGGTTTAGGGTTTAGGGTAATTTATCGTACTGTTTTACGATCAACAAACGAATTATCTGACAAGGCCTGTTGCTTCATGAAACATAGCAAGTCATGTATGTTTTTGAGAGGAAGAAAGTGTGACAGGAAGTATCCACCGTTATCCTCCCATCTTCCCCTATCTATCCTACTCTAACAGCAACAACTTGTCAGAACCCGTCTACGATCTATGGCCGAGATTGCATTTGCAGCAATTTTTGTTCAAATCAAGGCGCTTTTTGTGTTCGATGCAGCGCATCAGGCGCAAAAAGGAACGCAGAT
>JBGCEN010000152.1:0-12914 GCA_045106435.1 Rhodothermales bacterium
AAACCAGATACCCAGGGCCAGTGCTACACGATCTGCCACCCACAAATAGAGGGTGGGTATCAAGGTGCTCCATAGCCAGAGCCGGCGTTCAGCCCAAATCCAATTGCCGGCGTAGATCCATTGTCCCGCGAGAACCGGACAAGCCCAGGCGAGAATTAAGGCCATGTATAAAGTTGAGTCGTCTCTGAAAAGCAGGATCCCAACTGCGGTCAATATCAAGTAGAATGCAGCGCCCACAATGCGAGGTACGTTTGATGGGCCGGCTGAAGCAGTCTTTTTTCGATTGATGACCAGTAAATAAAAGAATAAGCCAGTCAGGATTGGCTGAAAAAGAAAGAAGAGGTATTCCTCAATCGGTACATATCCAATGGTGCCTATTACGCGATCCGGACCGTAATACCACACGCCCCTATAGACCAGGTAGTTGTCCCAGAGCGTAGTATAAACGAGTGCTATGGCTGCTATGGCCCATAACCATTTAATTGCCGGCTTGACAGCCGCAGGCGCTGCATTTTTTCTGTACAGCCAGATGAAGACTGCAATCAGTGGCAGGATAAAAACAAAATGAAACTGCAGGTAGGTCATTGGTGTGTTTGATTTTTGAACGATGCAGTAGTTGGGGGAATTCAAAAGTTAAAAGTTAAAAGTCAAAAGCTAAAAGTTAAATTTCCCCTAAACCCTAAACCCTAAACCCTAAACCCTAAACCCTAAACCCTAAACCCTAAACCCTAAACCCTAAACCCTAAACCCTAAACCTTCTTCCTTTCCAGGTCTTTTAAAACGACATTGGCTGCGTTTCGACCAGAGGCGCCCATGATGCCGCCGCCCGGGTGTGTACTGGCACCCGTTAAGTATAAACCCTTGAGATTGGATCGATAACCAGCCATGCCCATTTGGGGCCGAAGCGCAAACATCTGGTCTATACTCATTTCAAGGTGCATGACATTTCCCCGGAAGAGGCCCAGTTCACGCTCCAGATACAGCGGGTGCTGGAACAGCGAGCCCACAACAGATGCCTTTGTCCCCGGCGCATACGCCTCAAACGTATCCAATAAGTTTTCGGCTACTTCGTCACCTATCTCATCCCAGTTTCCATTTGCCAGTTCATACGGATAGTACTGTCCCCATAACCAGAGTACTTCACCTCCGGGTGGTGCCAGTGTGTCGTCTACCGCGCTAAATGACATGGCTACAATGGGTGGATCGGCAGCCGGCCGGCCGGCCAGGTAATCTCCATAGGCTGCATTAATCTGCTGGCGGTTTCGGCAGATTAATTGTAGTCCGGTTCTCGCTTCAATGCCCGGTTGTGCGGTGTAAGAAATAGGTTTGTCGAGCGCCAGTCTGAGAATAGCGCCAAATCCATTGCCAACCCTGGCTTTCATGATTCCCTTGGGGTGATGCTCGGTTGCAAGCAATTTGCCGTAGGTCTCCAGAATATGGGTGCCAGATACAACAGCCCTGGCGGTATAAATCTGATTATTCACCTTTACACCCGTGGCTTTTCCTCGCTCCACGAGAATCTCTTCGACTGGTGCGTTGACAAATATCTGACCGCCGTGGTCTTCTATCTGCCGGCCCAGTGCCTGGGTTAGCATTCCGGATCCACCACGCGGCCTTGCCACCCCTCCTACATGATATAAGGCATGCCATAGTACAAACGGACCCGTGATGGGCTCTGTCGGTGGCGGGCCTGATTGGGCAGCCATCCACACAAGCATGGATTTGAGTTTTTCTTCGCTGAAATAGTCATCAACAACATCACCGTAAGGGCGCAAAATTTTTTGCAAGGCATCCTGCCATGTTGTTGTTGGCGTTTTTCCCTTCATCATCATTTTACCCATTTGCAACGGGCCGGGAGCGCTTAAAAACATTTCCCGTACAGACTCAGCAAACGGACGCCACTCATCAACAAAATGCTTGTAAGCAACGCCTTCCCCCGGGTATTTGCTCTCGAGGGCGTGTGCTGTCTTGTCGACGTCTCTATAGATTGTTATCGAATCTCCATCTGGAAAGGGCGCGAAAAATAGGGGGTCGAGTTCGAGATATTCCAATCCATATTTCTCCAGTTCGAGTTCTTCCACGATCGGTGTCAGGCGGATCAAAATGTGCGCGCTGCCCCCCAGGTCAAATTGATAGCCGGGTACAATCTCTTTGGTAGATACGGCCCCTCCAATAATGTCCCGTCGCTCAAAAACACCTACACGATATCCCGCTTTGGCGAGATAAGCAGCTGTTATTAAAGCATTGTGGCCGGCTCCCACTATAATCACATCAAAATCCATAAAAAACCTTTTTTTGGCCAATTGGCCGGTGAAATGTTAAATCGTTTACGATTATATGTGTATTTTGAACCTTTCAATGATATAATGCATATGAATATAAAACAATTTATCGGTTATATGGCTTATATTGTCGATTATGCGCTTTTGACGACAAAACAGGCAGCGCAACTCATCAGTGTACATGAATCATCTGTTAAAAGATGGTGTAAAGAGGGAAGCCTGGCTTGTGATGTCACAGAGGGCGGTCATAGGCGTATCACGTTACAAGATCTCCTGGGCTTTGCCAGGGAAAAAAATCTCAAATGCTCACTTGTAGCGTTTCCTGCGCATGTTGAGGATGTTTGGAGTGGTTTAAGGCAGGCACAAAGCAAGAAGAACTTCGAAAACCTATTTCAACTGGCTTATGTCTGGTTGAAGCAGGGTGAAGTTACGTATTACAAGAAACTAATCAGATTTTGTCTGGAGCAGGGTATTCCTTTTCATGAGGTTTTTGATGACCTGATTTCTCAAACGCTTCGGCAAATGGGAAAAGATTGGCAGGCCAATCATCTTAGTATTGGAACTGAGCACCATATGACGGAAACCATTAGGGACCTCTTGCATGAGATCCGTCTGGATACTGAATATAATCTGGTTGAAGAAAGCGTCGAAGAGAAAGAGACAGGATCTGGGCAAAAACTAGCCATTGTAGGGTGTAACGCCGGCAACCATCATGACCTGGGTGCGCAGGCGATTCGGATCATATTACAGCAAAAAGGTTGGCAGGCCATTTTTGTTGGTGCAAACATGCCGGCGGATGACTTTGCAAAACTGCAAACTAGGTACAAAGCAGAACTTGTGTGTATTTCTTTTGCCTCTGCGAGCATGATAAGTGAGGCAGAGCGAGTTATTGAGATGCTGTCTAGATTTTACGAGGTACATTGTCCTTATCACCTGGCTATCGGCGGATACACGTTCCCTGATGACGCAACGGTACAGCTGGCACGGCCTCCGTTTATAGATATCAATACCTATCGATCCACTTCGGCTTTTAGTCGTTGGCTTGACCACCATTTGAATTCAGAAACTGCATAGCATTAAAAGCAGTCTTTATATGATAAATTCCCCGTCAAATAATTCTTCTCCGGCTTGGGCTACCAAGTGGCCGCTCGTTTTTTTGCTTGTTTTTACAGCAATTGCCGGTATTGGATATGCAACATTTGGCCGGCATCCAGAGCTGCTTCAGCACACGCCGCAGTTTGCCAATTTTTTTAGCATTTCGTTTACGTTTTTTGCACAGACGCATATTCTGATTACGGCGTTGGTGCTCGCGCTCTACCTGATCAAAACCGTCCAGCTACGTTGGCTTGCTGCTTTTGCGGCAGTGTACGCAATTAGTCTGGCAAGCGAACTGACAGGGACAGCTACAGGACTTCCTTTTGGCCCGTATTCTTACACTGAATTGCTCGGTCCTAAATGGCTTGATTTGGTCCCTATACTGATTCCGTTAAGTTGGTTTACGATGGCTTTGCCGGCCTATTTTCTTGCGCATGTGGCTTTTCCTGAGAATCAGCAAGTGTTGAAACGTATTGGGTTTGGTGCGTTGCTGTTGACCCTGTGGGATTTAGCGCTGGATCCAGCGATGAGCTTTCTTACGCCTTACTGGCAGTGGGGCGAAACCGGTGCCTATTATGGTATGCCATGGATCAACCTGTTTGGATGGTTTGTGACAGGGCTTGTTTTAATGTCAGCTCTACAATTGCTCAAATCTGATCGTTGGCTTACCAAGCTTTCGGCTGATTGGATGATCAAATATTATGCGTTGGTGCTTTTGTTACCGATGTTGATGGTCATTGCCGGCGGTCTCTGGTGGAGCGCAATTCTGACGACCGTGACCATGGCACCTTGTGCCTATTTCATCTATAAGAAAAAAGCGCAATTAGCTGTCGATGAAAATAAAGAGGATACCCCTGTGCCGGAGCTCCTGGAAACGGAGCATTTAAATGATTACTTCGCTTATCATTCCCGCTCTTTTTCTTTTGCAGCACGATTTTTCTCGCCTGAGCAATACCGGCTCGTCACGCGCCTCTATGCCTTTTGTAGAACAACGGACGACATTGCTGATATCTACGCCATCAGTCATGGAAAAGAAGAAGCTATAAAACAACTAAAAGAATGGGAACGCAGGGTTCAGCTTTCATATCAGGGCATTCCTTCTGGCATTACATGGCTGGATGAGCTTATGTCGAGGTCTGTACAATCCGGTGTGCCGTATGAAATTGTGCAAGATCTGATTGAAGGGGTTGGTTCAGACCTTGATAAGGTAGAGCTCAAAACGATGTCTGAACTGAATCGCTATACGTATTGTGTTGCATCAGTTGTAGGAATCTGGTTGTGCTATCTTTTTGGTGTGCGAGAGAAAGAAGTGCTTGAAAGAGCAGCGGCCCTGGGCAAAGCGATGCAGGTTACGAATATCTTAAGAGATGTAGGCGAAGATCTAAGGATGCACAGATTGTATCTGCCGGCAGAGCTCTTGCGCCGGCATGGTGTTGAAAAAGATGAGTTGCTTGCCATGGAAGCCGGTACGCTCAAGCCAACGGAAGCATACAAGATTCTGATGGAAGACCTGCTGGAACGCGCCGAGGCGGATTACAATTTTGCCTTCAGGGGACTATCTGCTATTCCGCCTTCATTTGCGCGCGCTGCGGCTGTGGCTTCAGAAATTTACCGGGGCATTCACAGGTCTGTCCGCAGGAATAAATATAACAATTTTCAGAAGCGTGCCTATACACGCTGGTATGAGAAAATGTACTTGGCCAGTCGGGCCTTGAACCGGCTTCGGAAAACACAGAAACGGCCCTTTATTCCCGCCAATCAGTCTCTTTATCTCACGAATAAAGGGATTGCAAATAATGGCAAACACTCATCGCCTCCCAAGCTATACACACTTGTCCTTCTTTTTCTTAGCGGATTTCTTTTTGCAGCGCCGGTGATGGCGGTGCCCTTATTAACTGCTTCATTGTTAGCAAAACCTGCTTTGGTTGCTTCTTGTCCGATAGGAAATGACAATGATGCTAACGGTACCATAGAGAATGCGCTGATGATACGTTCTGAAAACGAGATTGTGGAGGAGCTTCGCGCCAAATATATCGAAGCTGTTGAGGATGAAGCGATTATAAAAGAGGCATTAGAACTGATTGGCACGATGGAATCTCCGACGCCTACAGTGCAAGCTTATAAAGCTGCTTTTACTGTGTTGAAAGCGAAGCATGTGTTCTGGCCACCCAAAAAAATGAATTATCTGCGCGAAGGTTTGCCTCCACTTGATTCGCTGATCCTTACGCATCCCGTTGAAGTAGAGATTCGATACCTGCGACTGTTGAGCTGTTATTATCTGCCCAGGTTTTTGGGCCGCAGTGATACGGTAGAGGAAGACATGAAGGCTCTGGCGCATTTGCTGCCAACAGCCAGGAAGGACTATCCATCCGGACTTTATTTTAGTATGGTCCGATTTGTAGCGTCAGGCGGAAATTTGGATGAGCAAGAGAAATCAAAACTCGATACGATCCTCGCGTCTGCACCCCGATTCTCCGCTGCCTCGCGGTAATAATGCAAAACCTTGAACCCGGAACGTGTCACAGATCGTGCGGAAGCATATCAATGATACAACTTCGTCATTCTGCTTAAGCAATTACTATAAATCCCATGAGTGCTCCCGGAGATGTTCTCGTTAGTAAAAACAAAGAAGCAATCGTCATTGGGGCTGGGTTCGGTGGCCTCTCAATAGCTAATCGGCTCCAGTCTGCCGGCATGCAGGTCACCCTGCTGGAAAAGCGTCCGAAAGTAGGCGGGCGCGCGTATCAGTTTATAGAAAAGGGATACACCTTTGATATGGGCCCCAGCTTGATTACTGCGCCTGACCTCATTGATGATATCTTTGAACAAGCCGGCCGATCTGCATCTGATTATTTTGATTTGCTACCGCTTGATCCATACTATCGCATTTACTTCCACGATAATACGTATATCGATTATTCTGGAGATGCGGAGCAGATGAAAGCGCAAATGCGAAAGTTTAATCACAAAGATGCAGAGCAATACGACGCCTTTATGAAGGCCATTGCGCCGATCTATGATGAGGTGATTACAAAGAAGCTGGGCGCACAGCCTTTTGATACGGCAGGATCCATGCTTCGCTTTACGCCACGGGCCATGCAGCTCAAAGCGTTTTTGCCTGTAACCACGTACGTAAACCGATTCTTCAAAGATTTCAGGCATCGGTTTATGTTTAGCTTTCACCCGTTGTTTATAGGTGGACACCCATTTCGGTCTCCTTCTATTTACCTGATGATTCCATTTCTGGAGCAGAAAGATGGGGTATGGTTCACAAAAGGAGGAATGTATACCGTTGTAAGTGCCCTGAAAAAACTTTTTATCGAACAGGGCGGCATCTTGAAAACGGACGCCGAGGTGTCGGAAATCTCCATCGAGAATGGAAAGACCAATGGCGTGTATGTAGACCGTGAATTTATGCCGGCAGACGTGGTTGTCTCAAATGCCGATTTTGCGCACACCTACCGCCATCTGGTGAATCCAAAATGGAGGAAGAAATGGACGGACAAGAAGATCGACAAGATCAAATACAGCATGAGCTGTTATTTGTTGTACCTGGGTGTGAAAAAGCAATTCCCCGACCTTGAACACCATACGCTGATTTTGAGCGAGCGGTATAAAGGCTTGGTAGATGATATATTTGATGGCAGTCCATTGCCCGAAGATTTTAGCATGTACCTGCATGTGCCTACGAAGTCAGACCCTGATATGGCACCGCCGGGATGCGAAAGTATTTATATCCTTATTCCCGTGTCTAATTTATCAGCCGGCACGGATTGGGAAAACAATAAGGACGAGTTTACAGAGCGTGTGCTGAACTTCCTTGAAGCCTGGGGGATGGATGGGTTAAAGGAAAATATTGAAGTGCAGGAAGTATTCACGCCGTTAGAATTCGAAAGCGAGTTAAATGCATACCAGGGCAACGCATTCGCGATTGAACCGAAGCTCACGCAGACGGCTTATTTCCGGCCACACAATCGAAGCGAAGATGTGAAAGGTTTGTACTTCGTTGGCGCCGGCACTCATCCGGGTGCAGGTGTGCCGGGGGTAATTCTTTCGGCGGAAGCAACGGCCGGCTGTGTGCTGGAGGACGTTATAGAATCAAGCGTTGTGCCGGCATAGTGCGGTGTGAAAATGGTTGTTTAGTTGAGTGTATGAGCGTAGGGAGAAAGAGTTGTAAAATGAGCACTCTTTTTCTCTACGCTCGTGCGTTATTCAAGTTGGACTGATAAAGTTCGTACTTGTGTACAACCTTCATTGCGATGTGGCTACATCTTCATTAACAACTATATTTTCATTAACAACTATAGCGCTTTTCTTCGAGGAGCGCTTTTTTTGTGATATAAAACGATGTAATTGAATGGGTCTGATGAGTAGGATTGTATCAATATTATGCCATTCATAACATATCTCTGCTAATCATTATATGGCTGATAAATGAATGCAGGAAGCCGGCAAATCAGAATCTGTTGACAAATATCTTGTATTCCAAAACGATCAAGTACGTCCCCAGAATGACTTGCTGTACGATGGAAATACCCTGGGTGAAATCCGGCCAGACAAAAAACACACACAGCCGAACAAGGGAAGATGAGCCAACTGATATGTTAAAAGCTGGCATTAAAGTTTAATAATCTTCAAATTGTAGCAACCAGCCAAGCTAATTTGTCCCAGTATAGGGACATAGGATAACGTGCTGGAATGAGTTATTTGTGTTTATTGTTTAGTAATTAGTACGTAGGAAATGCTTCTTAAGCACTAATTACTAAAAACTAACCACTCTTCCAGGTCATCCGCGCTGTTGTTTTATACCAACTTTACCGATTAAAAATGAAGTTCAATTCTAATTTTGTCCTGATTCTCTTGTTGAGTATCGGGCTTTGGGCATGTGAGCCGGGAGATACATATGATACCGTGCCTCGAAATCTTTCCAGCGAATTGTTGAACAAATACGCACCTTTTCGGCTCGACGTTAATCTGGATGCCTTGTCTGATAACCAGCGGCAACTGGTAGCCAAGCTCATTGAGGCCGGCAACGAAATTGATGCGATGTATTGGCAGCAGGCTTACGGAGATCGGGAGGATTTACTGAAAGGTATATCGGATCCTGCGTCAAAAAAATTCGCGGTGTTGAATTTTGGTCCATGGGACAGACTTGACGGTAATAATCCGTTTATCGCTGGAGTTGGTGAGAAGCCGAAAGGGGCAAATTTCTATCCGTCGGATATGACCGAAGATGAGTTTGATAAAGCTGCAAGGGCGAATGAAGCATTGCGTGGCTTGTATACCATGGTGCGCAGAAATGAAGCCGGCAACCTGGCAGCGATTCCTTACAATATTTATTTCAGGGAGCACACAGATAAAATATCTTCGCTTCTTACTGAGGCGGCTGCCCTTGCTGAAGACCCAGGATTTAAGCGTTATCTTGAGCTTCGGGCGGAGGCGATATCTTCGGATATTTATTATGATAGCGATATGGCCTGGATGGAGATGAAGGACAACATGTTGGAAGTAGTCATTGGGCCCATCGAGACGTATGAGGATCAGCTTTTTGGGTATAAGGCGGCTTATGAAACGTTTGTATTGCTGAAAGACCTGGATTGGAGTGGCCGGCTGACGAAGTATGCAGCGCTTTTGCCGGGGCTTCAGCGTGGATTGCCCGTGCCGCGTAAGTATAAATCAGAAACCCCGGGCAGTGAATCTGACCTGGGCGCTTATGACGTGTTGTTTACATCCGGTGATGCGAACGCCGGCTCAAAAACCATCGCGATCAACCTTCCTAACGACGAGCGTGTGCAACTCAGAAAAGGTACGCGCCGGCTGCAGTTGAAAAATATCATGCAGGCCAAGTTTGAGAAAATACTTGAACCTATCGCAGATATGCTTGTAGCTGACGCACAGCGGGACCACGTCAAGTTCGATGCTTTCTTTGGCAACACAATGTTTCATGAAGTGGCCCACGGACTGGGTATCAAGAACACCATATCGGGTAACGGTACGGTGCGTCAGGCACTGCTTGATCATGCTTCTAAAATGGAGGAAGGTAAAGCAGATGTATTGGGCTTGTATATGGTGCAGGAGCTTATTGATCAGGGAGAATGGGAGGGTGAACTGATGGATCATTATACGACATTTATGGTGAGCATCTTTCGCTCGATTCGCTTTGGCAGCAGCAGTGCGCACGCTCAGGCGAATCTCATCCGGTTCAACTATTTCGAAGAACTCGGCGCGTTTTCATTTGATAGAAACACTGGAAAGTACGCTGTGAACCCAGATGCCATGGCAGAGGCCATACGGTCTTTATCTGAGCGTATTTTGATGTTGCAAGGAGACGGGAATTATGACGAGGTTGATGACTTTGTAAGTGAATATGCAGTTTTAGGCCCAGATTTAACCGCAGACCTTGAGCGACTGAGCAATGCCGGCATCCCGGTAGATATCATCTACGAACAGTAGGGGAACCGCAGAACAGTAGAATGTAAAACAGCAGAGTGTAGAAGTGTTTTTCCTTACTTCTATATTCTGCTGTTTTACATGCTAAATTCTACAGTTTTAAATTCCCACCCTGCCATGGCGCGCAAGTTTGATGTTCCTGTTTTTTACCGAAGCCCTCTTATTACAAAGGTAAAGGAAGCCCGGCGGATTCATGATCCGCGCAAAAAAGACTTTACGCCTTCAACGCTCGACTTTGGTCCCGTGCGCTTTCATATTGCGCGACATTTTGGCTTTTGTTATGGCGTTGAACAAGCTGTAGACATTGCATATCGTGCATTGGAGGAGAACCCGGATAAACGCATTTTCTTGCTGTCTGAAATGATTCACAATCCACATGTGAACAACGACTTGAAAGAGCGTGGGATGCAATTTCTGAGGACCACGTCTGGTGAGCAGTTGATTCCGTTTGATGAACTGACACCCGAAGACGTTGTGCTCATTCCTGCTTTTGGTTCTACCATCGAGATAGCTGAGGAATTAACCCAGAAAGGGATAGATACTGTTGCTTACAACACAACCTGTCCGTTTGTAGAGAAAGTATGGAAGCGGAGCAATCAATTGGGTAACAATGATTACGCAATTGTTGTGCATGGTAAAAGATACCATGAGGAAACGCGGGCTACGTTCTCACATGCTCAGCAAAAAGCAGCCGTGGTGGTTGTGCTGAATATGGAAGAAGCAGAGCAGCTTGCAGATGTGATCAAAGGTGAAAAAGACGCTGCCTATTTCTATGAGCAATTTGCCGGCCAATACTCCGAAGGATTTGACCCGGAGAAGGACCTCGTCAAGATTGGTGTGGTCAACCAAACCACCATGCTGGCATCGGAGACAACAGCCATTGCTCGCTTGCTAAAAGAGGCAATCATTGCACGATACGGCGAAGAAGATTTAAAGGCCCATTTTGCTGATACAAGCGATACGCTTTGTTACGCAACCAATGAAAATCAGCAAGCGACTCAAGCGCTCATTGAAGCCGGCGGTGACCTTGCATTGATCGTAGGGGGCTACAATTCTTCCAACACAAGCCACCTGGTAGAATTGGCTGAAACGCACATGCCAACCTATTTTATAAGTGGCCCAGAAGCGATTACGTCCGCCGAGGTAATCTCACATTATGATTTGCACACCAAAGAAGTACACACAACCGAAAACTGGTTGCCTGAGAAAAAGCCGCTTAACATTGTATTAACCGCCGGCGCTTCTTGCCCGGATGCCTTACTCGATGAGGTGATGCGGAAGGTGTCTGCCTGGTACCCGGATGCTGTGACCGAAGATGAAGTGTTGGGGAGTTTAGATGTCAGCGAGTCGGAAAGGTTATGAGTCTGTACGTCGATATACCCCCAGTCACTGCAAAAACGACAGGTGTCCTTCAAGCTCTTTTTTTAAGCGCCTGGTCTTCCGTCGTGTATAAAATGAAAATGTTGATATTATCCGGGCGATCGGTGATTGGATATTTACCGGGACCTGCATCGAGGAGGTGCCGTGGAGGCTGAGATCGGTAAGATAAAAAATGAAGTGTGCCTGCTCGCTAGTACTCTGTAAGCGAATATATTAAGTATAGGTGATTTGCAGTACGAGAAGTACAACGGGGCAGTGTGGCCAGCATGGACACTCCTCTTTTGTAAGAGGAATGTCCATGCTGGACTGCCATTGAGATATCTCAGGATTTAGCAGCAATTGGCGCTTTTTTGCTTCTTCCCCACGCCACGAATAAAGCTATGGCTGCTATCAGCAGGTTTGCTCCGATTGCCGGGAATTCGCCTCTGGTAGCATGGAAAATAGCTGCAAGCACCATAACTGCTGCAAGGCCATATCCTGCCCAGACGGTTAAAACAGGTTTGATACGAAGTAATGAAGGAAGTAACATGCCTAAGCCACCGAGTAATTCGCTAATACCAATAAATCGTACCAGCGCTAAGGGCATAGTCGTTGCCCACGGAAGAGACTCTGCAAGGACTTCAATGGCTTGGGTTGCTTTCATTGCTCCGGCCATTAAAAACATAGCACCTAATAACGCTTGTGCAATCCAAAGTGATATATGAATTGTCTTATTGCTTTTTTGGTTCGTCATTTCATTTGCAAGTTTAGATCAACAAGGAAACCCCTTTTTATGTGGTCCTGTCAGGTGGGAAAGGATAAGGGGCACGCCGCTGTAGTGGGGAATACGTTTAAATCGTTTTGCCGTGGTATGGCTCTTCAGGAATGGTATAATTTAGGAGGAGTAGATAGAATAAAAATTAAGATAGCTTAAGAAATGAGCGAGGAGGGATGTTTTTTTGCGATTTTTCGCCTGATGTCACTCAGGTATTCAGGGGTAATGCCGATGTACGATGCGATGAGCTTAAGCGGAAGCCGCTGCACCAAGGTTGGATAGGTTTGTGTAAATTCCAAATAACGCTGTTCTGCTGTATTACTTAATAGGCCAATGACTCGTTTGTTCGCCGCAATTATATTGTTGCGATACTTAATATTCATGCTAATTAAGATCTCTTTTTCCAAGCTATATAAATCATCATAATCAGATTTTGAAACCAGCGATATTGTGCTTTCCTCGATAGCATCAATGAAAATGATGGCCGGCGTTCCATTTGTTACGCTATCTATATCTGAAATGAACCAATCTTCAGGAGCAAATTGCAAAATGTGTTCTTTGCCTGTATTGTCTATCACGTAGCTTTTGAGGCAGCCGCTTACTACCAGGTAGCCAAAAGAACAAATTTCACCAGGGCTCAATAATAATTGTCCTTTTGGGATTGTCTTTGATTTATATATTTTAATGTTGTCCATTTTAGAATAAGGACTCAATTCTTATTGGCATGGTTCATTAGGTATCGTCCTTGAAGTATACATAATATATGGATTTGATCATTTTGCCAGGGCGTGTGGTATCCAAATACGCATCTCCAAGCATATGATTCTGAACGTATGTGAAGCATATTTTTGAAATGAAATGCCTGAGATAGCCTTAAACAATCGATAAATACCAGATACTTCACTACGTTCAGCATGACAAACAGGAAGCCGCACAGCTTGCGTTAATTACTG
>JBGCEN010000153.1:0-8129 GCA_045106435.1 Rhodothermales bacterium
AACACTCGAAATGCGTCTGAATGACCGTTTTCAAGCTTTTACCGTCATTGGCGTCCTGGAGGAGTTGCCTAAAAATTCGACCCTTACTTTTGACATGTTGTTGCCTTTTGATCAACGATATGAAATTAGGGACGAAGACTATCGGACGCAGTGGGGGAGCTATGGCGTCATTGGCTTTATTCAACTGGTCCCCAATGCAGATACTGCGGCGGTCTCCAAACAGCTCTTGTCTATCGTCGAAAAACATTATGGCGACACGATTCGTGAAGATGGAGAAGAGATCGAGGATTACGCTTTTTTGATTGCTCCTTTTTCCAATCATCACCTTGGCGGCGGAGGTACGCAGGGATACGCCGTGAAGACCGGTGTAAGCCCTGCTTATGTTTACTTGCTCTCGATTATCGCCGTGCTTGTGTTATTGATTGCGTGCTTTAATTTCATGAATCTTTCGGTGGGGCAGGCGGCCAGTCGGTTGAAGGAGGTAGGCGTACGAAAGGTGGTAGGGGCTGCGCGAAAACAGTTGCTGTTTCAATTCGGATTTGAAGCGCTCGTGCTCAGTGTGATTGCAGCTTTGGTTGGCGTAATGTTTGTCGCCGGGGCATTGCCTTCATTCAATTACTTAACAGAAGCAGCACTGGTATTTCAGCCGTTACAACAGCCGATTATTCTTGGTGCAATCATTCTTATCACGCTGATCACTGTTTTATTCGCAGGGTTGTATCCAGCTTTCATATTGTCTGGCATCAAATCTATTGCAGCTTTTCGGGGAAGATTCCGGTTCGGCGGTGCAAATCGGTTTACACAGTCGCTTGTTGTACTACAGTTTGCTTGTACCATCATTTTTCTAATCGGTACCGTGTTCATTAGCAAGCAGCACAGCTTCATGCAAGAAGCTGCCCTTGGCTTTGAGAAAGAACAGGTGGTTATCATACCGATCAATGCACCGGAGGAAGAGATAGATGCCGGCGAGCGACTGTTGGCAAGATTCCAGGAATCCCTGGCCGGCCATCCAACCATACATCAGATTGCAGGCACGTCAAATGCCTTCACCCAGGGCAATTCGGCGATGATGAGGACGCTTGAAAATGGCAAACAGGAGATATTGTTTACTTATCGCATTGACGATCAGTTTATAGAAACGCTCGGCATGGAATTGATCGATGGCCGCAATTTTAATGCTGCAATGCCTTCTGATGCGCAATCCGGGATCATCATCAACGAAGCCTTTGCCAAGGTTTTTGAGATGGAGAAACCTGTAGGGCAGATTGTCCCCGTTGAATTGGGCGATATGACGCAGCCGATGATCATTGGTGTGGTAAAGGATTTTCATTTCCAGAGTCTGCACACGCAAATTAAGCCGGCATTTTTCCATCAAAGGCCTCCGTTCAAAATGAACTACTTGATGGCCAAGATATCTCCTGCCCAGGTGCAAGCAAGCATCGCTGCATTGAGAGAAACGTGGACCGAATTCCAGCCTGAATATCCTTTTGAATACCAGTTTCTTGATGAAGTAATCGATGAGCAATACAAAGCAGAAGAACGCTGGTCTCTTGCGATGTCTTATGCCTCATGGATTGCCATCTTCATCGCATGTCTGGGGCTTCTTGGTCTGACCTCTATAACCATGACCAGGCGTACGAAAGAGATTGGCATTCGCAAAGTACTCGGTGCATCTATTCCAGGTCTGGTCAACCTGCTATCCAAAGAATTTGTCATCCTCGTCGCCATAGCAAACCTGATTGCCTGGCCTGTGGCTTATTTGGCCATCAGTCGCTGGCTGGAAGATTTCTCTTATCAAATAGAGATTGGCGCCGGCGTTTTTATCGGCGCCGGCATTGTCACGCTTGGCATTGCCCTCCTGACCATTAGCTACCAGAGTATCCGGACGGCTTCTTCTGATCCCGTTAAATCGTTGAAGTATGAATAATATTGGGCAGTGTCAAAATCCTCAACTGCTCTAATTGGGGGAGAGGAAAAGTGAAGAGCGAAAGAGTGAATTAAGGTTGCTCCTATCCTTTTTCGCTCAACCACTCTTTTTAGATAATGGAAGACCCTACACAAACTACACCATGCTAAGAAATTATATCAAAATAACGCTACGCAATATCCTTAATCAGAAGTTGTATAGCGGACTCAACGTGTTTGGTCTTGCATTGGGGCTTGCCAGCACGTTGGTCATTTTTCTGTTTGTTCAGCATGAACTGAGCTATGATACGTTTCATAAAGAGGCGGATACGCTGTATCGCATCGTGGAACGGCAGCCAGGGAATGTGTTTATGGGCAATGATCGTTTTGCGGTAACACCGGCCTCACTCGCCGGCGAAATAAAAGCGACCTTCCCGGATATTGAACACTCAACAACCATCAATCGGTTTTCCGGGCTGCTGATGACAGGTAAATCGGAATTCTTCGAAAGGGGTATTTGGGCAGATAGTAATTTCTTTGATGTGTTTGCTTATCCGTTTGTTGTAGGCGATGCCCGGTCGATTCTCGATGATCCGGGCAAGATGGTGCTAACAGAATCAATGGCTACAAAGCTTTTTGGTGATGCCAGCCCGGTAGGTGCATCTATAGAAATAAAATGGTGGTCTGAAATTTTTGTGTTTGAGGTGGGCGGTATCATTGAAGATCCGCCATCCAACACGCATTTGACATTTGGATTTGTGCTACCCATTCACGCGAATCAGGATTACATCAGACATCTGGATCAGGTTGGACAGAATTCTTATCTAACCTATGTAAAGCTGAGAAATGGAAGGAAGCCCGCTGCTGCCGCTGCTTCGATAGCCAATCAACTCCCTGGATTTGTTGATACCTATGTCGGTGAAGAGAATGAGGGCAGATATGAGTATTTCATCGAACCGGTAACGGATATTCATCTCTATGCAGATGTGAACTTTGACCTGGGCGTCCCCGGAGATATCAAAATTGTGTACTTGTTCGGGACTATTGGCTTGCTCATTCTAATGCTTGCCTGCGTGAACTACATGAACCTGGCCGTTGCGCGTTCTATGAAGCGGGCACAAGAAGTAGGATTGCGCCAGGTAATAGGCGCACGAAGATTCCAAATTGCTGCTCAGTTCATGTGCGAGTCTGTATTTATGGCCTTTCTGGCACTCGGCGTTGGCTTGCTTTTGGCGACCTTCTTCTTGCCCATTTTTAGTGAACTGGTTGATCGCCAATTATTCTTTGATTGGGGACAGCCTGGTCTCATGCTTGCCTTGATCGGGCTTGTGCTTTTTGTTGGGTTGCTTTCCGGGAGTTATCCTGCATTTTATATGGCGCGGCTCAGACCTATTCAAACGTTGAAAGGAAATAGGGGGAGCCGGCGTAAATCTGTCCTGCAGCAATCACTCATTGTCCTGCAATACACGGTCTCGATTGCGTTGATAGCTGGCAGCATAATCATTTACCAGCAGCTGCAGTTCATCCAGGAAAAAGAAGTCGGGTACAACCGGGACCACATCGTTACGCTGCCACTGAGTGGCTCGGAAGTGAGGCAGCATGTTGGGACATTGCAAACGCAAATGCGCAGAGTGCCCAATGTGGAGTACGTCACCGCTGTAAGCCATTTACCCACCAATATTGGTTCTTCACAGCGCGTTTCAGATTGGGAGGGACGTGCAGAAGGAGAACAGATGCAAATTTATCAGGCGAATGTAGCCCATGATTTCTTTGATGTATTCCAAATCGAGCTGGCTACAGGCCGGCGGTTTTCTCCTGAAATAGCCAGCGATACGGTTGGCGCTGTTATCCTGAATGAAACGGCGGTGAGGCAGCTTGGATGGTCTTCTGATGAAGCCCTGGGTAAGCGCATCCTCAATGATCGTCACGTGATTGGCGTCATGAAGGATTTCCATTTACACTCGCTTCATCTGCCTATTGCGCCCATGATGGTGTCTATGAGCAGCAATTGGTACAGCCAGCTTGCGGTGCGTATCAAGCCCGGGCAGGAAGCCAATACCATAGAAAAATTAACCGCTGTCTTGAGTCCTTTTACGCTCTATCCAGTCACGTATAACTACCTGGATGATATTCACCGTGACCTCTATGAATCAGACACGAAACTGGGTAAGACCATTGGATATTTTGCATTCCTGGCCATCTTGATCGCATCCCTTGGATTATTTGGATTGGCGGCTTACGCAACGGAGAGGAGAACAAAAGAGATTGGCGTCAGGAAAGTACTCGGCGCTACGATTCCCAACTTGCTGACGTTGCTATCCCGCGAGTTTTTAGGGTTGGTAATGGTCTCGATTGTGTTGTCGATTCCGATTGCCTATTACTTGATGGTGCGCTGGCTGGAAGACTTCGCATACAAAGTTGATTTTGGCGCCGGCGTATTCGTGCTGACATCCTTGCTTGCCATACTCATTGCAGTGTTAACTGTTAGCTACCAGGCGATCCGCGCAGCTACGTCTGACCCGGTTAAGTCGCTGAGATACGAATGATCTGAGACCTTTGATCTGAGACCTTTGATTTGAGACCCTGTAAAGAAGCGCGCTAAATGCTTAAAACTAAATACCAATGCTCAAGAATTACTTTAAAATAGCACTACGCAACATCCGCCGGCAGCCGGTTTATTCTGCGATCAACATCGCTGGCCTGGGTGTTGGTATGGCTTGTTGTTTGTTGATTCTAACGTTTGTGCAGTCGGAGTATAGCGTGAATTCAGACTTTGGCAATCTGGATACGCTATATCGCATTAACAGTGTGTGGGATGGTCAGGAGGATGATGTTCGTTTGATCAGCTTTTCGCCGCTGGCACAGTCCCTTGAAGATGAGTTCTCTGGCGTAGCAACTGCAACCCGCTATACAGGCATTGATGCGGATCTTCGGGTTGGAGATACACCATTTAGATCTCCTGTTATCATCGCCGGCTCCTCATTCTTTCAGCTATTCGATTTTAATTTCATCCACGGCAGTCGGGAAAATGCATTGCGTGAGCCGGACACCGTTGTGCTAACGGAGGCAGAAGCGATGAAGTTATTTGGTCGTTTGGATGTAGTGGGTGAGGAGATCCAATTTGCCACCTGGGGAGGCGGTGCGAATAAACCGTTTTTTATCACGGGTGTGATTGAGAATCCGCCGTATAACTCTGTTACCTACTTTGGGAAGAATGAAAATCGGGTCTTCATTCCTTTCGAAAACGTCAGCGATTTCTTTGGTGATGCTGCGTTTGATAGTGACTGGTCCATTTATAATACCGTCACGTATGCGGCATTACAAAACGACGCCAATGCCCGTGCCATAGAGCAGCAATTGCCGGCGTTGCTTGATCGAAATCTACCCGATGCACTCCAGGGCCGTGTAACCCTGTTGCTTGAGCCCATGCGTGACGTGTATTTGAATGACTTTAACGGTGGGGCCCGCCGGCTCACAAATCTGTTGTTTGTACTCGCCGTGCTTATCATGGGCATCGCCTGTTTCAATTACATCAATATCTCCACAGCCCTGGCTGTGTCGCGCGCCAAAGAGGTTGGTATGCGCAAAGTGCTGGGCGCATCACATCAACAACTTATCTGGCAATATTTAGGCGAGTCTGTACTGGTTTGTAGCCTGGGGATGATCATAGCCATCGTGTTGGCAAAGGTTGGCGTAGCCCCTTTTAGTGGGTTGGTAGAACGTGCGATCGACTTTGAGTTGACCTCCCTGTATTTGTGGGCTCTGGCCGGCGTATTGGTTGTGTTGATTGGTATCATCGGCGGACTATATCCTGCGTTTTATCTTGCAGGAGCGAAGCCCTACAAAGCGCTAAAATCTTTGGCCGGCACAGGGAGAAAAGCGCACGGCATTCGCCGCGGTTTGGTTGTGTTTCAGTTTACCATGGCCATTGCGCTGTTTATTTCGGCTGTGATCGTAAACCAGCAAGCAACCCATATCGCAACCCAGGAGGTCGGTTTCGAAAAAGATCAAGTACTTGTTGTGTCTTCACTGCCTCGGGAGTGGACGCCGGACGGGGTGCAGAAATTAGACGTGATCAAACGGGCCATACTGGATATGCCGGGTGTTAATCATGCTAGTGTTGCCTGGGGGCCTCCTGGGCCGCGGTATACAGGGGTTACCTGGGAAGTTGAAACCGCAACGTCAAGTCAGCCTATGGCCATTCCCATATCACAGGTGGATGGAGATTTTTTGCAGGTGATGGATATTGATTTAGTAGCCGGCGACTTTTTCGATCCCCTTCAATCAGAAAGTGAAGCGGCTGTTGTACTAAATGAAGCGGCAGTGCAAGCTTTAGGATTTGATCAGCCTGTTGGAGAAGACATCAGGGTAGGTAACACATCGTATCATGTGATAGGCGTTGTAGCAGATTATCATACAGCCGGATTGGAGCAAGCCATTGGCCCCGTAGCGCTTGTAGATGTGCAGCAGGTGCCTTTGTATCGGGAAATGCTGATTCGATTGCCAGATCAAACCCTACAAGGCAATACTGCAGTTTTCCTGGAAGCGTTACAGGAAACCTGGACCGGTATTTATCCTGATGTGGTCTTTGACTATTACTTCCTGGACCAGCAATGGCATGATCTTCATCAATGGATATGGCGAACAAAGACCATCTCGGGTATCGCCACGCTACTGGCTATTTTTGTGGCTTGCCTTGGTTTGTTTGGCGTTGTTTCTATCAATGTACGCCATCGAACAAGGGAAATCGGCGTCAGAAAAGTTATTGGCGCAGGCATCCCCGCTTTATTGAAAATGTTATCGCTGGATTTCTTCAAAATGATTCTGATAGCCATTATGCTGGCTATGCCCCTCGCTTATTTTTTGATGAACAACTGGTTGAATCGATTTGCTAATCGTGTTGAGATGGAGCTGCTTGTATTTGTAGGCGCCGGCCTCATGATGATTTTCATTGCCGGCATTACAATGAGTATACAGTCTGTGCGTGCTGCACTTATGAATCCCGTTGATGCTTTACGGCAGGAATAAACGGGAAAAAAGACCTCCCCCCGAAAGATTTTCAAACAAAGCTATGCTTAAAAATTATTTAAAAAGTACGTACCGAAATCTGCGGCAGCATCCTGGATATTCCTTGATTAATCTCTCAGGTTTAGCCGTGGGGATGGCGTGCTGTCTGCTCATCGCGCTGTACTTGAATGATGAACTAAGTTTTGACCGATACCATGAAAACGGAGAGGAGATTCATCGGGTGGTCATCGATTATACAACCAATGGAAACCGGAGTGAGCAGGGATACACGCAAGGCTTATTGGCCCCTGTGCTAGCCAGTGAAATTCCAGAAGTTGTTACAGCTGTACGCATGACAAATTCAGGCGGTTTGCTTGGGTATGAAGATAAAGTCTTCAACGAATCATCGTTTCTCCTAACAGATCCCTCTATCTTTTCTGTCTTTAGTTTTTCCCTGCTACGGGGGGATCCCGAAACGGCTCTGGTTGAGCCGTACAGTATTGTGCTTACGCCGCCTATCGCAGAGAAGTACTTTGGTTCTGAAGACCCGATGGGTAAAGTGTTGAGGTATAACAACGACCGCCAGTTGACCGTTACCGGTATTGTGGCTGTGCCGCCGGCGCAATCTCACTTTACATTTGAGGGCCTGGTGTCTATGAGCACCATTGATAATGCAGAAGCGCCTTCCTGGATGTTTCAAGAGTGGCTATCCACGTTTGTACAGACCTATGTATTGCTGACAGACAAAAGCGCTGCCCCCATTGTTGAAAGCAAAATGGCCGACATTGTAGAGCGCGAAGCCGGCGCGATGATGAGTAACAGTAACCGCCGCGTTGATTTATATCTGGAATCTCTTTCTGACATTTACCTGACTTCAGAGCGGGACGGACTCGGGACCCGCGGGAGCCTGACCAATCTGTATTTGTTCGGTTTTATTGCCGGCTTTATTCTACTGATTGCATGCATCAATTTTATGAACCTGGCAACGGCTCGGGCCATGGGAAGGGCACGGGAGGTTGGTGTCAGGAAATCTCTTGGAGCAGCACGAAGCCAATTGGTTTTTCAGTTTCTCGGTGAAGCAATCTTCGTTTCATTTTTGGCCATGGCAACTGCGCTGTTACTTGTTAAATTGAGCCTTGCTCCATTTAATTTGCTGGCTGGTAAATCGTTGGTTGTCTCTACATTGTTTCAACCCGCAGCTATAGCCTTGCTGGCTG
>JBGCEN010000154.1:0-11722 GCA_045106435.1 Rhodothermales bacterium
GATTGTCAATGAGGAAATAGCAGCCGGCAGATATCAGACGCATTTTGATGCTTCACACCTTGCCAGTGGTGTTTATTTCTACCGGCTCGAGACCGCACAAAAGTCTATTACACGCTCTATGCTGCTAACGAAGTAGGTTAGACCGTTTTTTAGTTATCGGTTTTCAGTTATCGGCTCCTGGCTTTCAGGTACGCAAGTGATCCGCTGAATACCCGTTCTTCAAAACGCTAGATGTTATAAAAAGAGGAAGAGCTATTCAAAGCCTGGCTCTTCCTCTTTTCTTACTTGATGCGACGGAATTGAACAGACCTTCGTAAACAGAACGTTCGTGAACAGGACTGTAATCCAATTCTTACCAGACCCACCCATCATTTCCGATACACTTAAACAAGCCAACCGGCCTGTTATCGGTGATTTTAGTTCCGTTTTTTATACTGACCCACGCAATCTCCGGCAGTTGTTTTTTATTCAGTAAATGTCCCCTTGTATATGTTTTATAGATGGATTCTGTTAGTCAGCATCTTCCTGATTAGTCTGTCGCCCAATTCTGCTTTTAGCACCCCTGCAGCGGATGAAGCACCTACAGTTCAAGAGGTCCTTCTAACCGGTGAGTTAAAACGCTGGCATACCATTACCCTTGAAATTCAAGGTCCTGATGTCAGCGAAAGCGATGTTATCAATCCCTTTTTTGACTATAGACTGGAAGCTACTTTCAGTCTTAATGGGGACAGCTACACTGTGCCGGGCTATTATGCGGCGGATGGCAATGCAGCAGAGACCAGTGCTAGTTCTGGAACTACCTGGCGCGTGCATTTCACACCGCAGGACGCCGGCGCCTGGCAATACACCTTATCCTTTGTCAAAGGCACAGATGTAGCAATAGACGAAAACGCCGCCGTCGATCAAATCATTCTCGATAATGTAACAGGCTCCTTTAGTATTAGCAATTCCGACAAAACAGGACAGGATCTCAAAGGCAAAGGGGCTTTGCAACATGTTGGGGAGGCATATTTGCAGTTTGCCAATGGCGAATGGTATATCAAAGGGGGTACAGACAGCCCTGAAAACATCCTCGCCTATACAGAATTCGACGGCACGTACAGCCTCGACGAAATAAATTTTGTCAAAGACTTCGATCCACATATTCAGGATTGGACCAGTGGAAATCCGACCTGGCAAAGCAACAAGGGCAAGGGGCTCATTGGCGCTGTTAACTATTTGTCATCCCAGTCAGTAAACGCCGCATTCATCCTTATTAATAATCTTGGCCTGAACGATAGCGAAGATGAAGGGAATGAAGATGTATGGCCCTGGACATCCCCTGACGTGCTTGATCGGTATGACGTATCCAAATTGGCGCAGTGGGATATTGTATTCCAGCATATGCAAGAAAAGGGTATCGTGCTCCATTTTGCCCTTCAAGAAATCGACAACGATGTATTACTCGACAATGGGGATTTAGGAAGAGATCGCAAGCTTTTCTACCGTGAGATGTTTGCTCGTTTCGGATACCACAACGGCGTGATTTGGAATATAGGTGAGGAACTCAGGTCCGACAGAAACACCGATGCGCAACGCAAATCTTATATAGATTACATCGCCGGCCTCGATCCATATGGTCATGCTATTGTGGCTCATACCTGGCCGGGAGAAGATGAATACGAAGCCATTTACGGACCTCTTCTTGGCTACCCTACCTTCGATGGCATAGCATTTCAAATCCATCTGGGCTCAGAGGCTACAGGAGATTTAAAGGTCTACGAAAACACGAAGAACTGGTACAACCAGGCAGTGGCAAGCGGTCGAAAATGGGCCATCATGATGGATGAGTGCTGTGGCTGGAAAACTGGTGTGCGACCATGGAGCGACGAGTATAACCTGGATGAGGTGCGGGCAGATGTACTTTGGGGTAACCTGATGGCCGGCGGTGCAGGCGTGGAATGGTTCTTTGGCGACCGCAAGCCTGTGCAGTATGACCTATCAACAGAAGACTTCCGCCTGTATAGTCTGATGTGGGCCTACACACGACACGCGCGCAATTTTTTCTTCGATTATATACCTTTTGTGGAAATGACCCCACAAACAGGTCTTACAGAAGACGAAGAGCATCTGGTATTTGCCAAGCCGGGAGAGGTGTACGCCATTTACTTAAGAGAAGGTGGTTCACCAGAGCTCGACCTTGAGGCCTATGTTGGCAACTATCGTGTAAAATGGTATAATCCGCGCCATGGCGGTGGTTTACAGCATGGATCCGTCCTTACGGTATCAGGCGCCGGCTCAAAACAACTGGGCAGCGCGCCGTATGCCGAAGATGATGACTGGGTTGTGCTTGTAGAAAACATCGGCTTCTCGAATTATACCATCGCAAATTACACGCATGCCCAGGCCCCGGAGAATCCGCTGAAGATAAACTTTGATGCTTCAATCGCTGAAAGTAATGGCGGCACAATCGTTTCTTACGACTGGGATTTTGGAGATGGCACCACTGGCTCTGGCCAATCGCCGGCGCATAGTTACCTCAAAGCCGGTACCTATCAACCGATTCTCACTGTAACGGACAATCAGGGCAACTCAGATAGCTTTAGCCAACAACTAGCGGTCATTCCTGTACCAGGCGATGTGCAACATGGCCTCTGGGGAGAATATTTTAACAACACGTCCTTCTCCGGCACAGCAGAAACCCGTCTGGATTCACGCATCAATTTTAAATGGGGCAATGGCATTCCCATTCGTCTTGTAGATGACGATAATTTCACGGTTCGATGGAATGGGCACCTCCTTGCAGATCATACCGAAGCGTACGAATTCCGTCTGGAAATAGAAGACGGGGGACGTCTTTGGATTGACAATCAGTTGTTAATTGACACCTGGGATACCGGCGGATACAGCAACACGAGCGTTACGGTATCGCTCCAGGCCGGCAAGTATCATGCAATCAAGCTGGAATTAATCGAGGAAACAGGTCGCTCTGATGTGCGGTTGTTTTGGTCTGCTCCATCTGTTGTAGAACAGATCATTCCTGAAACGCATTTTTTCTATGCGCCCGACATTATGCTCCCGGTAGAACTGACCAGTTTTTCGGGTATTGTTGATGGAAAAGACCTTGTTCTGACTTGGGAAACTGCGTCGGAAACAAACAATGCAGGATTTGAAATTCAGCTTCGACAAGTGTCTCCCACTTCTTCAGGAGAATCTCCACAGGAAAGCTGGAAAGCCGTACATTTTGAGCGGGGCAACGGCACATCAGAGGAAGCGCAAGCCTATACGTATCGTCTTGAGCATTTAGCGCAGGGTGCGTATCAATTTCGTCTCAAGCAAGTGGACTTTGATGGCAGCTTCACTTTTTCAGATGTAATAGAAATAAGTACTATGCCATCAAACGAAGTTGTCCTGCATACCAATTATCCAAACCCGTTTAACCCGCGTACGGTTATTCGATTTGATTTACCTATTGCGGGATCCGTGCGCTTGACGATATACGACGCCACGGGGCGTAAAATAAGCGCGTTGGTAAACAAGGAGATGACAAGCGGCCGGCATGAGGTAACGTTTGATGGTACTTCCCTTGCAAGCGGAATGTACTTCTACAGATTAGAAACAGCACAGACCAATCTGGTCAGATCTATGACACTCTCCAAATAACGCGGACTTGTCCATTCGACAACGACTTGAATATCGAACACCCAACAAGGAATATTCAATTACGAAGTGTTTTTCGATATCCACTCTCTTAAGGTACTGAATTGAACCGCTACCTTAAAAAAACAGGGCAGAGATCCTACCCCTACGATCCCTGCCCTATTATGAACGGATGTTCTCCGGCAAAGATTGGAGCCGGACTTAATAGATCACAAGAGCAATGATAAGGCAATATTTCCTTCAGCGGTATGGCTTGATCACGTGGTTTTTTCGGGTAGACTTACAAAAGCAGCTCCTTTTTCTCGCATAATTTCTGCTTTTGCACGTTCAAGAACCCGAACCATGGCTTCCTTTGAATAAGGTTTGCTTAGATAATCGTCCATTCCCGATTCCAAAAACTTCTCTCTGTCCCCTACCATTGCCCTCGCGGTGACGGCAATAATCCAGGGATTATCTCCACCGCTGGTTAAGCTTCTGATATGGGCCGTAGCGGCTTGCCCATCCATCTCCGGCATTTGAATGTCCATCAGCACAATATCATAAAATGCCTTATCAAACGCTTGTACAGCCTCAAGTCCGTTTGTTGCGAGGGTAACCGCATATCCCAGTTTGCTCAGAAAATGCGAAGCCAGTTTTTGATTGTCTACCTCATCTTCAACCAGGAGCACCTGAAGCATTTTGGTGTCCTCTTCCAGAGTTTCAGGTATCTCTTCCTGATCGGGCTCTATGTTCGCATGTTTCACCAATGCACTCAAGAGCTGATGCAATTGTGTGCCAGCGACCGGTTTCACAATACTCAGAGACACAACCTCGGGCTCGTAGTGATGCTTGCCGTCGTCCGAAAGCAAAACCAGCGGAAGGTCGGGGCCGGCCAGTTCTTTAATCTGCCTGGCAACCGATAGGCCTCCCGCGTTGTCGCCTGAGACATCGATGATGCACAGATCAACTTTATCGAGAGACCGAAGTGCTTCTTCTGCATCCTGTGCGTTTCTGACCGGCAACACGGCCATGCCCCAGGCTTTTAACTGCCGGCTTAACCGCTGTTCATTGATTGCATCATCCACAGCAAACAAGACATTCAGTTGCTTAAGCTCAGTGAACTCTTGTGATACAACCAGGTCCGGAGATTTCTTGGGGATTTCGAGTATTATTTTGAAATGAAAGGATGACCCCAAACCGTGCTCACTTTCAACCCAGATTTTGCCATGCATACGCTCAACGAGCCGCTGACTGATCGCCAACCCAAGCCCTGAACCATTGTAGCGCCTGGTTGCAGACGTATCTAATTGGGTAAACTTCTCAAATATTTGCTTCTTGTCCTCAGCAGAAATGCCTATACCGGTGTCTTTGACAATAAAGTGGAGCTCAATGCTGTCATCGTTTACATACTCTGATTCAACTTCCAGTTGTACACTACCCTGATCCGTGAATTTTACCGCATTGGAAAGCAGGTTGACAAATACTTGTCCCAGCCTGACTTCGTCGCCGATAAATGCCGGAGGCACCGAGTTATTTACGTTATACCGAAGAGACAGGCCTTTCTCTGTGGCCGCCGGCTTGATGGTTTCTACAATGTTATGAAGCAAGTTACGCAGGTTGAACGGACGGTTTACAACTTCCATTAAACCAGACTCTATTTTTGAAATATCAAGAATCCCATCCAACAGATTTAACAAGCGCCTGCCATTATTATGGACAATACTCGTATACTCGCGCTGTTCTTCGCTTAGCGGCGTATCCAGCAGAATCTCGGCATAGCCGAGTATGCCATTCATGGGGGTCCGAATTTCATGACTCATGTTTGCCAAAAACTCGCTCTTGGCACGCGTTCCAGCTTCCGCATTTTCCTTTGAAATTCGTAACTCTTCGGCATATCGCTTGAGCTCGTATTCGTAGCTCTTCTGGGCAGAAATATCAGTGAGCGACCCAGACATACGTGTCGCATTCCCGTCTTTATCCCAAACAGCCTGACCCCGTGCCCTGAACCATTTGTACTCATGTAGCCCCGTCAACAAGCGGTATTCAATATCGTAAGGCTCCCTGTCTTTGAGATGCGCCATCGTATGATCACCAACTCTTTCAAAATCATCCGGGTGTAACAACGACTTGAAAAGCGAAATTGTGGGCAACGTATCATCTGAGCCATACCCCAGTAACTCATAGAGCCGCGGCGACATCCACATTATTTCCTTTTTTATGTCGGTCCAGTCCCACAGCCCATCGTTAGATCCTTTAACAGCCAATTCAAATCGCTCTTCGCTTTCTCTCAACGCACTTTCTGCAGCTTTTGATTTTGAGATATTTTCTACAAAAGCCAGGCTGTAATTTTCTTCAATTTGAGGACTCCCGTATAATGTAACGGTCGTTTTTCCCCATACTATATCGCCATTCTTTTTGATATAGCGCTTCTCAATAACAAAAGAGTCAATCTCGCCGGTATTAAGCTGCTCAAGCTGCTTGCTGCTAATTCCCAGGTCGTCAGGATGTGTAATTTCGAACACATTTAACGTCTCAAAATCCTCAACCTCATAACCGAGCATTTTTTTGAATGCAGGGTTAGATCGCACTATATTATGCGTTTTTCGATCAATTTTGACGATTCCAATAACTGCCCGGTCAAAAATACTCCAGAAATCCTGGACATTTACGACATGAGATTCTTCATCACCGCTATAAGCAACGTGCCTGTCTGAATTGCGGTTGTCTAACAGTTGCGACTGTTCGGCCAACGCTTTCTCTAACTCGGCGACACGTGCTTCCAGTGCTTTTTTGTCAGCTTTTAACTGTGCTTTGGGAGTTGTAAACATACTAATTGAACATTTCTCTATGGTGTAGAAATAGATTGGCCATGACGGGGGCTGTGCAAAACCTGTGGATCAAGGTTTTGGCCAACTATCGAATCTGGAAATGTTTGAAGGACCACAAGACGAGCTTGATAGCTCTACACGCAAGAGAATAGCGGTCGATTCAACGTGTTTTTTGAAAAATCAGATCTGATTTGATCTGCGTCTAACGCAAGGAAAAATATTTTTGTTCAAAATTATAATGGTGATTATTCTACGGGTTCAATGATGGCGGACATAGAACCTCGGCAATGATCAATTCT
Organism: Rhodothermales bacterium; assembly: GCA_045106435.1. Lineage (GTDB taxonomy): Bacteria > Bacteroidota > Rhodothermia > Rhodothermales > JAHQVL01 > JBCCIM01. Next base: position 6,746 of record JBGCEN010000154.1, read on the forward strand.
CCAATCAGCTCCATAACTATGTATTTGATCACGCTTTAGCTCGGCCCTTTCTTTAGTAGTCGTATCGACAATCACCCTTCCCGCACGATCTACCTCCACAGCCATAGAATATGCTCGTTCCTGGCTATGCCCAAATACCTGCATCAGCATTTCTATGACGTAATCATAGGAGTGATCATTATCGTCAAGTAATATCACATAATACCGGGGAATGAAGATCGCCCGTTCTTCCGTGGCGTCTACTTCTTCAGGTGCAATGATGGTGTCAGGAGCTTCTTCCACGTTTACACCTATGCCTGAAATTCGGGAAAATCACCCAACAACTGTATGTTTTGCGCCTGTAGCAGATGACGCTGTTGATGTACAACAATGAGTGTTAAAGCTTCACCTATAGAAAACCGAATCAAGCGGGTCGCCGGCGAAGACAGCTTTACTCCATTTAAGTCACATTGATCTGCTAATTTAATCAGCTTCAATAACGATTTTTGTTGATCGATGAATTTTGCCGTAACAGTTGGCCCATCCAGTTGGGGGGCCGGCTTGAAGATGCGAAAAGTCTTGATTTTGAATTTGGCATTCGGCCGTAATGAATCGATAAACCATCGGCCAAATAAAGAAGGCTTAAATGGGGAAATGGCCTCAGCACTGTTCACCTTTCCTTTCTGAATGGCTTCGTACAGGCGCTCCATGTACAAACCGTTCGTAACCAATAGATGGTCAAAACACTCCAGGATACTCCATTTCTTTCGCCCGGGCTTCCACGTAAGCTGCTCTGGTGTCAAGCTCGCAAACAATGCCTCAGAGGCATACATCACTTCCTCAGTATCTTGATATAGCCCATCGAGATGCAGATTCTGTGCAGCAGATGCCGGTAATGGTTTATCGTGGACTTCCATGCGCAACATTTAATCGTTCAGTTTAGAAACGAGAGACCTGGTCTTAGGGTCCGTATTCTCTCAATCACTTTTAAGGTTGTAGTATTTATTCATATTCTAACTTCATCCTGCAAAAGAACGAGCTTTATACTCAGGCGTATCAACTTAAAGCAATATAAATGGGTTCATTGGAACATCACATAAGAAAAGTAATTCCCTGAACGTTATATATAAAACCGGCATACTCATCGGTATACTTTAAACAAGCCGATACAGGAATTCAAGACACACCATCTAAATTCCTCATTTTTCTGATTTATGATCATCATTGTTCAGAAAATGTGCACCAACTTTAAATCTGACAAATACATCCAGGCACTTTGACTAAGTCTTTCTATACATTCGTTACAGTCATCATGACTGTGCTATTTCTGGCTCCCCCGCTTACATCTTCAGCCCAAAGCGACCAGACCAGGCCTGGCCGCAGGTCTAAACCAACCGTTCTCACCAAGGTTTTGCGCACCATCGACCTAAACGGAGATGGTATGCTTTCAACAGAAGAAATCGCCAGTGCGTCGGCCTCTTTGGCAAAGTTGGATCGAGATCAAAGCGGCGATCTGCAAATCATTGAGCTTGGCGGGCCGGGGCCTTTTCGGGGTACACTCAGGTTTCAGCCACTGATCAGGGTACTCGACTTAAACGGAGACATTACAATTGCAGCGCATGAATTAGAGAATGCAAGCGCGGCCCTGCTAAAGTTAGACCGGGATGGAGACCAACAAGTCAGCAAACAAGAGCTGAATTTTGAAAAGCCTGTTGATCCCGGATTTCAGGCCATTCCATCGCCAATGAGATCGGTGATGAGCGAATATTTCTCAGGCATAGAAGGCAAAATCCTGCCTGACAGCAGTTCGAATGCCGCCGATGGCTATTTGCTTATCCACGAAACAAGCAATCATAACGATGTTCAGATGGGCCGGCATACCTATCTCGTCGACAAAAGAGGCGTCGTTGTCCATAATTGGCACAACAAGAGGTATTCTCCGGAGACATCCAGCGCCAAATTACTCGCTAACGGTTTGCTCCTGAGAACTGTAGGTAACAATGATTGGATCTACAGAGAACAGTATCCTCTTGGTGCGCATGGTGTACTGGAGTTGGTTGACTGGGATGGAGAAACCTTGTGGCAGTATAAGTTGGATATGCCCGGCAGGAATGTACTCCATCACGACTTCGAGCTCATCCCGAACGGAAATATTCTTGTTACGGCTTATGTTGGATTTACTGTTGAAGAAGCCGCTGAAATCGGGTTTGATCCGCAATTAGCGAACGGTGATATCGTCTGGTTTGAATCACTCATTGAGTTGGTAATCGATATTGAAAAGCAGTCTGCAAAGATTGCTTGGCAGTGGAACAGTTGGGACCATATTATTCAGGACGAATTCCCGGACAAACCGAATTATGGCAAAATCAGCGAAAATCCAGGCAGGATCGACGTAAATGCTACGGCATTAAAAACGCTGCCTTTCAACTCGGGCGAAGTGCATCACATCAATTCGATTTCTTACAATGAAGCACTCGATCAAATCCTCATCAGCTCTGCCGCGACGGGAGAAGTATGGGTGGTAGATCACAGTACAACGCGGGCAGAGGCAGCAACCGGCAAAGGCGGACGGGCAAATCAAGGAGGCCGGCTCTTATATCGCTGGGGTAATCCGGCAATGATTGGCGATGCCGATACACCGCGATCCTTGTTTTGGCAACAAGATGCAAAATGGCTAAAAACAGCAAAGGATGAATCGCCGAAAATTCTCCTCTTCAACAGCGGCCTTCGCCGAACAGCCGATGGCAAGTACGACGAAAACCAGGAGTACCTTGGAATTTACGAAGGCTATTCTGATATACTTGAGATGGCCTTGCCTCTAACCGAGTCTGGCAATTACATGCTCTCATCAGCACCCGAAACCGTCTGGAATTGGAATGCGGATAACACAGAATCATTCTATGCACTATTTGCCGGCGGCGTTTCCAGGCTGGATAATGGCCACACCCTGCTCGTGCAGTCTCACACGAAAAGAATCATAGAAATAACACCAGAAGGTGAGCGTCTGCTAGACTTCAATTTCTTTGGCCCCGGAAATATCTTTACGATTGAAAAGCTTAGTCCGGATTATAGCGGCGTTGCACTTTTGGGGAGCAAATAGCCGGCGGTGACCAAGAACCTGTCTACGATCTTTTACCTAGGTGCATCGCGCGCCCTTACTGAGCACGACAGATCAAGGACCATACAGATACAACAACCGCCTGGACACATGGCTCTCCCCAGACACAGCTTTTTACAAATTCTCTAAGTGATATATCTATGCCCTCTATGCACTCATTTACACGACGAATGTAATCAGGATCATAAGACGAACTGCATACATCGTCTTTAACAAGTATCGATCCCCACGTGCCATACATTGCAAACGTACCACGTGTATGGCAATTATCAGGTTTGTCATAGCTCACGCCATTAATCACCGGAGCCGTATTCATACATTCGTTTTCCCAGTCATTTGTCTGAGTATTTTCAAGTCGGGCCTCATATCTGCGCATTTCACCAGCGCATCCTTTATCCGCCCAACTCCCCCACCTTGCGCGGCAACTTGTATCGACCACATCAAATTCTCCCCACATGCCTCTTGCACCAAGATCTTTACATCGCGTGGGTGTACTAAAATCTTTTCCGCCTACAGTCAATGATGATTTTGCACAGGCACCTTTCCAGTCTCTATCGGGAATATTATAGAGCTGTGCACTGTAGGTACGCAGGTCTTGCTGTGTGCAACTGTTCGAAGGCGTGCCCCATGATGCTACACAGAAATCATCTTCAACAAACCAAATACCCCACATCCCTCCCCATCCATGATTGTCACACCGATTGGCATTGCGGCGCATTCCCTTGATGGCTGCCGGCGACTGCTCACAAGATGTCTGCCAATGGTTCTTTGGATTTGTCAACAACCTGGCAGAATACTGGCGCGTCCCCCAACTCACGCATCCATCCTTTTTAACCGTATCCCACTGCGAAAAACCCAGGCGTGGAGCAATTAGAAACAGACACGAAAGACATAGAAAGACAAGACCGATAGATTCAATTCGCCTCGGCCCGGTACATACGGGTGTAATCTTCATTTAGGGCAGCATTAAGTGGGGGATATTCAGGATCGGAAGCTAAGCAAAGTGAGGTCACTACGCTCCGTCCTTTCTCGAGGCTGAACATACGAATTACCAGACCAGGCTACAATTCACGATGCATAAGACAATACATCTCCATACCTGATAATATTCACCGTATCAATACCATTGGTTTGGTAAACTGCAAGTGATCCAATTGCAGGCGCGCTAGATATATACCTGGTGGTAATTCTCCAGCGTCAAAAAGGCGATGTCTTGCAATGGATGGCCTTCGCAACAGAAAAGCTTACAAACTACGAGCAGGAAGATTTCTATCGAGACCTACGAGCCGTCCACCTCAATGTCATCCCAGGAGTATATTTTAGCTACTCGAACGTCGGAGTGCAACTGGCAGGCTTCATCCTGGAACGCGTATATGATCAACCATTCCAGGTACTCGTAGATTCACTTGTTACACACCCGCTTGAGATGAAAAACACAAGACCAACATTGAGGCCAGACGAAATTGAACGACTTGCCACTGGCTACGATGATCAGGGACGCCCAATGCCAACGGATCGGACGGCAGCTGGAGCAGCCGGTGGGCTCATGAGCACGATTTCTGACCTTTCGAAGTATGCTCATTGGCACCTCGACGAGCGTGATCCAGTTATTGAGTTGTCCCACACAATGCCTGAAGGCGATACAAATGGCCCTGTAATGGGGCTGAGTTGGTATATTGAACACTCGCAAGAGGGCGTTCGCCGGCTCTCATCCGACGGCACCGTACCCGGCTTTAGTACACGAATCGTCCTCTATCCAGAACTTGATATTGCGGCTGTAGTTTTGACCAATCAATTGGACGGGGCGATTCCTGGACTCACGGACAGGCTAGCACACGAAGTGCTCGAGTCGCTGAACCCGCAAGCATTTACGTACGAGG
>JBGCEN010000155.1:0-15895 GCA_045106435.1 Rhodothermales bacterium
ATTTGTGCCGGCGTTAAATCAAACTTGGCGATTTAGCTAAGTTGCACTTAATGTATTACGGTCTCTAAATCCTTTGAAATAGCCATTTTGAGCTATAATCATTGAAAGAAGCCTTGAAAAACTGACCGGACCATTGGTTAACAAAAATGCTGTTGTCTAATAAAAAATAGAGCACACTGGAAATTGGGTGTAAAGTTTAGGAAGTTCAATCTCCAAACTCACCAATCGCTCCCGAAGATGATCCAATCCATCCGTTGGCTTACGCTCTGTTTTCTACTCATCTGTGTTCCATTCCTTAGCATCAACTGCAACACAGCTGAAGAGGCCTATGAGGCCGACATCATCGTTTACGGAGGTAATGCTGCCGGCGTTATTGCAGCGGTACAAGCTAGCCGGATGGGAAACTCCGTTATTTTGGTAGGGCCCGATGTTCATCTCGGGGGGCTTACTTCGGGTGGCCTCGGCTGGACGGACTCAGGCAATACCGAAGCAATTGGTGGCGTGGCCAGAGAGTTCTACCACCGTGTTTGGCAGCATTATCAAAAGGAAGAAGCATGGGTATGGGAGCAGGCTGATGCATATGGAAACGCCGGCCAGGGTCGCGCTGCGATGGACAGTACCCAAAAAACGATGTGGATTTTCGAACCACATGTGGCAGAGCAAATTTTTGATGCCTGGATTGAAGAAGAAGGAATTGTTCTCCATCGAGATGAATGGCTGAACCGGAGCGATGTCGAAAAGAACGGCACGCAAATAACATCTATCAAGATGTTGAGCGGCAAAATCTATCGAGGCAAAGTATTTATTGATGCAACCTATGAAGGCGATTTGATGGCCACTGCCGGCGTCAGTTATACCGTGGGCCGCGAGTCGAACGCCACCTATGGAGAAACCTGGAATGGCATTCAGGTAGGTGTATTACATCACCGGCATTGGTTTGCGGCAGACATTGATCCCTATATCATTCCCGGCGACCCGGAAAGCGGCTTATTGCCACGTATTTCTGCCGATCCGCCCGGTATTAAAGGAGAAGGGGATCACAGACTCCAGGCCTATTGTTATCGCATGTGCCTCAGCAATCACCCCGACAACCGGGTACCTTTCCCCAAGCCTGCCGGCTATGATTCAACCCAGTATGAGTTGTTGGTTCGTGTATTTGAGAGCGGCTGGCGGGAAACCTTCGACAAGTTCGATCCGATTCCCAACCGCAAGACAGACACAAACAACCACGGCCCCTTCAGTACAGACAACATCGGCATGAACTACGATTACCCCGATGCGAGCTATGAACGTCGTGCCGAGATACTCGAAGAGCACAAGCTCTACCAGCAAGGTTTGATGTATTTCTTATCCAATGACCCGCGGGTGCCGGCGGAAGTACAAACCGAAATGCAGCAATGGGGGCTTGCTAAAGATGAGTTTACAGATAACGGAAACTGGCCCCATCAGATATACGTCCGTGAAGCGCGCCGCATGATTGGCAGCTACGTGATGACAGAGTTGGAAACATTAGGCCAGCGAGAAGTCCCGCAACCCATTGGCATGGGCTCATATACATTGGATTCGCATAATGTGCAACGATACGTTAAACCCAATGGATTTGTGCAAAATGAAGGCGATATCGGCGTTCGTCCAGACCAACCGTATCGTATTGCTTTCGGCTCCATATTGCCTCAAGAAACGGAAGCCACAAATTTGCTCGTCCCGGTTGCACTCTCCAGCTCCCATATCGCCTTTGGTTCAATCAGAATGGAGCCTGTCTTTATGATCCTTGCACAAAGCGCCGCAACAGCGGCCAGTCTGGCTATTGAAGCCGGCGCTGCAGTTCAGGATGTTGAGTACAATGTTTTGAGAGACAGACTGATTGATGATGGGCAACGGTTGTAATGCAGTATAATAGCAGATATTTTTTGTATCTGATTGCAGAATATCGATCAAAGATTTTTGATTTTTGATCTTTATTGACGCGTATGAATCCAGTGAAGACACTTCTGCAATCGCTAATCCTTGATCGATATTCTGCAATCAAAGAAGCAACCTTCATAAACTTTGCCGGCAAACGCCCCCTGCATCCAGAGTACTATTCTTCCTCACCTATCGTAATGCTGCATGCACCTTCATAGCTAAAGGATGCTGCTGCAGAGCGGTTACCATTGTCCCTTGAAATCATAAAATCAGACATATCCACGCGAATCATCATCGATTGGCTGCTACTGATACCCAAGGGGGTGCCGGCAACCGGTGCAAAACGTTCGTCTTCCAAGAACAAATCCATCGATGCCATCTCATCGCGGCCCATCAATGTATTCCATCCTCCGTCTTCATCGGAATCCGCTGCGTATGAAAAAGTCGCACCAAAAACGTTCTCTGGATTTGAGCCCTGTACTGCAACACTCCCCCACTCATCCGATCCTGTGTCAAGTCCATCGATATTCAACATAATGGAATACAGGTTGTCATTGATACCGCGTCCAATGATACCAAAACATTCATCTACGGATAAATCAACGTTGGTTTCGCCTATAACTACAGCGGCGGTACCTATTATTTCATCTTCATACACACCTTCGTCGGTTTCCTCGTATTCAGCATCAGTGTATGCATCTTCTTCATCTGGAACTGACGTGTCGGCACATCCCAGGACAAACAAAAACAACAAACCCAAAATTAGTTTTTTCATGAAGGCAGTGTCAGGTTAAGCGTGAGGTATCAACTTGAATTACATGTACGACTTGCATAAAGATAGGTTTAAGCTGCTACGTTTCGTTGCGAGCCAACTTCTGCTTCCACACCTTTGCAGCCATCGTGTAGCCGCCGTCAGCGCCGTCGACAAAATGGATGTGCTTGTCCTTGCGGTCTCTCACGTAACAGGACATCACTGATTCATTGCTCACAAATAGTCCGTAGTGAATCAGGCCGGCAGTTTCCAATGTATTCAAAGCCTCTTCAAGCTGCCGGCGCTGCTCCGTAGTCCCGGCAATCACTGTGTTAATGCGACCGTCGATTACCAGGGTGTCTGTGAGCTCAACAATTTCGTCGACATACTGCTGACCGGCTTCTCTACTGAAGAAAAACCAGGCGCCAAACTTGGTGAGTATCCAGTGCTTCATCAGATACAGAAAATTAAAGCCCCCTAATCGGGTGCGCATTTCCAGCCCGATTTTCTCAAGCGTCCCTTTAAGCTGTAACCCTGTTCGAGAAACTGGATTTCTTAGTTGATGCGGGCCGTAGATTTCATCTATCAAGTCCACTACCTGCTTGAATGCTTGCGCCTGCTTTTGTCCCTGTTGATTGGATACCAGTAAACTCACAACCTCGTGGGCAGATACAGCCGGCTTCACCTTGTCCCAGCGGCATTCCATCCCATTCAGGTCTAATTCGCTCTCCACAGAATCTTCTCCCGAGAGATCAGGATTTTGTGCTTTGATAATCTTTTCGGCTGCTGCCAGTCCATTGCCTAAAAAGATCGGGATAGAAAAAGCGTCAGAGATATAAATCCGGCTGATGAGTAATTCCTGCTCCGCTTCTTGCAGGTTCACAACAGGTACAGATCCAACCCGTAGCTCCAGGCCAAAGTTGGTTATTGTATTGGCGCGATGCACTTTTAACGCGCGTAAAGCCGGCGCAAGCAATTCTGGCGGAACGATCAGTGTAGCACCGTCTCCACCAAAGAAAAAAGGAATGCTGATCTGTTGCTTCTGGGCCAGATTCAGCGTGGCAATAATACAGCCCGTTGCGATTAAATTAATCTCTTCAGATCTGCCGGCTTTAAATGCAATCGTTGAATTCTTGATGTCTGTAACGATGACATGCCAATCCCCGGGCACCTCATCGAAGTGCGATTCATCATCAAGCAAGGCACTCAGTGTTGCCCGATGGATAGGAAGGTTCGCGTAAAAATGTCGGTTAGCCACAGATCTCTCTATTTATCGAAATACGTTTAGCTTTTGACTTTTAACTTTGCACTTGACAAAGTTTTTTTGGCTTTTAATAACAATTATCAAGATTTTGCCTATCCCACTTTAATCATCTTTTTGAAAGTCATGCTGAATCGCGTCCCCCACCTGTTCTTGTACGCTTTATTGTTGCTCCTTACTGTCTCAGCGTGTTCACCATCAAAAGCACCTCCTGTTACTGAAATTATTGCAACAGGTGCCACACTCCAGCAATTAGATTCAAGTTACACATTTACGGAAGGGCCGGCTGTAGACAAAGCAGGCAACGTGTATTTCACCGACCAGCCCAATGACCAGATTGTAAAATGGTCCACCGATGGAACGTTGTCGGTGTTCATGACAGACACAGGCAGATCAAATGGACTTTTCTTCGACAACGCCGGCAACCTGCTCGCTTGTGCAGATCAAGATAATCAGCTTTGGTCCATCAGCATGGACAAGGAAATCACGGTGTTGGTAAATGATTTTGAAGGCAAAAAATTAAACGGCCCCAACGATTTATGGATTGACCTCAAAGGCGGTGTTTACTTCACCGACCCATTTTACAAAAGACCTTACTGGGACCGAGAAGAAAAAGAGATTGAAGAAGAACGATTGTACTATCTGTCCCCCGACCGGCAATCTGTAAAAGTGGTAGCCGACGGATTTGTTCGACCCAATGGTCTCATCGGTACGCCTGATGGAAAAATGCTGTATGTAGCTGATATTGGCGACAAAAAAACCTATTCCTTTACGATAAACGACGACGCCTCCTTATCTAACAAAACCCTTTTTGTTGAAATGGGCTCAGATGGCATGACCATCGACAACCAGGGCAATATCTACCTCACCGGAGACGGCGTGCATGTTTTTAATGATGCCGGCGCGCAGATAGAACATATCGAAGTTGACCAAAGATGGACCGCCAATGTGACACTCGGAGGCAAAGACCGCCAAACGCTCTTTGTTACGGCAATGGGCTCGGTCTATTCGTTGGCAATGAATGTAAAGGGCGTTAGGTAATGTACTAAGGGAGTCACAGATAAAATCTGTGACTCGTTCCGGGTTTAGAGTTCAAGGTTTAGGGTTCTTTGATATTGTTGGCGAATTGTTTTTAAGTGGATTCCTCAACTTGATTGGGGATCCATGCACGCACAAACAGTAGATGGATCCCCGATCGGAGTCAAGGAATCACGCATTTTAGACGCCTAATTTTAATTCGCCAACAACATCTTCTTTCATGAAAAATTCTGTATCACGTACTCAATTGCACAAATTGGATAAACTGATGCGTAGGCAATTTGAACTTGGCGCTCATCTTTTCATTGCAAGCTTGTTGCTCGCATTTGCAAGTATTTCCGGTTGCACCCCCTCCACTTCAGCGCCCCAGTATAACGACGATTACTCGCTCCCAAAGTCGCCGGCAGAGGAACTGGATTCGTTTGTCCTTAAGCCAGGATACCGCATCGAGCTTGTAGCAAGCGAGCCACTGGTTGAAGACCCCGTCATCATTACGTTCGACGAAGCAGGCCGGCTCTGGGTGGTTGAGATGCGCGGTTTTATGCTAGATGTTGAAGGCAGTGGCGAAGATGCGCCTATTGGTCGCATTTCTATACTTTGGGATGACAACAGCGACGGTGTTATGGACAGGCGTACAACATTTATGGACAGCCTCGTCATGCCTCGTTCGCTTGCGATTGTCGAAGGTGGTGCCCTTGTAGCTGAGAACCTGCCGTTATGGTTTGTTGAGGATACAGATGGCGACCTCGTTGCAGACAAAAAAACGCTGATTGATGCAACGTACGGCGGTAGCGGTTTGCCCGAGCATTCTCCGAATGGCTTGCTACGTGGACTGGATAATTGGTATTACAACGCCAAGGCAACCGCGCGTTACCGAAAAGAAGGAAATGAATGGATAAAAGAAGAGACTGAGTTTCGCGGCCAATGGGGTATTTCGCAAGATGACAAAGGCCGGCTGTATTACAACTACAACTGGTCGCAACTGCACGCAGACATTGTCCCACCAAACTATCTGTCCAGAAATGCCCACCATACCCCGACAAGCGGCATCGATGTTGGCCTCACCATTAACCGAAGCATCTACCCAATTCGATCAAATCGCGCCGTAAATAGAGGAGCGATACCTGGCAATCTCAATGAGGAAGGCAAGCTGCTCGAGTTTACCTCTGCTTCAGCCCCGCTGGTATATCGCGGCACAGCCATACCTGAGTTTTATGGTGATGTATTTGTCTGCGAGCCGGCCGGCAATCTTATCAAACGCAATGTACTTCAAGAAGAGGGTGTCTCACTAACTGCAGCCTTCGCTTATCCGGACTCAGAATTCCTTGCATCAACAGATGAAAGATTTCGCCCGGTATCCCTGGCTACAGGGCCTGATGGCGCGCTGTATATCTCTGACATGTACAAAGGCATTATTCAGCATGGCGCTTACATGACGCCGTACCTGAAAGAACAGTCTATCAAAAGGAAACTGGTCGAGCCTGTACATCTTGGAAGGATTTGGAGAATTGTGCCAGAAGATTGGTCACCGCCGGCTTCACAAGCACTGGCCAAAGAAACAACCGCTGAGCTCGTGGCAAGATTATCTCATCCAGATGGCTGGCATCGTGATACAGCCCAGCGATTGTTGGTCGAGCAACAGAACAATGCAGCCCTTCCCCTCTTGCGCAAGGTTATACAAACCAGTGAAAACAAACATGCACAGTTGCACGCCCTCTGGACGCTTCAAGGACTTGGCGAAACGCAGCCGGCAACCTATCTGGAAGCGCTGAGCGATAACGAGCCGGCTGTACAAGCTGCAGCCTTGCGTATCCTCGAACAACTGGCCCAAACCGACGGAAGTATTCCACCTCGCATGGAAAGAATCATCCATCAGGCTTGGCAAAATGCAGCACCTGAATTTTTGCTACAAATTGCACTATCCGCCGGCATACTGAAGAACGACACGAAAATCCCGCTATTGTTACAGATTGCAAATCAAGAATCACATCAGCCTGTATTCCGGGATGCCGTATTGAGCGGGTTGGAAAATGCAGAATTTGCGTTCTTCAAGACGCTGTGGAATACACAGGAATGGGCTACACAGCAAGACGACAAATCTATTTTTCTGGAGATGCTGACAACAGCCATTGCTAGAAAAAATAATCCGGCTGAAATAACCGATGTGCTTGCCACACTCGAAAAAGCTGTATCTGCAAATGACTGGAAAGGTGAAGTACTTTTAACCAGTCTGTCGCTTCATGCAAGACAGAGCAGCACACCGCCCATCAAACTCGCAAAAGCACCCGCTGTATTTCAAGAAAATGATTCATTTTCTCCTGAGCAGCAAGCTCAGCTCAGTACAATGAAACGCATGTTTGAATGGCCCGGACATCAAATATCGGAAGCCTCCGCTGCAGAAAATTACCTAAGCGATCCTGAAACGCAAGAACTGTTCGCCCTTGGCAGACAGCTATACCTCGCCGGCTGTGCCGGCTGCCATGGCAACAACGGCGCCGGCCTGCCTCGTTTTGCCCCACCGCTGGTGCAATCTGAATGGGTGTTGGGCAGCGAAGAACGTTTAACGCGGCTCGTGCTCCACGGCGTGGAGGGACCGATAGAAGTCAATGGAAAGCTATACGATACGCCAGATATACTTCCCGTGATGCCGGGCCACTCAGTTTTAGACGACAAAGAACTTGCCTCCATCCTCACTTTTATCCGCCAGGCCTGGAATCATCAGGCACCGCCCATCGCACGTCGAACCGTGGGGCGGATTCGACACGGATCCCAGGGACGCGTGATTCCATGGACAGCGGAGGAATTGTTGGAGATTGAGTGAGTCGGGGAGTCGGGATGTAGCAGTATTTGGGCCGTAGGTAAAGTGAAACAACTTGCAGGTTTAGATAAATTTTATCATTGAGGTATTAAATTATGAACCGCCGGAATTTTTTAGGTACGGCTGCTGCTGCAGCGGCGTTATCTCCGCTGTATCATTTGCCATCGACATCTTTGCCATCGACATCTTTCCCGCCAGCCGGCAATCGGATGGGTATCAGTATTGCTTCCTATGCTATTCGGTGGAAATCTTCGGAAGAGAGCACATCTTACCCAGCTTTTACTGATGCCCTGCAGGTATTAGCACATAGCCACAGCCTGGGCGCCGGCGGTGTTCAGGTGAGTGTACGCGGATGGGCTAAAGATTTTGCGGGCAAAGTGCGTGATACCAGAGAGAAGCTGGAGCAGTATCTTGAAGGACAGATATCATTACCCAAATCTGATGATGAAATTGACCGTTTCGAAAGCGAAGTCAAACATGCAAAAGAAGCCGGCGCTTCAATTCTCCGGGCCGTTTGCCTGAGTGGCCGGCGCTATGAAACGTTCGAATCGCTACAATCTTTCCAATCGTTTAAAGCAGATTCCCTCGCAGCGCTGGAACGGGCTGAACCCATTGTGCGCAAACACCGCGTAAAGCTTGCCATTGAAAACCATAAAGACTGGCGCATCGCCGAACTGATTGGCATTATGGAGCACCTCGGGAGTGAATGGATGGGCGTAACACTGGACACCGGCAATAATATCTCGCTGCTGGAAGATCCAATGGAAGTGGTCGAAAAACTCGCACCTTACACATTTACCACCCACTTTAAAGACATGGGTATGATGCCGTACGAAGATGGTTTTTTGTTGGCAGAAGTCCCGCTGGGCGCCGGCGTCCTGGATCTCCCCAAAGTAATCGCCCTTTGTAAAGCACATAATCCAGATGTAACATTTAATCTGGAAATGATTACGCGCGACCCACTCAAAATCCCCTGCAAAACCGACCGCTACTGGGAAACGTTTGACCATGTAAACGGCAGAGATCTGGCGCGTACTTTACGCATGGCAGAAGCTACCAACAAAAGCTTACCCCAAGTATCTAACAAAAATCCTGAAGAACGACTTGCTTTTGAGGAGCAAAACGTCCGATCATCGTTTGTTTACGCAACGAAGCATTTAGGACTTTTTTAAGTGGTTAGTGGTTAGTAAAATAGCTTTCTATAAAAAAACCAACCACTAATAACCAATCACTAACAACTACATCCCCCTTTCAACACACAACACAAACAAATCATGAGCACCCCCACGTTACCCGGCATTAAGCAATTTGACCTCACAAACAGAGTTGCCATTATCACAGGCGGCTCCAAAGGATTGGGACTCGCAATGGCGGCGGGGCTTGCTTCTGCTGGCGCCAAGGTTGTGCTTGTCAGCCGAAATGCTGATCTGGGCGAAGAGGGAGCGGCCTCTATTCGTTCGGAATATGGCACCGATGCGATAGCGATTGGCGCCGATGTGACCAACAAGGAACAGATGGAAGCCATGGCCGCACAGGTCATGGACCAGTTTGGGCAGATTGACATATTGATCAACAGCGCCGGCATAAACATTCGTGGCCCCATTGATGAACTGACCTACCAAGACTTTACCAAGGTCATGGATATCAATGTCACAGGTACGTGGTTGGCGTCGCGTTCAGTAACGCCGCACATGAAAAACGCCAGCCAGGGAAGAATCATCAATATCGCCAGCACGCTTGGCGTAGTAGGGGTCCCAAATAGAACGCCTTATGCGTCCAGTAAAGGAGCAGTTGTTCAGATGACGCGTGCGCTTTCGCTTGAGCTTGCACCCTTCAACATCAATGTAAATGCCATCTGTCCCGGCCCCTTTCTCACAGAAATGAACCTGCCAATTGCCAATACCGAAGACGGCAAGAAGTTTATTATTGGCGCCACTGCACTCAAGCGCTGGGGCGAGCTACGAGAAATCCAGGGCGCAGCCATATTCCTGTCAAGTGATGCAGCCAGCTACATGGTGGGTTCATTGCTCACAGTAGATGGCGGCTGGACTGCCCAGTAGATGATTGTTTATTCGTTATTTTGAGTACTTTATCAGGCTTCTACAAGTTCATAATGACGTTTAAAAATTACGTCATCTTGAGCCTGTCGAAAGGTCTCCCGAAATACAATGAGCCCGCATCAACCTCATATTCAGGGTTTATGCTGTGATTCGGGAGATCTTTCGACAGGCTCAAGATGACGATATAGTTGTTTAATCATAACCCTTCCGTTCTCCGTCAATTCTGGAGTTGTTAAAGTTTCACTTGGAAAAAACGGGATGTACTAAAAGTGAAACGTATAGTTATACTTCACGAGCAGCGTGCCTTGATTACTCACGGGTAGCGCAGGCAATAGCCGGTTTCTATGCTGGTTGAAGTCTGTGTTGTAGACTAAATAAAAGTCATTACCATCTTTGGCGTTATACCTGATTCGAACATTGCTCAGTACTGCCTGACTTACATTGTTGAATTGCGTAATTGCGCTCAAAAACAGCTTGGTACTGACGTTATAAGACACTTTCAAACGCAGCAATCGAATACTAACCGGATCTTGTATACCGGGCATATCCAACAAGTTATAATCGATGCCGGTTTCCAGAATCAGGTCGGGAGTAATGTTGAGTAACGAGGATATATTCAAGGCCAATCTTCGTCCATTATAGAAAGCGCCGGCTTCTACAAACGCTGCATAAGAAAGCCGCTTGGCAGACGAGGTAACAACAGTTGCTGCGAGGCTCGCAAAATCATAGATCCCTTCCGGTATAACAACACCCCGAGGAAAACTTAGCGGTTGTAAAGTCTCTTCTCGATACGTTCTTACGTGCGCATCATACGTCCAACCAGATTTTGTTAAAGCCTGCGCGCCAAGAAACAGGTTGCGCGTTTCCTGCACATTGGTCGGGTTATCCCATATCAGGTTTCCACTGACATATGGGCCAACCTGGAGTACTGTTGAAGATGCGTCCGGGAAGAAGTTATAGCCGATGTTGTAGTTTACCTGGGCGGCATCTTCACGTTGTTCAAAACCCATCGCTGGATTATAATTGGCGCCGGCCCTACTGTAATTCAACTTGTATGTCAGTTTATCTAACGAACGTTTTTCAATTTCAAAAAACACTTTACTTGCGTCTGACGACAGCAAATCATGCGCCACGCCGTTGGTACTGCTTTGGGCAATCCGAAAAGATGCATAGTTTTGTTTGAGAAAACGCAGCGTGGCATCCAATCCATAGACAGTATTAAACGCCCCATTAAAATCCGTTCTGTTGGTTAAGATGGCGCCGATGGTTGAATTTTCATTGAGCACATTTCTTCTGACCCTGAACACACCAAAATTTTCAGAGCCCACCTCGTTCCTGCTGCCGGTTTGCATAGAAAGCGCGCCCAGTTCAAGTTTATCAAACCGCCCAAAGACCCTCATGCCTCCATAGATCTGTGTCTGCTCCCCATCTACAATTCCGATGCGCCGGCTGTGAAACACTTTGTCCAATGCACCAAAACTAAAGTCGAACAAACTGGAACGTTCTTGAAAAAACTGTCTTTTTTCCGGAAAGAAAAGATTCAGGCGGGTCAGATTAATTTGTTGATCATCAGCTTCCACCTGGGCAAAATCGGTATTGACGGTTACATCGAGCGTTGCATTACTTCTCAATGCAATTTTAGCATCCAGCCCAACCTGATTGATGAAGCTTGAGGCCCCTTCATATCGATCTCCTGCACCGGCAATGGAATGTACAACTTCGCGTCCACTCAGTATGTATGGCGTCACATGCACCGGATTGTGGCGTTTAATCCCTTCAAATGCAATTTTCTGTGTTAATGACGGTTTGAAAGAACTGCCTAAAGCAGGGTCCCTGGGTGGAAAGATGTCAGTTTCGTCGTTCCGGGCCAGGTATCGAAAGGCCGTGATGCCCATGATTACCTTTTCATCGTTCACCTCAAACGGTAAAATTGAGAAGGGGATTTTGAGTTCAGCATGCCATCCCTGATCATCTATTAAAGCTGCAGCCTCCCAATAAGAATCCCAGCTCAAATTGAAGCCATTGGCCCCTTCTGCATCATTCGCAATAGCCATATCCAGCTTTGAGCCCATCGGGGTCACATAAAACGCAAGCGCATTTTCCCTGTCGTTGTAGGTGTCGATTAGAAAGCCACACCATTCAGTGTTCTCGGTAAAATCATCTCGTTTTTTTGTATTCGCGATGATTAATTCAGGATTAGTATCAAACATGCGGCAAGACAGGTAAAGAAAATCGTCGTCGTAAGTAATCCGCATTTCAGTGCGCTGTGTAGGGGGTGCGCCGGCATTGGGGACTTTTTGCTTCGACTCCAGTGGTGCAATGCCATCCCATACAGGCTCGTCTACCCGGCCATCAATCTGAATGACTTCGCTGTGCTTCACCAGCGACATTTCCTGGCCCTGCGCTGTTAATACGTTTGCACTTAATGCTCCTACAAGTGCGATGACTTGGAAGAATCGGTGTGATGTAGCAAACAGGCATATAATCTTTTTCATTTTGTCCTCCTGGGTACAAGAGATTCATTTTCATGTTGACGATGTGATGATGAATCTATAGATTAACCGGAGCACCTAATTAATCCAGTTCATACACAACAGGTGATCCGGTTTGCTTCCCTACAAAAGGATGATAGAAATCGACAGGACCTTACGAACGCCTGTTTATCTTCAAATCACGAACGGTTTTATCCGCAATATCACCGCCGGGCTGATTTCAGCCGGGCATCACTTGCCAGGCTCTCGAAAGATGGCAGAGATGTTATGCGTGAATAGACGAACCGTCATCACGGCTTACGAAGAATTGACCGCCCAGGGATGGCTACAAATCAAGCCAAGCTCGGGCGCATATGTGAGCGAGCACCTGCCCGTACTTACGCTACAACCGCTGCATGGAGGTGAACATTCCGGGCTTTTCGAGCAAAGTAATTTTGATTTAAAAAGAGATCTCGATTTCCTTGGTACGTATACCCCCTCAAAACCCGGAGATTACAAATACACCATCGACACCGGCTATCCAGATGTCCGCCTTGCTCCGCTTAGTGAATTGACCAGCGCATCAAATGGCATTTTGAAAAGCGGGTATGCGCACAAGGTGATGAAATACGCTACCGATTTCAGGGGAGATCTTTTACTGAGGCAAGAGGTGGCGAAATACTTATTGGAAACGAGGTGTATTCGTACAACGCCTGATCACATTATGCTTGTGCGAGGCAGCCTAAATGCTTTTTTCAGCCTCTTCCAGGTGTTATTAACTCCGGGAGACGCCGTGGTGGTTGGCAACGTAAGCTTTCAGGTAGCCAATAAAATTGTCAAACTGGCGCACGGCAAGCTGTTGACTGTCCCGCTCGACGAAAAAGGAATCGATGTAAAAGCTATTGCCGAAATTTGCCGGCATCAAAAAATCAAAGCGGTGTTTGTGATGCCGCATCATCATCACCCAACAACAGTAACGCTTTGTGCAGATCGCCGGCTTGAGTTGCTCATGCTCGCCCAGCAGCATCAGTTTGCCATTATAGAAGATGACTATGATTACGATTTTCATTACGCCCGCAATCCCATACTTCCCATTGCGAGCTCTGATCAAGCCGGCAATGTTATCTACGTAGGTTCATTTAGCAAAACGATTGCCCCCAGCTTGAGAACAGGTTTTATTGTAGCACCTAAAAACGTGGTCGATGAAATTGCCAACCTCAGTAGATTTATCGATTGCCACGGTAATACCAGTCTTGAAAGAGCCATCGCTCTGCTTTTTCAGGATGGAGTCATCAGAAGGCATCTAAAGAAATCGCTAAAAATCTACCATCAACGCCGCGATCACTTCTGTCAACTTATGAAAGATGCGTTAGGAGAATTTGTCGATTTTGAAGTGCCTCAAGGAGGGCTTGCCGTATGGGTTCAGTTCGACGAAGCCTATCCTGTCCTCCAGGTCCATGCAGCTGCTAAAAAGAAAGGATTGCGTATCTCAGACACTATATTTCATGATGAACATGATGCGCCCGTGAATGCGATTCGCATGGGATTTGCCTCATTGAACGAAGCAGAACTAACTGGAGCAATTTCAATATTAAAAGATGTGCTAGAAACCATGCGGGGCCGGCAGACCTAAATACAGACTCATACATTTTCTCATGTCTTGATGAACAGAGAAGTCTCTTTGCGAAGCGCAAACTTTAAAAGAATGCCTGGATGAAGTGTTTTAAACAGATCACCTGATCAAGATGAATAATCCAATATCTTTATTCTGTTAGTCCATAGGAACGGTTGAGCAACGCACTCAACCGTTCCTATTATACATCAGATCTCAGAGCAACCTACACAGATTCAGGAAACGGGTGCGCCCAGGGTTTACGGTAAGGACGCGTAAGTAAATGCGTTGCTTCGCTGTCACCAACCACAATGCGGTTTACCGGGTCATATACCATCGGCCGGCCCAACTCCATAGACATATTGGCCAGAATACAAGAGGCGGTTGAAATATGGCCGTCCTCGATATCCGCAACAGGGCGGGTATTGTTTTCGATGGCAGACAAGAAGTCGAGCATATGATGCCTTGTTGCCGGCGCAGCGTGCAGCTCAATATCCTTTTCGGTTACATCTTCTGGATACTCCTCACGCTCAAGAATCACATCCATGTGTTTTGCCTCTCCTTCTCCTTGCGGCACAAAATCATATTTCTGCGTACTGGCTGATAGCGTACCTTTTTCTCCGTACAGCTTGAGACTCCAGGGATACTCTGGATCTGCAGGTGTACCCCAAGTACGATGTTGCCAAACACAATTCAGTTCATCATGCTCAAATATTGCACTTTGTGTATCAGAAATATTTGACTTCCCGTCTTTTTGCACAAAAATTCCTCCTGTAGAAGAAATTCGGGACGGCCATCCCAGGTCAAGCATCCAACGCGCGGTATCGTACATGTGCACACACATATCGCCTGTGATGCCATTGCCATACTCCTTCATTGTTCTCCACCATCTGCGATGGGGTATGCCATCATACGGACGCAGCGGCGCCGGGCCGGTCCACATTTCATAATCGAGAAAATCCGGTACGGCTTCTACCGGTGGGTTTCCGTTGGCACGCATGTGGTAATAACAACACATCTCCACATGAGAGACCTTGCCCAGCAGGCCTGTATCCACAATGTTTTTCTTCGCATGAATCAAATGCGGCGTACTTTTGCGCTGCGTGCCGATCTGTACCACGCGATTGTACTTGCGCGCTGCAGCCAGAATGGCCTCCCCTTCCATCACATCCACACTGATTGGCTTTTGCAGATATACGTGCGCGCCGGCTTTGATGGCATCGATCGCCTGCAAGGCATGCCAGTGATCAGGAGACCCAATCAATACGATATCAAGATCTTTCTCCGCCAACATCTTCCTGTAATCTGAATACGTCCGTGGCTTTTTACCAGATGCTTGACGCTGGCTCGTAATCTCTACCGTACGCGCCAGCATGTTTGTGTCTACGTCACACAGAGAAACCACCTCTACGGGTGCCACCTGAATCAAGCGATACAAATCGCTACTGCCATACCAGCCTGTACCGATTAAACCAACCCGCAGGGGTTCTTTCCGATGAACAAAGTCTAGTGCACCGGGGCCTAGCGTAGAGAGCGCAAGAGATGCTGTGGCAGATTGCAAAAATTGGCGTCGGTTGATCATTTTTCCATTCGAGGGTTGGTGGATGGTGGTTGCTAAAACTACAAACTTTCGAACGTGGAAGGTAGGGGGATATTAAGTTTTAGCAGCCTGAAAAGCTTTCTTTTTAAGATTCGACTTACAAAAAACGACAAAGCAGACACCTCCTTCAGGCAATCTATTGCGTGCCATGTATCGGCCTTAGCTCGGCTTTGTCCATTTAGACAAAGTCTCGAATATCGAACACCGATCAAGAAATGTCCAATTTTGAAGGGTTTTCCCAGGGCAATTGCATTTAAAATTGTTCTGAATCTTAAGTACTGCTGTGACGCGTTGCTCCGTTGTATAATCTGAATACAGCTTTATCCACTTTTAACACCCTGTTGAGCAAAAACTTTTGCGCGGGGATATCCCGCCAAAT
>JBGCEN010000156.1:0-30555 GCA_045106435.1 Rhodothermales bacterium
TGTTGATACGCAGTTATTAACACTGCTGGCCACAAACAATGGCGGCCAATCGGCATTTCTTGGAAATGATGAGTTGGAGAGCCGCATCACAGAATTCTATCTGGGCATTCGAAGCCCCGTACTGCTGAATACCTCCCTGTCGTTTGATCAGGCCGGCATTACGGATGTTGTGCCTTTTCCGCTACCCAGTCTGTATAAAGGGCAGCAAATGATTGTTTCTGGTCGATACTTGCAGCCAGGGCCCGTGAATGTTACCCTCAGCGGGACTGCCTTTGGGATGCCCGTTGACTATACGTATTCGCTCAATCTCGCAGACTCAACCGTAACGCGGTATCAATTTCTGACCAAGGTTTGGGCGAAGCAGAAAATTGAGCAGCTACTGGTGTCTTACTACAGTCTCAAGCCATCCACAGACGAAGCCAAAGCCATTAGAGAGGAAGTGACTGAGTTGAGTATTTCCTTCGGCATCATCACGCCCTTTACAAGTTTTCAAGGAGGGGAAGAAGATGACGTGTCGGTTGGTGTAGAGGAGGAAGAAACGGGTGTACTTCCTACGGCATCCGATGATGTGTTACAGATACAAGGCAACTACCCGAATCCCTTCGCTACGTCTACACGCATCCAGATCCAGATCGGTCAGGTGTTGTCCCCTGAAGTGAGCATACGGATTTACGACAGCCTGGGCCGGCTTGTGCGCACACTGACGCTGCACGTTTCGCACCCCGGTGTATACGAAGTTGAATGGGACGGTTTGTCAGATGCCGGTATCCCCGTTTCAGCCGGCGCCTACATTGTAGTGGCTGAGTACGAACACGTGATCTGGTCGCACGTGGTCTCTGTTGTGAGATAAGGGTGGGAATAACGAACACCCAACAAGGAATCTCGAATTTCGAAGGAGTCTTGATAGGGCCAAAATACATACTTCGAAATTCAGAATTCCTTGTTGGATGTTCGTTATTCAAAAAAAGAAGTACTATGAGGTATTTATTGTTGGGGCTGGTTATGCTGCTCTGCTGCAACGATGTAACTGGCCAGGTTTTACCTGATACGCTCGATAACCGGCGCTACTTTCCATTAGAAGTAGGCAATGAGTGGCACATTGTACAAATAGCTTTTGCATCACCTATTGCAACATATCGGCGATTAAACATTATTGCTGATTGAGCCTGATTGGTCCAATACAACAATGGATCCCCAGTCAAGCTGAGGAATCCATTTGCCTTCCTTCAAAATTCAGAATTCCTTGTTGGATGTTCGGTATTCCTCCCCGCTCATCTAAACATCATCCAATCCAACTCAAGCAGCATCTTGTCCGAGTCGCTTTCAAAGGTAAGGACCAGCGTTTTTGCATTGCTTTCAACAGTAAGCGGAATCGCTACTTCCGACCAATTCTCGTAAACCTCCCGGTTCAGGCCCTGGACTAGAATGGCTTCGTCGTGTGTTAAGGCTAAATCGACGTCTCGGGCTTGTGTGGTTTCTTCGATTGTGACAATATTTGCGGCATCCAGATCAATACGACCCAGCACTTTGCCATCAGCTTTGTTGGCGCGCAATACGATGCTGCCGGCTTGATGCTGCTTGAACCTCAGCGTTACAGCCTCGACAGAGGAAAGATCAATGGGATCGTACGCTAAAACGCTGCCGGCATTCACCTGCATTGTGGTGAGCGCCGTCTGTGCAAAGCGATCAGACGCAGGATGTGAGCCATGCGTTTGTCGTTTGGCCTCTTTTTGCCACGATATATGCTCCGCTTCTTTCTGGTGTGGGTGGAGTTTTACTTTGTCGCAATACTCAAATCCCTGTTTATTGGTGACGCATGCTTTTATTTCGGCAAAGCGGTCTGTAAAATGCAGGTCAGGGATGTGCGTGTATTTCCTTGTTATTGTGGTTTGGCCAGCCAATGCAGATTGCCGTTCCAGCATGATGCTGTGCGTGTCAAATCCTGTGTAGGTAGAGACTGAAACGGGCTGATTTTTTACCTGCTGCCCCATTGCGTTCGTTATGGTCACTCTGTAATCTATCGGTGAATCAAAGGAAAAGAAGCTGCCGTTCTTTGGAGATTCAATATGCACTTTTGTTGGATGTACAACGGTTGGCATGGTGGCGACTTTGGGAGGCATGTCTTTGCGATACTCAAGACGCACGACTTTGGCATCCGGGTTACTCCCCCAGAAACTCTCGCCCCATTCAATGACGTAAAGCGCACCTTCCGGACCAATCTCCATGTCCATTGGGCGGATAAACTCCGTGCCTTTTAAAAATGGGCTGATTTTGAGGATGTCGCCCTGTTCATCAAATTTGACTTCCATGACCCAGTTTCGCATCCATTCATAGATGATATGCGTGCCTTCAAAATAGGCCGGCATCGCAGTCGGGCCGTAGGTCGGCTGGTGCCTGAAAACGGGGCCGGCCATCGGATTAACACCGCCTGCGCCAAGCTCAGGAAATTCTTCGCTGGCACCGTACGTATACTCAATCATGGCAGATTGCGCCGGCGGAAGCTCGCGCGCGCCCGTGTTGTTGGGTGAGTCGTTGATGGGGGCTGCTGCGTTGTAAGGTGCACCTATTTCTTCCGTTGTGTAGTTGTATTCATTCCATGGCCGGTTTTTGCCACTGAAGTACGGCCATCCAAAAAAGCCAGGCCCGCGCGCCTGATTAAACTCATCCCATCCCCATCCACCACGCGCATTGGGTGGATCACCGTGGCCTACATCTCCCCAATACAGCCAGCCTGTTTTTGAATCAACGGAAATGCGAAAAGGATTGCGATGTCCCATCGTATAAATCTCAGGCCGGTGGAGGTCATCTCCAGCGAACAGATTGCCTTCTGGAATGGAGTAGGTGCCGTCCTCTTCGGGGTGTATCCGAAGGATTTTGCCACGCAGGTCGTTTGTGTTAGCCGAAGAACCCTGTGCATCGGCGTTTTCCTGTCCGGGTCGTTCATCTGTAGGACTGCCCTCGCGGTCGTAAGGATTGGTGTTGTCGCCTGTAGAAAGGTAGAGATTACCAGTTGCGTCAAACGTGAGGGACCCGCCGGCATGGCAGCAATCTTTGCGTTGAACGGGCACTTCAAGTAAGATCTTCTCGCTCTGCATATCGATTTGATTGCCAGTCAGCGTGAACCGGGACAGGCGAGACGGGCCGGCATCTTCCGGGGCGTAATACAAGTAGATCCAACCGTTGTCCATAAAGTCGGGGTCGAGGGTTATACCCAGTAAACCGTCTTCAATCACCATATACACAGGGATCCAGCCGGCCAAGGTTGTTTGATTGGTTTCGGGGTGCCATACTTTAACCGCGCCGGCGCGTTCTGCGAGGAAGACGCGGCCGTCTTCAGCAATGGCAATTTCCATCGGATCAGTTACCTGATCCATCAACACAACCTTCTCGTAATTTTTTGCCAACGAAGCACCTACGTCTCCTTCCGCCTGGCCGGCGGCCCAAGATATCCCACCAAGTAAATGCTGTAGAAAGTCGGCATCCTGGTACGCTTCTTCAGTATGCCCGAGACCCGTGTACCATGATCTCCCACCGTCAAATTCGTGTGCC
Source organism: Rhodothermales bacterium (assembly GCA_045106435.1). Classification (GTDB taxonomy): domain Bacteria; phylum Bacteroidota; class Rhodothermia; order Rhodothermales; family JAHQVL01; genus JBCCIM01. Next base: position 3,550 of record JBGCEN010000156.1, read on the forward strand.
CAAACAATGGGGTGATTGTGGTCCATTGTGCCTCCTTCGTACGACTTCTCGTTGACGGCGGCCAGTACATGCACGTGCCCGAACGGGTTGGTGCGGTAATTATACCACTCGTCATTCCGCTCCCAGCGAGCCGGCAGGTGTGCCGTAGAAGGGTGGAGTTGATCGAGCACTAGTACTTCTGCCGTTTGTATTTGCGGATGATCATCGAAGTATGCGCCCACCAATTGTCCGTACCAGGGCCACTCGTATGCTGTGGCTGATGCGCTGTGAACCCCCACATAATTCCCGCCTTGCTGGATATAGGCTTTAAAAGCAGCTTTCTGCGAAGCATCGAGGACATCCACGCCGTTTGTGTTCATGAACACAACAACCTCGTACTTTTGAAGATTTTCGGCGGTGAACCATGCGCCATCTTCCGTAGCATCAACACTGAAATTATTTACTGCACCAAGTTTCTTGACTGCATCTACACCCACTTCAATAGATCTATGTCTGAATCCTGTTGTCTTTGAAAAAACAAGTACGTCGTACAAGTTGTTTTTTGCCTCTTGAGCTGGTTCGGAGTCTTCAAATGTAGGAGGCGGCAACTCCATCAGGTTTGGTTCTGTGCTTGAGCAGGCGCCGGCAAAGCACAAGAGTGCCAGTGCGAGAAATATATTTTTAAATGTAATAACGTCAGGTACAGACATCCTTTGAAAGAGAAGCATAGTTGTTTTGATACTGATTTGGTGGGTATGCAAGATAATCACCAAATAGTAGCATACAAAGTGGTTGGAGAGTTGGATTTGGTCTGATGTTTTTTGAACTTTACGCCATCGCTCTGAACAGAGGCAAGGCACATGGGAGATTCATGAATCTCCTCAATCAGAGCCAATGGAATAACCTGAGGTCGAATAAAAGGAATAACCGAATGATCAAACCCCTGCAAAAAGACGACGTATTTTTAAACGATGTAGCTCGCTGCAAAGAGCAGCCGGGATGTCGGATCTGGTGGGTGGGACAGAGTGGTTTTTTGGTTCAGTGGCAGGGCCGACACCTCTTGTTTGATCCCTATCTTTCAGATTCCCTTACCGTCAAATACGCAACAACCGACAAACCTCATGTACGTATGACGGAACGCGTTGTGGACCCTGCGGCGTTGGATTTTATCGATGTAACCACCTCGAGCCATAACCATACAGATCACCTGGATGGCGAAACGCTGGGGCCGCTCCGGGCGGCAAATCCTGACTTACAAATTGTGCTGCCCGAGGCCAATCGGGCGTTTGCTGTAAAGAGGTTGGAATGCGCAATGGATTGGCCGGTTGGTTTAACTGCCGGCGAATCCGTCACCGTTGCCGGCTTTACCTTTCATGGCATTCCCGCCGCGCACAATGATCTTGCGGTCGATGATGAGGGCCGGCACAAGTTCATGGGATTTGTTGTCACGTTTGGCGATTACGCCATCTACCACAGCGGCGACACGCTCTGGTTTGACGGCATGGTAGATTGGCTGAAGAAATGGCAGGTGGATGTAGCGTTGCTGCCTATTAATGGCAACAAGCCCGAGCGGCGTGTCGCTGGCAACCTGGATTGCGAAGAAGCCGCCAGGCTAGGCAAGGAGATCGGCGCCGGCTGTGTGATTCCCTGCCATTACGAGATGTTTGAATTTAATACAGCCTCAACGGGTGTGTTTATTAATACGTGTGAGCGGTTGGAGCAAAGGTGCAGGGTGCTTCAGGCTGGGGAGAAGATGGAGGTTTTTAAGCTAAAAGCTAAAAGCTAAAAGTTAAAAGCTAAAAGTTAAAAGGGTTTTGGTGGGGGTTATGGACTTATTCGTTCGGGTTTTTCCCAGGCGGTGTAGAGGGTGTTTAATGTTTCTTGTGCGGCTTCTTGCCAGGAAGTGTCGGGAGATTTGATCGCTTTAAATATTTTTTGACTTTGTAGCAGGTGTGTTTCAGCTTCCTCAAATCTCGAGAGCTTGGTCAAGCCGCCGCCTACTACCAAATGTGCTTCACCTACATATCTGTGTTCAGGTGGAAAGAGGGCCTGACGTTGTTTCAGCGCTTCTTGTGCCAAGGGTACACCCTCGATGGCCTTGTCTCGTCGAATAAGGATCTTGCCCAGTTCCAGGTTTATCTGGACGGTCTGCTGATTGCTCGCCCCATATGCTTGTTCACTTAAAACAGAAGCTTCTCTCAATACTTTTTCGCTTTCCGCTAATTGATCTGTATAGGTTAACGAATAACTAACCTCTTTGAGGATTAACGGGATGATACGGTTGTTCTCGCCGGTTTTTTGATAAATGGCGAGCGCATCACGATAATAGGCGATGCTTTTTTTATACTCATTGTTCCAGTAATAAATACGCCCCGTTAACATCGACGCTTCTCCAGCTTTCTCGCTGTCATCTCCCTGGATACGTTTTATATCATGCAGAACCTCAAGTTGGAGCTGAATGGCCTCATCCAATTTTTTAAGCCTGCCAAGTGCCGTTGCAATGTATGCTTTAGTATTTAGATTGGCGGGATGTGTAGCACCATTCAGCTTTGTATTCAGGGATAAGGCCTGTTTGAAATGGTGCGCTGTAGCAGTGTCGTTATTTCTAAACATGTACAAATCGCCCAGCGTCTTGTGCGACTGGATGAGCCAAAATTGGTTTTCCGTATTCGTCGAATCCAGGGTAGCAATAAGGTTCTTGCAAATGTACTCTGTTTTGTCTGATGCTGAGTTATACAGGAAGAGCGTTGCCACCTGTAATTGCTTCTCCGCCGGCAGATGCGAAATCAACGTTGTATCGTTGACCAGCATGGCAAGCGTTGTATTGATTAATGAATCGGGGCGTTCTGAAAGCGGGAGCCGGTGGGACAAAAGGCTCAGGGCAATGCGCGCGTTTAGTGTTTTTGGGTGCTGCCGGCCATGGATTTCTTGCTGAATGTCGAGGGCTTTGCTGTAGTGTTCTATGGCTTCAGTAGCTTTACTTAATGATTTCTGTAGGGTATACGCCAGGTCATAATGGGCCAATGCTACCAACGAATCTCTGCGTCCATAAAGCTGCTGGTGTTGGGTCAGGGATTTTCGAAGCAGCGTCTCTGATTCATCGTTTAGTTGCAACTGCCCATACACTCTGCCCAGGATTTTTTGCATATGCGCCTGGGCTTGGGGTTGATTTGCCAGCTCATTTTCGATGCGCGCAGAGCCGGCATCAAGCAACTCCCTTGCGGTTACATCTTTACCACGATTTACGTCAGGATTAGAAGTAGCAAATATACTTTCTAGATATTGCCCTATTTGTTCAGCCTTTATCGCTTCTTGTCGGGCAATATCGCGTTCTGCTACAATTTGATCAGCCTGAAATTTTTGTGATACAAGCTGAAAGCCGATGGATGAAAGGATCACGGCAAAAATTGCAAGGCCGGCTTTTTGTCGGTTTGCGTATTTTTTTGCCCGGTACCACCAGCTGTCTTTTTGAGCATAAACGGGCTGGCTTGTCAGGTATCTGTTTAAATCCTGAGCGAGTGCTTCAACACTCACATATCTATCTTCTGGCTCTTTTTGCAGCGCTTTACCGGTAATGGCATTCAGATCGCCCTGGAACGTCTTCCTAAGTGCATTAAGGTCTGTTTTACGGTCATTTGCAACGATTCTCTGTTTCTCTTCGGCCAACTGATCGAACAAGGTGCTCATTCCCGGATGATCATCTTTACAAACCTTTTGGACGATGTTTTCCAGCGAGCGGGATTCAAATGTGTAAGGGCGGTATCCTGTTAAAAGTTCATGCAAGATAATACCCAGCGTGTATACGTCGACCGCAGTAGTAACTGATTTTCCATTGATTTGCTCGGGGGAGGCGTACTCCGGTGTTAGGGCTGTCATTGCTGTAATGGTTTTCTCCTTCTCCTGACTATTATCAAGTATTCTGGAGATACCAAAATCGAGCAATTTAACATCGCCGGCTGTGTTGACGAGTATATTTCCCGGTTTCAGATCACTGTGGACTACAAGATTACGGTGTGCATATTGTACCGCATCACAAACATCTAAAAACAGTTGAATACGTTGCTTTATGCTGAATTGATGGGTGTTGCAATATGCAGTGATTGGCAGCCCATCCACATGATCCATCGCGAAAAAGGGATGTCCATGTTCGTCAATACCGCCGTCCAGGAGTCTGGCGATATGGGGATGTTGAAGCTTGGCCAGAATCTGACGTTCGTGGAGGAAGCGTCGAATAATTGAGCTGGTTGCGAGGCCGGGGCGAAGGACTTTTATCGCAACAAATTGTTCGAATTGTCCATCATCACGCTTTGCGTGGAAAACACGCCCCATCCCGCCTTCGCCGAGTTCACCCAGGATGGCATATGGGCCAATCTGCTGGGGCATCTCATCCAAATCTTTTAATAGGTCAGCGGCCTGCTCTGCTGCAAATGCGTCGAGTAAACCATCTGTTTTAGCATGCGCCTTTAACAGTGCATTTACTTCATTGAATAACTCCAGATCGTGTTGGCAAGCTTCTTTTAGCAGGGTGTCGTGTTGATCGGCAGGATAGTCCAGCGCAGCCATGAATAGCCGCTCTACTGTTTGCCAGCGCTCGTTGGGTTCAGATGGATGCAGAAATGTGCTCAAAACCTGGACCTGTTTGGGTAAGTCGTAAGGTGGACTTTATCTATTCGGATAAAGTCTTGAATTTAAAATTGAAAATGTAAAATTTGGAATTTCCAATTGTTTTGAGATTGCCTTCACATTTGGCAAACGATTCCGCCTTTATTTTTCCATATGCTGGATAAGCAATCAGACATGGATCAGCTGACAAGCCTTTGCAATTGGACATTCATCATTTGGAAGGTTGTCCGAATGGACAACGTTGAGCTTAGAGCTTATCTATACCTGCGTCAAATGCCGTCAGAATCTGCAAGGTTTTTTTCGTCAAAGTCTTTTTCGTCAAAGTCTTTTTCGTCCAGCCGGTTGAGCAGCCACGCGCGTGCAAAAGCCCAGTCGTTATGTACTGATCGGACAGATATATTTAATGCGGCAGCTGTTTCTTCTATTGTCATTCCGCCGAAATAGCGGCATTCCACTACGTGGCTTTGTCTTTGATTGCGCTTTGCGAGTTCATTCAGGGCATCGTCCAGATCAAGCAGGTCTCCGGCAAAAGCATCAACCTTGATCTGCACATCATCAAGAAGCACATGGGCTTCACCCGCGCCTCTTTTTTGCGATTTCCTTTTTCGTGCCCGATCAATGAGAATACGGCGCATAGCCCGGGCAGCAGCAGCAAAAAAATAGGGCCGGCCCTTGGATGAAATCTGATCCTCGTCTACCAGTCGAAGATAAGCTTCATGGACAAGTGCCGTAGTTTTGAGTGTACGTGCACGTTCTTTGTGGAGATGGCGTTGTGCCATCGATCGTAATTCGTCGTATACCAAAGGCAGTAGCACATCGATGGTCCGTGCGCTTTCTTCGGACGACGTGATAAGTGTCTGTGTAACCAGTGTGCGTTGATCCACCATAATGCAATTTTTGTGTTGAGTAGATCTCTTACCCAAGTGTGTTTCACTTGCATTTGGAAAGCAAGACTTCATGAACGGGAAGAAGCGTTGCCTGCATAGATTACGCACAATTTAACTAAAAGCACTGCTGCCTGCGTATTAAAAAAGGAAGTAATGGGTACTACTTTGGCGTCAATTCTTAATCAAATGCCCGCAATAACAAGTTTTTAGCAGATTCTGATTTTCCGGACACAGGCCATCTGTTTAAACGTTTAACTACCCATTTTTGGGTAAAGGCCCCCGCACAACGCCGCGCATTTGCCGGGATATCCCTGCGCAAAAGTTTATACAAAAGGGTATGCAAAATGGATAAAGTTGAGCTAAGGCAAAATGCAAAAAGCACGTGGCACCTTTCCGGCCACGTGCTTTTTTGCTGATATGAAAAGAGACGCCTCTCTCTTTGGCATTAATGCGTCAATACCACACGTCTCGAAATTTGCGAAGACTCGGTATTCATCTGAATGAGATAAACGCCGGCCGCCTGAGATGCGCCGGCGTCATTTTTCCCATCCCAGGTAATTGTATGGGTCCCGGCCTGAACATGTCCTTCTTTTAGCAGGGCCACACGCCGCCCCAGCAAGTCATACACAGATATTTGTACCGTAGTAGCTTCTGGTAATCCCAGAGTAAGTGTTGTCTCTTGTCGAAAAGGGTTTGGATAAGCTGGCTGTAAGGTGAAGTCGGTTGTTGGTGCTTCAATTTCATTTGATGTTGCGGTGAAATAGGTATCCAGCAGCATCGTCCCTATATCATTGCCAACCTTTATTGGACTATGTCCACCACCATCCCGATTGAACATAACCACTATAACCGCTTCGATCTCAGGATAAATTCTGATATAGGTGCGGGCGCCAGCCTGGTTACCGTCTTTGTGGTATACCACGGCTGATTGATCTGTGTCTACATTCCAGCCCAACGCATACGAACTACAGTTAGGAGATGGAACGGACCATAAATCTGTAAGACTTTCTTCTGATAAAATTTCTCCTTCGATAAGGTTAACACCAAATCGTAAAAGATCGTAAGGAGAAGCCACCATGCCGCCGCCAAGCGTTTTCCAATCAATGGGTGCAGGGGATTCATTTTCTGAATTATCTGTATTGTAAACAGCTGCCCAATCGATTGTAGCTTCGTCTCTATCTTCTGCGCGTAAAGTAGGTAGGCCTAGCGGATCTGTGAGCTCATCTTCTACAATTTCAAAGATCGTTTTGCCCGTAACGGCTTCGTAAGCGGTTGCTGGCAAAGAGGATCCATGGGTGGTGTATTTACAGCCAGTACCCGGTGCATATACCAACGGTTCGTTGATGAAAAACTGTACACCTTCCAATGCATTGTTGTAAGATGCGTTGGTGGATCCCAGTTCCGGGTAATGCCCCACGCCACCTCGGTTGGAGAGTAACTCTCTAATGGTGTGTGATTGGGTGGCAGGCAATGAAGGTGCATAGTCGCGCGTTTCATTATCTATGTCTATAAGGCCCTGTTCTTGTAATCTCAGTGCCAGCACGCCCCCGACAGCTTTACTGATGGATGCCAGTCTGTTTACGGAGCGGGAAGAATACCAGACATCATCCGCCACATCAGAAAATCCGAATCCTCGCATGTATTGTATTTCTCCACCGAGAGAAATGGCAACACCAACTCCCGGGACATCAAATGCCCCTTGTTCTGTCACTACGCGATTGTCAACATCTTTCTTAAGCGGCCAGTCTCGCCGGTCGTTGTTTTGCCGCCAGATGCCGGCGTAGTTGAATTCTCCATCTGTGGTTTCGTACTTTTCGAAATTGATGAGGCGGTAGCCGAGGTCGCGATATCGGTACCAACGATTGCGGTACGCTGACTCTGTCATATCGCGGTTTTCGAGCCAGCCGCGATTGTTCTTGTTTTCGACCCAAATGCCGGCATAATATTGGACACCATCAAATGCATACGATTCAATATCAATCATGCGGTGTGTGTCCTGGTATTTTTTGAAATTTTCCGACATCTGCGCATCGGTCATGTCGCGAAGCTCCACCCAGCCCAGGTTTTCTGTGTTTTCTACCCAAACGGCTGCATATCTGAGCTCATTTCCGTTGTCAAAAGGATACGCTTCGATATCTACGATAATGTAGCCGAGGTCCTTGTATCGTTGGAAATTGTCTGAGAACTCTGCGCTCGTCGCGTTGCGATAAGAAGCCCAGGCCAGGCCTTCTGTATTTTCGACCCAAACGCCGGCGTAATAACGCGTACTCCCAATGACGTATGATTCCTGGTCAATGATGCGATACCCTTTATCTCGAAAGGAATTCCATTCGTTGCTGAATTCATCACTTGTCAGATTGCGTAGCTCTGCCCAGCCTCTATTATCAAAATTCTTTTGCCAGACCGCTGCAACCTCTGTTGATCGGCCGGCGACATCTACCTCGATGTCAAGCATCAAGTTGTCATCTTTCATCTCCGCAAAATGTTCGCTGAACGCGCTGGACGTTGCATCGCGGAATGAGGCCCAGCTTATGTTGTCGACATCAAACAATGCCGAGGGTACACCCAAAGCCTGATCTTCGCCGGCTTCCCCCGGGTCGTAATAGCGCGCAGCCTTTTGATATTTATTGGAGACTGGTGATGATGTTGGTACTACGTGTCGGATAACAGGCTCAACCTGCTGAGCCAAGCTGTTGTTTTGAGTAAACAGTAGCATGATGACCATCGATAATGCGTAGGTCCAGTATGGATAGTGTTTTTTCATAATAAAATTCCAATTCTGATCTAGGATATTGTGGGAGAATGGACTTGGAAAAGGCGATCAAAACCAGTTTCACGACCTGCTATGAATGGGTGCAGTCCCGTTTACATGGTGTTGGCCGGCGTCCATTGGAAGTGGATTGGATGCTGCTAAGACATCGGTGTGTTGTCTATACCTGCGCAGAACGGTGTGAAAACATGCAGAAGTAGTTTTTTTTGGGAATCGTGAATTACTGGAGTTGGATCTTTGAATAGAGGATATCCTCTAATTTTGCTGTTTTAGCAGCGATCAGCAGGGGGTGGAGAAAGTTAATAACGATCTGTGGTAAACCGTCTGTAACCCGCGCCTCGTCTTTGTCGTATGCACTCAACATGGATAATCATCAACCGGACCTGCTCATGTCAACTACAGAAAATCCCTGGAAATCAAGATTCAAAAGAATCTTTGCAAACAGCTATCTCTCTTTTGGTTTGGGAGTATTTACGGGTCTGGCCTTCGATAATCTATTTATCGTTCTTGCAATCGGTGCTATCGTACTCGCCGGCACATGGTATGCCCGCAAAGACAAAGGCGAGCAGGGTGAAGAAATTTAAAAGTAAAAGGTAAAAAAGGGCGTTGGCCACTCAATAACCTTGAGCCCGAAACTCAAAAAAAGGCTGTGCAAAAATGCACAGCCTTTTTTTGTTCAAATCTCCCAAGCAGAATTCCTTGTTGTGTCCTAACTTAGGGCTCCTTCACAAGAACATGGAATATAGCTGCTTTTATGAGCCCTCTACCCGTAGTAAACGAAAAACACCGCATCGAGACAGGTCAGTTGGAAGTGTCACCCAGACTTCTCCTTGGCCCTGGTCCATCTAACGCACATCCCCGCGTATTACAAGCATTAAGCATGCGCCAGGTTGGTCATCTCGATCCTGAGTTCATCGAGATCATGAACGAAGTGCAGGAAATGTTGCGCTATGTATGGCAGACTGAAAACCAGCTAACTATTCCTGTGAGTGGTACAGGCAGTGCGGCGATGGAGGCTACTGTTGCAAACACAGTAGAACCAGGCGAAAGCGTGCTGATCGGTTGTAACGGTTACTTCGGCGAACGCCTTTGTGATATGGCCGGCCGGTATGGCGCTGAAATACACAGGATGGAAAAGCCATGGGGCCAGGCTTTTGATCTAGACGAAATACGCGCTGGCATGGAAGCCCATCGGCCTGCTGTATTGATGCTGGTTCATGCTGAGACTTCTACAGGTGCCCGTCAGCCGCTCGAAGGCGTTGCTGCATTATGCGAAGAGTTTAACTGTTTATTGCTCATCGATTCGGTAACCAGCCTGGGCGGAGTGCCGCTGTTTCTGGATGAGTGGGGCGTTGATGCTGCATACAGTGGCACACAAAAATGTTTGAGTTGCCCTCCCGGGTTGTCGCCTTTCACGCTGAGTGCACGTGCAGTAGAAAAACTCCAGAATCGAAAAACCAAAGTACCAAACTGGTACCTGGATATGTCGCTTGTGTCGAAGTATTGGGGGAGTACCCGTACCTATCATCATACAGCGCCAATCAATATGAATTATGGCTTTCGGGAAGCACTCCGTCTAATTTGTGAGGAAAGTCTTGAAACACGTTGGGCCCGTCATCAGCAGAATGCAGAGCGTTTCTGGGCCGGCTTGGCTGATATTGGTTTGTCTTGCCATGTTGATCATGAGATCCGGTTACCAAGTCTAACCACAGTGCGCGTGCCTGAAGGCGTCGATTCAAAAGCGGTTGCAAAAACATTGCTTTTGGAGCAAAATATCGAAATAGCCGGCGGACTAGGCCAGCTTGCCGGCCAGGTTTGGCGTGTGGGTTTGATGGGCTACAACAGCCGCCCGGACAATGTAGACCGCTTACTCGCAGCCCTGGCAAGAGTCCTCAACCGCTAACCCCTCCCAAGACTCGAAATTCGGCACTCGAAACCCAACACTCAACCATGGCCACCCCTCCTTCTGCCCTTCCTGACTTTCTTGGCGAACTTCGCAAGCGTGTTAACGGTGCGTTGCGTACAGATACCTATAGCAAAGTCTTGTACAGTACGGATGCCAGTATTTATCAGGTAATGCCGCATGGTGTCTTGATACCAGAGCACGATGAGCACGTGCATGCAGCTGTGGAATTGGCGGCAAAGTACGAGATTCCACTGCTGCCACGAACAGCCGGCAGCAGCCTTGCCGGGCAGGCTGTGAATGAAGCGGTAGTCATCGATTTTTCCAGGTATCTCAATAAAATTGTTGAGGTAAATGAGGAAGAACAATGGGTCCAGGTACAACCAGGTATTGTGCTGGATGAGCTGAATCTCCATCTTCAGCCGTATGATTTGCAGTTTGGCCCGGATCCGGCAAGTAGCAACCGTGCTGCCATGGGGGGGATTGTGTCCAATAATTCAACGGGTAGCCATTCCATTATGTATGGGATGACTACTGATCACGTGATGGATATGGATGTGATCCTCAGCGATGGGACAAAGGCGCATTTAGGCCCTGTCTCGGACGATGAGCTGAAAAAACTACAAGCGCGCAGTGGTCTCGAAGGGCAGATTTATACCCAGATCGCCGGCATGGTGGCTGATCCTGGCAATGCCGATATCATCCGGCAAGGAACGCCCCGTCACTGGCGTCGGTGTGGCGGATACAATCTGGACCGGCTGATTGATGGGGGTGTTTCTTTCAAATATCCGCAAAGAGATGACCGCTTCAATTTGGCTAAAATTGTATCTGGAGCAGAAGGGACATTTGCTGTAATGACCGGCATGAAGCTGAACATTGTGCGCAAGCCCACAAAAACAGCCCTCGCCATTGTTCATTTTGAAAACCTGTTTGAAGCACTGCAGGCCGTGCCTGTTATTTTGGAGGTTGATCCTTCTGCAGTTGAGTTATTGGATAACCTGGGACTTACGCTTTGCCGGGAGGTGCCAGATTATGCACGCTTGCTGGATTCCTTTATCGAAGGTGAGCCCAATTGTGTGTTGATGACGGAGTTTTATGGAGAATCTGATAGTGAACTTAAATCCAAGGTTGACAAGCTCAAGCTACATCTCAAAAAACAAGGCGTAAATAGTACGGCCGTGGTCTCAGCATTTGATGCAGACCATCAGGCAAAGGTCTGGAAAGTGCGGAAGGTAGGGCTCGGTCTACTGATGAGCATTAAAGGAGATCACAAACCGATACCTTTTATTGAAGATGCGGCGGTACCCGTTGAGCATTTGGCTGAGTATGTGACCAAGGTAGAGCAGTTCTGCAACGACCGTGGAACTGACGTAGCCTATTACGCCCACGCCAGCGCCGGCTGTGTACATATCCGTCCATTGGTCAACACAAAGGAAGCTTCTGAAGTAGCCAAATTACCCGAGATCACTTCTTTTTCTGTAGATTTACTAAAAGGATATGGTGGATCGCTATCGAGTGAGCACGGGGATGGCCGGGCACGGAGTGGATTTAATCAGCAGTTTTTTGGTCCTGAATTGTATGGACTGTATAAGCAGGCCAAGGATATTTTCGACCCCAAGGGTATTCTGAATCCAGGCAATGTAGTAGACGCCGGCCCGATGACCGAGCAGCTTCGGTATGGATCGGATTATGCAATTATGCCGCTCCAGGATCACATCGATTTCAAGGAGGATAAAGGATTTCATCGTGCGGTAGAAATGTGTAATGGCGCCGGCATCTGCCGCAAGACGACCACAGGCACCATGTGCCCGAGCTTCATGGCGACCCGTGAAGAAGAGCACAGTACGCGGGGTAGAGCCAATGCTTTGCGTGCCGCATTGTCGGGGAATCTGCCGAATAAAGAGCTAACCAGCAAGCGCATGTATGAGGTGATGGACTTGTGCATCGAATGCAAAGCTTGCAAGGCTGAGTGTCCTTCATCTGTGGATATGGCCAAGATAAAGTTTGAGTTTCTTGCGCAATACCACGACGCAAACGGTACGCCGCTAAGGACCAGGCTGTTTGGTAATATTTCCAGCTTGACAGCAATGACAAGTGGCTGGATGGCTCCTATGGCCAACTTTATGATCAAGCGCGGCCCCGTTCGCTGGATGATGGAGAAAGCAATCGGCATAAGCCGAAAACGAACCCTGCCGGCGTTTGCCCGCACCTCATTCAATCGTTGGTTCGCTAAACGTGCTGGTCAAAATCTGGCTGCCAATAAAGTGGTGTTGTTTAATGATACGTTCAACACCTACAACAGCCCCGAAGTAGCAATAGCAGCAACTGAAGTGCTTGAAGCCGCCGGCTTTCAGGTTATTTTGCCCGGACACCGATGCTGTGGCCGGCCAATGATTTCCAAAGGGCTCGTCCAACAAGCGCGTGCAGCAGCAAAAGACACTGTGGCTAAACTTGCCCCTTATGCAAAAGAAGGCATCCCGATCATTGGATTGGAGCCCAGCTGTTTGCTTTCACTAAAAGATGAATACCTGCACTTACTGCCAGAAAATGAAGACGCCAAACTGGTTGCTGCACATGCGGTGATGTTTGAAGAATTCATCGCCGGGCTTGCTGAGGAGAATAAGCTCAATTTGGATTTTGAGGAAACAGAGCGGCGGTTGCTGTTGCATGGTCATTGCCATCAAAAAGCACTTGTTGGTACTGTACCCAGCAAAGCGATATTGTCTTTGCCTGATGGGTATGCCGTTGAGGAGGTTGATTCCGGCTGCTGTGGTATGGCTGGTTCCTTTGGCTATGAAGAGGAGCATTATGATATTTCTCTGAAAATGGCTGAAAGGCGGTTGCTTCCCGCTGTCAGAAAAGAAAAAGCCGACACCGTCCTGGTTGCAGCCGGGTTTAGTTGCCGGCACCAGATCAAAGATGGTACTGGAAGAGAAGCGTTACATCCTGCTCAGGTATTGCGCGATGCGCTAAAAAAATAAGCGCAGCAAAAGAACAGGCTAAAAAATACAGCACTGAATTTCTATTGGTGCGCCGTGTAAGGTAGTTGCCTTAGGTGATTAAGCACACACTTATATTATCCAAAAGTCCTGTGTTCGTAAATTTTAAATTATTACGTTCTATAATTCAATCCGGCAAACCAGGAATTGATTGTGCTGTTCTGACGTTGAAATCGGACTATTTATAACACACCTCCTGATTCCTCAAGAATACTCCTCCGTACACACCTTTTATCTTTGCTGGTAGAATAATCTTTGTAGACCCACATTGACTCGGCTTTGAGAATAAGCAAACCGAGTGTCAGCCTCCCATGCTGTTTTTTTGCCCGATGACGCAAGTGGGAGATGAACTATAAATACTATTTATTAAGCAATTGGGATAACCAGCCCGTCACTCACTCAACTGAATGGCCCGTCAGCGGTCGTGTTGAGGTGCCTGATTGGGACCCGAGTCCTGATGAGCATGGCGGTGGAATTTTAGGCTATTTACAAGAACCGGCGCTGAATGGCTTGCCGGCGTTGTTAGAACGTAATCCTACCGAAACACAGTTGATGCCAGCCGCTTCGCAGTGGGTTGTTCTGGGATCCAACGAAATTGTGCGATTAGAGAACGAGATTGTAAAGTGTCCCTGGGGTGTTGCCTTGTTTTGTGGTAACCGTTCGAGCGCCCTGGCGTTTGTTGAATTGATTCACACCAAGAATGTCAGATGTGAATATCTCGGGGAACAGGGGCGGCTGAAGTATATGGTGATTGGTAAAGAAGGGACATCAATTTCTGCAGGATCACATACGCTTGTTGTAGGAGCTGGGCGCGCAGAAATAAAAGGAGGCGATCAGAATACGTTGGTTGGAGGCCGGCACGCCAGGATTGAAGGGGGGAATCGTAGCATCATATCTGGCGGGAAAGGTGCCAAGGTAGTTGTTGGGAATAAGGCAACCGTTGCGGGGAGTGATCACGCTGAAGTTGCCGCAGGGCATTCTTGTACTGTTGTAGGAGGATATAAATCGACGGTAGCTGCGGGTACGCTTTCAACGGTTGTAGGCGGATACAAATCAACAGTAAGGGGCGGCTATGGCGCTACTGTGGTAGGTGGAGACAAGGCATTGGTGATAGGCGGGGACTACGCTACGGTAATTGGCGGTGATGATTCCCTGGTGCAAGGGGGGAAAAATGCACAAGTGTTTGGGGGGGTAAATGCAAAAGTATGCGGGGGCCTCGATTCAACCCTGCGGATTGCTTATCTCGACGGCGAAGGAATACGTTGTATATCTACCGCATACATAGGGAGGTTTGGAATTTTGCCTGACGTGGTATATAGCTTCGACGGAACTGAATGGCGTGTTGAATAGGCGTGGGTTTCTTCCAGTGGAATAGGGGGCGATACCTCAACGTGGTAAGATGGTTTTTCAAAGGAAGTATTATACACCGATGTATCGACTCCGGAAAGCAGTCGTGTTACCAAAAACACGAACAGGAAAATACAAAGGCACAAAATAAAGACGAAATATCGAAAAGCAGGACTTGAATTCCCTTTTTGCTGAATAGCCATACCGAAAAAATTTTAGCAACTGGCAAGTATATGTCTATATAGCATATTGCTTACAGACGGGGTAGATACGGGGAAGACGGGAGGCCTAGGGGCTAAAATATGGGGGTTCAAAAAGAACTACTGAGCAGTGAGATTAAGCATCAAAAGTGTTCATTTTAGCACAAAAGGTTTGAGACTTTGTGATTGACTCAATCGGTTGCAGGCCCAATGAACGACTTACTCTATTGATCATGACAGATTCTGCGTTAGGCTGACAGATCAATTATCTTTCTGCATACTTCTTTTTAACTGCTTGGTGTAAGCCGACGCAACGTGTATCGGATATGTCATGAAATATACGAGCGATTCGTTTGCATGCATGGGAGAAAAAGCGTCAATATTGATATCTTTCTGCCCCAATTATCTATATGTTTTCTTTTAGGCCCATACAGAAAAGAGCGAAAAGAGTACCTCATGCCAATTTCTTGACGTCTCTTTTCGCTCTTTATGTTCTGTAAATGATTTTCTTAAATAAAGGCAACGCCTATACAGATTCCAGAATAGCAGCCGTGGTTTTTTCGAGCGAACCAAGATTGATTACAGGATAATACTGCCCTTCTTTATCGAGGCCCTTGTATGCGCGTTTTGTGATGCTTTGCAGGTTGGGTCTTTTTTCAGCCGGCCCCTCTCCCTTGCCAATGCCACCACCAAATTCAACAATGAAGTCAATGCCGTCATTGATGGATCGCTCAACGCTCCAGATCCATTTTACCGGGTTGAATAACTGGAAGAACAACGCTGATTTAATGGATTCAGCGCTGTCTTTATGATAATCTCCGGTATAATTTGAGAGTATTTTGCAGTTCGCTGTGTTGAATGTAGCAGCATCCAGGGCAGGCCGAAAGGCTTCTGCAGCTGTTACCATGAGGTAGGTGTGGAAGGCGCCCTCGGTATTTAATGGAATGCCGCGATGGCCTTCTGAAGAAGCGAATTCGGCAAGTGCTGCCAGGTCTTCTTCTGTGCCTCCAACGACTGTTTGCTCAGGGAGATTACAGCCGCCAATACCACAATAAAAGTTGTCTGCAAAAGGACGAACTGTTTCAAGGTCGGCCCTGAATGCCATCATTTTGCCACGGCCGAAGGTGCCCATTAGCTCCCCGCGGCGCTGTACCAGGCGTAAAGCGGTTTCAAAGCTGAGCACACCCGCTGCTACAAGCGCAGAGTATTCGCCCAGACTGTGTCCAGCAACAGCTTTAGGTTGTATGTGTCCGTCAGTGACTGATTTAAACGCTTCCAGGCACGCTATGCTATGGGTGAGGAGTGCCGGTTGGGTAAAACGTGTTTTGTCGAGCTGTTCTGCCGGCCCTTCGAACGACAGTTTTTGGATGTCAAATCCTAAGATATCGTTTGCCTGGTGATAGATCTCACGTGCCGGCGCAAATGCTTCATAGATATCGCTACCCATGCCAACATACTGCGATCCCTGGCCAGGAAATATAAACATCGTCTGCTGATCAGACATACTCATGCTTTTGGTAGGTTTATTAAACGTGCTAATAGAAGCGGAGGGAGGGAATATCGAACACCCAACAAGGAATCTTGAATGATGAAGTTGCCGATATCAGGCATCCTTCATTATTGGAAGTTCCTTGTTGGGTGTTCGATATGCTGTGCCTAAGATAGGAATTAGGAAGGTGGGTTGAAAATAGCAAGCAGAATGGAAGGGCCCCCATGATGGGATTTTTCGATCTACTTTTCTATCAATTCGATGGCAGTTTTTTGTATCACTTCTGCAACGCGAGGCCCGAGAGCATTGGTTTCTTCGTAATGATGATCCCAGTCGTGGGAATTTACATAGGGCGTTTCCGGGTGTAGATCGAAATTAAAGGGAGGGATAATGTAGCCTGTGAAATCTTGTGTGACACCAAGGATCATGGTAACCCTGGTGTCCATTAAATCTCTTAAATATGGCGGCCTTGGTGCATTTTGCAGATTTTCAATGCCTGTATTGTTGGCAGACCAGAGGGCGTCTATTCCGCCTGGTGTAGCGCTGCCATCGTATCCGCCGATCGCGAGTTCAGGATGTAATTCACCGGGCACGGAAAGCATGGAAACGTCTCCTATGCGCAGGTAAACCATTTCACTCTTCAGGTATACATCCTTTTCTCCAGGCGTGATGTCTCTGGCAAGGGGGGCACCATCTTTATCAAAAACTTCTCTTTTAATGGTGCCGGCGTTAAATATGGACTGAAATCCGTTGTTATCCAGAGGGAGTAATATAGAGGCTTGTTTATAGGTGATGGCTGGATTGTCAACCATCTCACCTTTTTCCATGGCTGATTCGGTCAGTTCACTCAAGATGTTGCCCAGTGCATCAGCTTTTTCGTAAGAGCAGTCATTACAGGCTGCAAAGAGAGCGTCCTGATACGTAAAAGAGATATTGTTGGAGCCAATCTGTCCGCCAAGGGCACCCTGGAAAAAGATTGGGATAGACCGCGGATGTGTTTCTTTCTGTGCTTTACGCCATGCGCCTACAAAATCAGCACTGATGGAGCTGCCATTAATTACTTGTTCAGGGTGGCTGGCCCAGTTAATGACCGTTGCAAATACTTGATCAAATTCTGTTGATCTGAAGCGAATCACCGAAAGTAGGTCATCCACAATGACCGGATCTCGTTGGTCGATTTGATATGTATCCAGTCCGGTGTGGATCATGGCTGTCTCCATAGAAGCCGGCCTGAGACTGGCTACAGCATTCACCAATGCCTCTATCACCTGATCACGGACGTATTCCATGTAGGCCGGGTTTACGCCAGATTCCAGCAGGGATGGGCCATAAAGGCCAATTGTGTCTGGACCTTCATGGGTGTGGGAAGAGCCCATGATGACGAGGTCCAATCCTAGTCCAGGGTAGTCCCGATGTTGCCTGATCAACTCAAGTTCGGTAAAACTATGGCCAAAAGAATCTAGCCCAAACATACCGATCCGTTTACCATCAAATTCGAACACAACCGCATTTACGTACAGATCATCATGTATTTCAAGGGCAGCCCGGCGTACGTCGTTGGCGATCCATAAAGGATCAAACACTTTATTGCCATTTCGGTCATCAAACGGTTCGTCTTCTTCCCATCGATTGTTGCCGTTGTAGTCCAGATACGTTTCACCGAGCGCCGGCGTAATTTTTACCTCAGATGCACCTACGCGTAACTGAAAAGTAGTCTCCCCAGTGTCTCCACAACCCGCACTTGCTAAAGCGATCAAAAAGTAAAGGCACTGCCGGGTTACGAACTGCCCGGTTATAAACTGTAGTAAATGATGAGGTATGTTTTTTTGCATTTATGTACAGATCTGTCAAAACCCAAGTACGGGATCAAAACCCAAAGCCCCTGAGACTAAACATAGTGCTCAGGGGCTTTTTAAACGCACAATTTTTTAAAAAGACCGTTATTTGATCACTGATCCTCAGCTCTCATGCACTGCCGGGTTTGTCTGCTATATAAATGGCTCGTTGCAATTTCATCTGATTACAGGATTTCTTTGGCTGATGAAAATACTTATCCTGAAAAAGGTTGGTTTGGCGCCATTTACACTTGAGTTGTACAGTTCAAAACTTGCAAAGTGTAGGTATCGCTGAGCAAGTTACGCTGAACAGCAAATGTAGTGCAAACAGCGCCAAACCCAGGCTTTACTTAATCGATTAACTTCGTGCGTAGCGCAACTGAAACGGCATGGGTGCCGGTGTGGACATTCAGTTTCTCGTAAATATGCTGTGTATGACTGTTTATCGTATTAGGGCTAACAAACAGAATTTCAGCGATTTGCTTTTGTGAATAGCCATCTGCCATTTTGCAGAGAACTTCCAATTCACGCTTTGTAAGAAAGCATTTGTTGTTTTCAGCATTCATGATCTATCACTTTGTTTGGGTAAAGAAATTGAGTGGTAGATATGCTGCCTGCGGGTCGTATTGAATATGCCTGATGGCATAATGACCTGAAGCTAAATCAAAGCCGACTGACAGATATCTAAGGATAGATAGCCAGCCATGAGAAAGGGAAAGCGACGTAGATGTTACCCTTGGGTAGATGTCGCTTATAGTGTGCGTTTTGACGGTAATTGACCAATTTTGTCTTCTAGAGGGTGACGTTTTTAATAATTCTGTCACTCAATATGCTATAGAATCGCATGAATTTATGTCATTCTGACAGTGAAGAGCTGTTGGTATGGTTTTCACTTATTAGTCTGTCAAGTGTTTTTATCACAACTTACAGTAGAGGCCTGATAGGTTCTTTGCTGGATACTAAAAACCATGATTGGAGATAAACAATTAGCCAGACTGGTTAAGTTTTTTACAGAAGCCCCTTCTAGCAGATACACTTCTGAAGATATTTCAATCACCTTTGGAGAAGCCCGGATCAAATACGATCCGGTTCATGAAGATTATGATGCTACCGGGTCTATTGATCGCGCGGTTTATGGAAAACTAATGCTGGATGCCGCAACATTGGCCGCCGGCACGCTGATTGAAGACCGGTTTGTTGTAAACGAGTCATTTAATCTTTACGCAATGAAACCCATGACTGAGGGTAAATTGATTGCCGTAGCACGACTCATTCATGCACAAGAAAATCGATATACGGTTGAGGTGCGATTGCTTGATGTGCAGGGGCGCTCCGTTGCTTCCGGACATGGATCGTTTTCACTAAGTCGCAAGGCTTTTGAAAATGAGGACACAACAAATCTGGATCAATCCGTATCAGATGAAGATGATTCTGAAATCGTTGCTTATGGCAATATTTGGCAGACGCCCTTTGGCTACGTCCATCAGAATTGAGTGCGCTTTGCCTTTTTAATAAAGGCTTAACGCCAGATGTTATTCTTGAAGAATATCCTTCAGGCGCCCATCATCTTTAACGTGATGATTGATACCATCTTACATCACGTGCATCTGAAAATCTGATTCTACATGCGAGATTCTATTGGTAGACTTGTATCGAGCGGCATATCTGAATCCAGTGAACTGAACGGCTACCCTGCCCATTTTGCAACAGATGATGAATTGCTGGACGCATATTCCAATGCAGTTACAGCGGCTGTCGAACGCGCCGGCCCTTCTGTTGTAAGTATTTCGGTTAAATCGGGTAAATGGTGGCGACAGGGAGGTAGTGGTTCAGGATTTGTGTTTACGCCGGACGGTTTTATCCTGACGAACAGCCATGTAGCTGGCGGTGCTGAAGAGATAAAAGTAAAGTTTGCGGATGGCCGGCAGTTTGAAGCCGAACTGGTAGGAGATGACCCTGATACAGACCTCGCGGTGATTCGCGTCCATGCGCCAGAATTGGTGCATCTGGAATTTGCAGATTCTAGCAAGGTTAAAGTTGGTCAGGTAGCGATCGCAATTGGTAATCCGTATGGATTTCAGCATTCTGTAACTGCCGGCGTAGTTAGCGCGCTTGGTCGATCGTTGCAGTCTGAGTCAGGACGCCTGATTCAGGATGTGATACAAACAGACGCGGCGTTGAATCCTGGTAACTCAGGCGGTCCCTTGGTGGATGCCCGTGGGCGGGTTATTGGCTTGAATACCGCGATGATTATGCCTGCTCAGGGCATTGCCTTTGCTGTAGCCGTAAATACAGCCAGATACATCGCCGGCAAGTTGATTAAACATGGTCGCGTGCGAAGAGCATCTATGGGTATTGCCGGCCAGAATATCGAGTTGCCGCTTCGTTTGCAGCGAAAATTTGAACTATTGGAATCCGGTGGAATATTGCTCGTTGATATCTTGAATGATACGCCGGCGCGTAGAGCCGGGCTTCAGAAGGGAGATATTCTACTTGGGATGTCAGGGGAGAGAATCACGTCGATAGAACGCTTGTTGAAAACTCTCACAGGCGATACCATCGATCAGGTTATTTCCTTGCGCATGATTCGTGATAACGAAGAGGTTTTTACCACGATTAAGCCCGAAGAAGCAGGGCATTAGAATTCTGTCAGCGAAATTAATAGAGTTTGCTTGGATTGATATTCTGAAATCAGATACAAAAAATACCTGCTAGTTATTTCGCTGACGCTGCACTAGAGGACCTAATCTATTAGCAGTGCTGCCAATTCAGTCATAAGCACGCCGGCGCTGCCTTGTAAATTGATTTTGGCGTGCTTGTCTCCCCTGCTTTCCCCCAGATTGATCATGGCGACAGGTTTTGATTGCTTGTCAGCCTTAATGACAAATCTGTAACCGGAGTACACGGCAAGAGAAGAGCCTACCACTAATAACATTTCTGCTTCATCAAGGAAGCGCCAGGCTGTATCAACGCGTGGCTGGGGCACGTTCTCTCCAAAAAAGACTACATTAGGTTTTAGTACACCCTCACAAAGGGCGCAGTTGGGGACCCTGAAGTTTTTTGTTTGCTCGGCATCGATTTCGGCATCGCCGTCAGGTGCCATTTCTGATGGTTTGCCTTGCCATGATGGATTAAGAGACGATAAGCGTTCCTGAAAAGTACTTCGCTGTTCGATGTTATTACATGACAGACAGCAGACTTCCGAAAGTGTACCGTGTAACTCAACAACCTGTCTACTGCCGGCTTTGTGGTGAAGGCGATCCACATTTTGAGTGATAATACCGTTTATTTTTCCGGCCTTCTCCAATTTTGATAATGCGGTGTGAGCAGCGTTTGGCTCAGCATTTTCCACGCGAGTCCAGCCAATTACACTGCGGCCCCAATACCTCTTTCTGGCTTCCGGATCTGAGATGAATTCTCTGTACTGGATCGGATGCCGGGTTTTGTGCCGGGTCTGTGGTCCTCGATAATCAGGAATGCCCGATTCTGTGCTGCAGCCGGCGCCGGTAAGGACTACAGTCTGCCTATCTTTCATTAACCGAGCAAGGTTCTGTACATCCATTATAACTCAGCACGAAACGTTGGGAATATCGAACACTCAACAAGGAATTTTGAATGTTGAAGGATTTGAAAAACACTTCGTTATTGAACGTTCCTTGTAGGATGTTCGATATTCAATTCTTCTACAGATAAAGCGAGAGCAAATCTGTTAATGCACTTAGAAACTGTTGAGATTTGAGGTTCGCAATTGAGAGAGATGAGATTTTGAGTGATTTTGGATACGACTTTTTGAGCGCATCGCAGCGTTACGTGTGACACGAGGGCGCAGCCCGACTGATGCAAATAAAAAAGCGGATTCAAAAGCACCAAAAGATCGCTCACTCAATGTGAAGATTAAATCTCAACGGTTTCTAACGGTAACTACACACCTGTTTGAGTTGCTGGATACAGGTGGTACAACAGCGGAGTTTAGCTGTGGGATAAGAATAGAAAGCTATAGCTGTGGGGCATAACAGGACACCTTTTATCAAGCAGGAGTCTCCATCAGAAACAGATGTGTCTTTCAACTCCTCTTCTACAATTTCTCTTCCACATTACTCTTCATCTCAGGCAAGGTACCATTTACACTCACGGTGTCGCCTGACGGCATGCCACTGCGGGCTTCGCGAATGTTTTCAATCCGGTCAATGAGCCGGTCAAGTTCGCGCTGTGGGTTTCTAAACCATTCTATGCTCCAGATGCGATGCAGCTGCCAGCCCTGGTTTTTCAGTTGTGCCGACTGCAATCTTTCACGCTCACGTGCAGAACGCGCGTTTTCATAACTGTATCCATCACTCTGGATACCTAGCAAATACGCATCTGGGTTTTTGTCGTCAACTACCGCCATATCGATGCATGAGTTTGCATACCCTACCTGGTAGTCTACTGCGTAGCCATTGGCCTTAAGGGCATCGCCTACAGCCATTTCAAATTTAGATGCAATAGCCGGCCGCAGCATATTCAGATGATTCGAATTCATGAAGTTGAGGAATCTTGCCAATACCTCAAAATCAGGCCGGCCTTCAGCCCACCGATTAATTTCTTCGAGGGTCATATCTGTATACACATGACACTGTTGTCTGACCAACGACCCAAGAATGGCCAACCGTCTGCGCATCACGCCTGCAGATCGTACAGATTTCTGTTGCGTATTGCGCTCCATCTTGGCACGCCGGCGAAGAGGCAATGCCAGGAATAATACATCGCGAATGTCTCCCTGTGCATCTTCAATCGTCTTTACATAGAACGATTCTTTGTTATATACCCGGAAGAAAGGCTCCATTTGATGATTTTTCCGCCGGCGCCGATCCAATTCTCTTAAAATAGGCTCTTTATCATCTTCAACCTGAACAACAATACCGATGGTATGATTGGGATGCGCCTCTGCATGCGCGAGTACATCATCAACCACGGTCCCCGCCAAGGAACGAATAGGGGCACCATCCGACTTCTGGTGTGCCTCAGAAGTTATGTGAAGGCGAACCTCATGTGCAGACTTTCTCAGATCCGCATATGGAAACACTGAAAGGCTGTTATTATAGATTTCTTTATTGAGCCAACTGATCAGTGAAATAGGCCCCGAGCGATAATAAGATCTTAACGATCTAAACGCTGCCCCTTTCACCTTCATCATATCATACAGGCTTTCTCCATCAGATTCGAAATCACTCACATCGATTACCTGCTGTCCTGGCATGGGAATGCCAAGCTGCTTGTCGCCAAAAGCAATTACCTGATTACTTCGGGCAATGGCTCCCAGGGCATCGATACTACTGATCCGTTCCGCGTCATCAAAAATGACTATATCAAATTGAACAGTCGTACTATTTAATAACCCGGCCAGATAAGATGGTGTAGTCGCGATAACTGGTTTCACATCCAGTAACGCCTCTCCGGTCTGCCCGATCATCTCGCTCAGCAGCCTTTTAGGGCGTTCTTCGAGTTCATTGAGTAGCGCATGGATATCGGAAGATGGAATACGTTCACGAACAAATCGAGCCGTCTGCCGGCGTAGAATCCGCTTGGACATCACCGCCAGATACTCCAAATCAAGCTCATTATACATTGTAATGAGATTGGCATGTACTTCACTGTTAAAGCCGGCCAGTGTCCGTCGTGTATTCAGTGCATCAGCCAACAAGGCATTGTATCTGGCCTGTTGAATACGGGCACTCAAGTATTTTGAAGATTCAGACCACGTGACTGCCAATTTGACGATATCTCCCAGTCCTTCATCGTGCAAGCGTTCAGCAAGATGATTAAGGGCTACAATGTCTTGCAGTGAATCAACATTTTTCTCCCAGTGTGCAAACAAAGAGAGCAGCGTTCCAAAAGGAATACGCGAAAAACTTTTGTTGGAAATCCCGAGGGATTCCTGCATTTCAACTTCTTGAGCAGCGTCTCTGGAGCTTTTAAGAAATACGCTAAAGTCCTGCGCTACTTGCTCAGCCTGGTGGTGCACCCCGTCCAGATCTGGCATTTCAGCCAGAAACCGGAGGATCTCTGTGCTAATTTTGTCCTGCATCATATCCTGGTGCAGTTCAAACATCCAGGTTGATACTTTGTCGAGATGCTCCCAATCAGATGCAATACCAAGCCATTGCCGGCCAAACAGTGTTTTGGCCAATGCTTCGTGTTGCTCCAATTTACTCATCAACCGCTGCGATTCGAGCAGCGCATTCACGATTTCGAGCTGTTCTTCGTTCGTTTTAGGCAAACCATTCCGGCACAATCCAGCCAGTTTATCTCTGCCTTTACGGTAGTCCCCAATCAGGCTACGGGTTTTCTTCGTGCCATGGGCAACCAGGGCCTGTCTGACGGACAGCATGTCCTGATCCCAGGCTTCGGGAATCAGGGCCCGATCAAATTCTACTCTAATCTTACTCAGCTTCGCGCCGGTCTCCAGAAGCGTCACAAGCTCTTCCATGGAAGCCGCCCACTTTTCTTCATGAACGTGTACACCATCCAACTTAGGCGCGTCCAGCACACGACTGGCCGCCCGTACAAGGCGAATCACATCCTGACTATTATTCGGCGCGCGGGTCCCCATCAAATGTGCGAGGTCCGTTGCAGACATCCGCAAGGAGTTCAAAGCCATGCCGGCCAATCGGCAATTCCGCCGAATTTCGGGCTTATCTGTTGATTTGTAGAGGGTCTTGCGACTTCCCCAAAACGGATGACGCTGTACCACGCCCAATCTCTTCAGATGGGTTTCGAGTTCTTTTGCCCGTTCCAAAACGGCATCGAATGTCGCGGCGGTCTGGTTTACAAAAATGCTCCCGTCAAATTCGGGTAATGAAATGCCATGAAGCTGTTGATCCAATTCAGCCATCGCATTATAAGCCTCATACGGTGTGACCCCGCTTTCTCGAATTGAGGTATGGAGCGACTTGACATATACATTCAACTGGTCACGCGTACGAACCAGTGACTCTATTAGAGTTTGTTCATCCTCCTGAACCTGGTCTCTGGACATGATTGCGTCTTGCAATTCGCGCAAAAACCGACGCCGGCTTAGATGACGCCCGTAGAGCGGCAGCAAAAAATGACGCAATCCTACGGTGCTCAATCGATCTCTTACCTGACTGAGTGAAGAGATCTTGTTTGATACAAAAAGTATCTTCTTCTCTTCAGCAACTGCTGCCCCAATAAGATTGGTGATGGTCTGTGTTTTCCCTGTCCCAGGTGGTCCATCGATAAGCTGATTGATGCCCTTTAGCGAGTCATAAAGAACAAGAAGTTGCTCATTATCGGCATCCAGCACGTGATTTATTTGCCCTGGAGAGGTCAGATAGTCGATAGATACTGTTTCACCAGATTGTATCTCTGCTGCTTCAAATCCGTCGAGCAGCACTTTTTTCAACAAGGCGTTTTCTTCGGGATCTCCCCACGAGGCGCTTTCCGAATCCAGATCCTCAAAAACGGCAAGATCGGCTACATTAAAAAGGTCAACGCGGGCTCGATGCCGGCCAACACGCCAATCTTTGTACGAGTCCAGCATCGCTGTCAGCATATCCAGAAAGCCTTTTACCCCATTGGGATGAAAGGCATCAAAAGCCGGCATCTCAAGTCCAAAATCTCGCTTCAGAATTTGCCGAATGGCTGGATTCACAATCGGATCTTCCCCTGTATGACAGAGCACAAAGGGAGAAAGGACATCGTCACGTTGTAACCTGACAGGCACAAGGATAAGCGGTGAAACTGACGAAACACCCTCAGAGGCCTTATCAATCCATGTTAGGTTACCAAGCGTTAGAAACAGGACCGTTTGTCCGTGATCATCAACAGACAAATGCGTTTCAAAATACGTTTGGGATAGACGCGCCTGGAGTTGCGATGGAGAATAAGGCGTCTGGAACTGAATATTTTCGTGAGAAGCTGGCCTGGTAGCTTTTGGAGCTTCCGTTCCCGGTTCAGACATCGTTCCGAAGTTATAAAATTGCCCCTCAATAATGAGGCGATCAAAAACTTCCTGCGCACGAATATCTATTAACTCTATCCCTCTTTTCTGGTGCAGCACGTAATTAATAAGCGCACTGCGCGAGCTAAGGTCTAGCAGCGGGAGGCGTTTCTGCTCTAATATGGCTCGAACAGTATTCATAAAACCGAGCAATTATGAAATACAGAAATGAGTATAAAATTGAATAAAATGAGTAATGATAATGGTCTATGAGGAAGAGAAAGTGGGTATATGGTAATCTTATTCCCTAATTCCTGATTAATCTTTAAGTAATAGAGCGTAGCAAGGCCCGTTCCTGATTTTTAGGGATTATCAACCTCTGTATTGGTTTTCGTCACAACGACAGAAGAATACTGAAGTCTGAAAGGTGTAATAGGTGCCGGCCTCTGTCTTTAGCAATCAGTTTTCGACTGCCAGTTTTCGGCTATCTGTTTTAGATATGTAGCATGTTAAAGCAAATCAATAAGTGGGAATGTGTATAACGCTTTCACTTCATTTGGGGATAATGCGCGGTTAAATACGGCCAGTTCATCAAAATCGCCGGCATAGTGGCGGCCAAGGGCCATCAAGACCCGTTCAGTTTCCCATGAAATGGCCACCCCTTCTTTCTCAAGCTCACCAACAGCCTCACCATTCAAGTACCCGATGACCGTTGATTCTTCGCCAGCAGCATTAATTTTTTCAAACGTCAGCACAACATGGGTCCATGCATCGGCCTGGAAAGGATAAGAAGCGATATCGATCATGGGGCGATCTGCTGCTGGAAAATCTTCCCACGAGAGGCCGTCAGGATTCCAGAGCGACTTATCAGAAAACGCGGCAAAGCGAAAATGTCGTGGGGCTACATCTGTAAAATCAACATAGAACGAGGCATTATCCCAGTTTTTATCGGTGATGATAAATGGGTCGCTGTACCCATCTGCCAACCCATTTACAGGATCAATGCGTAGCCAAAAAGAAAAGGAGCCGGCCCAA
>JBGCEN010000157.1:0-3101 GCA_045106435.1 Rhodothermales bacterium
ACTTGCCTACTCAGCGGTTGAACTTACGTTTTGTGGTTTCAATAAGTTTTGTTGTTAATTCTAATTCAGTTGCTTTGTTTCCGGCAAGCCCGTTATGTAGGCGTTCTGGCTGTAGAAAAACCCCATTTTTTCCCTTTTTGCGGTAAAATAGACCAACTTCGCTAAAGGCCCTCCCCATGGCTCGCTATATCGATTACAACTACAATCAATCAGCCTTAATTACGATTAACTTTCAGGACCAGATTCAGCCCGGAACCTTTGAACATGCTTTGCATTATCTGGTCGATAACAAGCTCGATTTACCGGCATTCGATGCGCTTTACAAGAATGATCACAATGGTCGTCCAGCTTATGATCCGGCGATTCTGCTCAAGATTATTCTGTTTGCTTATTCCAAAGGGATAACCTCCAGTCGGGAGATCTCCTGGTGCTGTCGCACCAACATTATTTTTATGGCGCTGTCTTGTCAGAGCGCGCCGCATTTTACTACGATTGCGGATTTTATCAGTGGGCGTCCTGAGGCCATTGCTGCTCTGTTTGAACAGGTGTTATTAGTTTGCGATGAGCAAGGTTTGCTGGGCCACGAGTTGTTTGCTATTGACGGTTGTAAGATGCCATCGAATGCTTCAAAAGAGTGGTCAGGGACGCACAAGGAGCTGGCCGCCAAGCGCGATAAAATCAAGAAACAGATCGCTTATCATACCGAGAAACATCAGCAACAGGATTTGTTGGATCAGCTGGATGATGATGAAGAAATCCAGCTGCAACAGCAACGACATTGTCAGGCAGTCGAGACGCTGAATCAGGCGGCTGACAAGATCGACGATTTCTTGGAAAATAATGAACCCCGTATGGGCAAGGGAAAACGTAAGACCGAGGTAAAAAGTAACGTCACGGATAATGAATCCGCCAAAGTCACCACCAGTAAAGGCACCATTCAAGGTTACAACGGCATTGCGACGGTGGATAAACGCCATCAAATCGTGGTGCATGCGCAAGCTTTCGGCGAGGGACAGGAGCACCATACGCTGCAACCGATTCTGGAAGGGATCAAAGCGAGCTTTAACGATCTGGGGCTGCATGAGGATATCCTCTCGAGCAGTACTATTTTTACCGCCGATACGGGGTTTGCCAATGAAGCCAATATGCAGTACCTGCATGAGCATGGCATCAATGCCTACATCCCTGATAATCAGTTTCGTTCACGGGATCCAAAGTTTCAGGATCATAAGAAGAAACACCCGCGTCCCTCGCGCGCCAAAGAAAACCCGATCTATCCTGCCGATGATTTTATCTTTGGCGAAGAGAGCATGGAATGTATTTGTCCCGCTGGTCAATACCTGAGTTCACGAGGCATCACATCCGATACTAACGGGAACAAAAGTGCCCGCTTTGAAGGACGGATCAGCCAGTGCCGAGACTGTACACTCAAACACAATTGTATGAGAAACCCACAGTCTGCGGATCATCGCAAAGGCAATGGGCGACAGGTTTCCTTCCGACTTGAAAAAGACAGTAAACCCACGCATACCGACTGGATGAAAGAACGGGTGGATAGCGACAAAGGTAAGCGTATTTATAGTCACAGAATGTCGGTGGTGGAACCCGTTTTCGGAAACCTTGAATTCAATAAAAAACTCCGCCGCTTTAGCTTGCGCGGACTCAAAAAGATCAATGCGCAATGGAAACTGTTTTGCCTGATACAGAATATTGAGAAACTGGCGAATTACGGGAAATTAGCGGCATGATGGCAGGAATCCAGTCCATAAACACCTCAAGCAAACGCCTCAAGCAGCAACAGCCACCCTCAATGCATCATAATGGGCTAATAAAAGGAATCAATCACATGCTTGATAAAATCGAGAAATTGCGAGAAGGTGGCGTTCAAGTTTTTAAAAATAGCGTTTTGGGGGTGCTGGGAGAATATAAAAGAGTTTTTCTACAGCCTCGTTATATGAAAAAGTTCGCCTTCTTCGACGAAAATGCACTGGTTTCTAAATACATCAACGAAAACCAAGAAAAAATAGACGAATTACTCCCCGTATTTACCCATCGTGGCGACAAAGGTACAGACAACAGCTTTGGCTGGATGGTGCAAGGTTTCATCGAAGCCAAAGATGGGCATCTACGTCTGCAAACGCGTGAAGAGCATCTGCAATGCATGGGTTGCCATACCACATTGGGAACCACCATCGACAACACCTTTGCCTTTGGCCGCAAAGTTACAGGGGCAAAGGGTTGGGGCTATATTAATACTAAAAACATGCCTGATGCACCCAATGAAAATAGTGAACTCGGTATAGGAGAAATCGAACACTATTTACGTGTTGTGGGAGGAGGTGATGAATTCCGCGAAAATGCAGAAATGAAAGCCAAATACTTTAATGCAGATGGCACACTAAATACTGAAGCCATACGTGCAGCCGATGTCTACGAACTTATCAGCCCAAGTCCACGACGCGCTTTAGACTTAAATAAAGCCTATATGACCATTGTAAAAGATCAGGACTTCATCCATGGGCGAGATGCCAATCTCAAACCAGCAAACAATGTTTACCGTCGCATTGACGAAGATGTGCCTGTATTGCCACAAGAAAAAACGCAGCAATGGGATATTCGGTTAAACTGGGAATAAGCCAGTAACTCTGAAAGATGAGAGAGGAGGTGGGGATTGTTGAGGATCCCTCATCACCGAGACTGAGGGATTAAGTTATTTCAAGTAGTCAGATTGCTTTTTGATGTACCAGAATGCGCACTACCCATTTTTTCCTGATCACTGAGTTCTTCAAACGTTTTGCCAATTTTTCCTTCTTCTGCCATTTCGTCATACCAGATATCGTGATGTTCCTTTGCCCAGTTTGAATCGCAATAACCAGTTTGCATGGCTTCAAAGGCTCCTTCGACACCTATCGTACCCATATAAATATGTCCGAATGAAGCCGCTATCATAACGACTGCACCAACACCGTGAAATACATGTGTAAGGGTAAGAAAATCACGCTCTTGACCAAAAATAGGGAAGTCTAGAATTAATCCGGAGACGACCACAACTGCACCAGCGAGCATGGCAAACCAATACCAAGCTTTTTCGCCAGCGTTAT
>JBGCEN010000158.1:0-7190 GCA_045106435.1 Rhodothermales bacterium
TGATCGCAATGTCTCTGAAACCGCGCGTCGCCTTAACATGCACCGACGAACTTTGCAGCGCATTTTGGCAAAACGTGCGCCACGTTAGAGGTGCAATGCCTATTCACCTTTGAATTCAAATTCTTGCAGTGTTTTGGCAAAACGAGCAACTGATGTAGACATTGAGGCGCTATTCACCATCTTCCGGAATGTGCCAATTGCAGACAAATAAACCCTATCTATTTCTTTGCATATTTCGTAGATGATCTGGCAATTGGCGCATTTGTTTGCACCAAATTTTGACTTTAATAGAACTTTGGCGCTTTTCTGCATCAACCAACTAATAAACTTGACTTAATGTCCAAGTTGATCCCAATTGCGACAGAACAAGGGGAGTGACGGAAAATGGCATATTATGAATTAGGTTCGGACCAGATTGCCAGAGAGCAGTTTGACAATGAAACCGTAATAATTGACTTGGAAACAGGCCTATATTTCGCTGTTTCAGATTCTGGAACCATGATTTTGAATAGCCTATTGGACGGGAAAGATATAGACGAGTTGCAATCGGCTATCCATAATAATGAACTTATCACATCAGATATGATAAATTCATTTATCAGCAGTTTGGTTGAACACAAAATTTTGAGAGAATTGGAACATTCCCCGACCGCTAATACTTCCTCAAACGAAGAATTCAATTTGGGTGATTGCCAAGAAATTCCAACTGTCGAAGTTTACAAGGATTTAGCGGATTTGGTGATGGCTGATCCAATTCACGAAGTCGATGAGAATGTGGGCTGGCCTCAAAAAAAGGTCTAATTATATGGAGCGAAGCTGATGGTTGATATTGAAAATCTGGCGGACTTTATCAAAGATG
Organism: Rhodothermales bacterium; assembly: GCA_045106435.1. Taxonomy (GTDB): domain Bacteria; phylum Bacteroidota; class Rhodothermia; order Rhodothermales; family JAHQVL01; genus JBCCIM01. The sequence goes on from JBGCEN010000158.1 coordinate 860, forward strand.
CTATCGACCGGACGACAGAATTTGATGAGTTAGTAGTCCAAACTATAGAGTTGCCTCATACTCAAATCCGTTTCAGAACAAATCATCATGAGTTCAAAAAATTTTGTTCAGAACGATTGATCCATTCAATTTCGGACCAAAGCAAAAGTTCCTGTGATATTTATCTATGTTCTCCTGACACATGTGCGATTTCCGAGCCGCCACAATGGACTGGAGAAATTTATTCTCAATAAGAAAAAAAAAAAAAACTGTCCGCGACACCCTACAAAGTCAGTTATTATCCTGACGATCGTCAATGGCATCTATTTGACTCCGAACGTGAGATCGGGTTGCAATGGATGAAAAGTTCAAACGCCTACCCACCTTGGGAAGCTGCAGCACCGCTGAGAATTTTTCTTCACTGGGTTTATTCGAAAACCAATAACTTGCGACTTATGCATGCTGGAAGTTTGGGAAAAAATGGCAAAGGGATCCTCTTTGCTGGAAATGGTGGTGCTGGAAAATCCGGAACAGTAACTGCTGGGATCATGCACGGTCTGCAATCTGTTGGAGATGACTACATTTTGTGTGAAGAACGGTCGCACTCAATCATCGCAAAACCTCTTTTTTCAACACTCAAACAAGATGCGAAGGGGATTGCAAGGCTTGGATTAAACAATGAAATTATTCAGAATAAGATCTCGAACTGGCAACAAAAATATGAATTCACTGCTCAAGACATTGGCGGTTTGGATTTTGTTGAACAACTTGAACTACGCGCAGTCTTTACTCCCAAAATTGCGTCAAAAAATAAGACCACGATTACACCTTTGAGTAAGGCAAAGGCGATGCTAGCACTGGCGCCAAGTGGAGCTTTCCAAATGCCTGATGACCGGGCAAATTCGCTAAAATTTGCAGCATCAATCGTCAGGAATTTACCATGTTATAGAATTGAATTGGGCTCTGATCCAAATGAAGTAACAGATGCAATCTACAAATATCTGGAGCATGGACTTGACTAAAATCTCGGTAATAGTGCCAATTTATAATCGTGAGGAATATATCAATTCCAGTCTACGTTCATTGATTTCTCAACGGACAGACGACATCTCTATACACATTATTGTTGTGGATGATGGCAGCACCGATCAAAGCGTGAGTATTATTACGGCGCTTGAGAAAGAATTTGGTGATATTGATCTCGTTTCAACGCCGAACAAAGGTATTTCTCATGCAAGGAATGTCGGTTTGGCAAAAGTACCGCAAGACACAGACTACATATCTTTTCTGGACTCTGATGACATATCTCCCCTCGGGCGGTTTGAGGCGGATTTGGCACCACTTGAGCAGCAACCAAGTTTAAAATTCTCTTATGGAAAAATGCTAATCAGTCATTTTTCCAATACGACTTCAGAAAGGGAGCTTTTGGAATCCGGGCTGAATGTTCGAAGCATACAACTTGCGGCGTTACTCATAAAATATGAGTATGCGATTGAAATCGGGGCATTTAACGAAGAATTTAAACAAGCCGAAGATACCGATTACCTATTGCGTGTTTTTGAAAATTCGATGGACTATCTGTTGGTCGATACTATTTGTGTCTATTACCGTAAGCATACTGGGAATATATCCTCTCGAACCGACGTTAATCTAAGATATTTCTTAAAAGCAGTTCATCTTTCAATCAAGCGAAGACGGCTTAATCCGAACACCGGTTTTCCAGACGGAATTTTCAGCAATGACGCACGCCAAAAGCGCTTTTAGGAGGTTTCAAATTCATGAAATACTCAGTAGTCATACCTGCTTATAATGCAGAAGAAACGATCAAAGAGTGCCTGAACTCAGTAGTCGCTCAAACCATGTCACCGACTCAAATAATCGTTGTAGATGATGGTTCTCAGGACGACACTGCTAAAATCGTTGGCGAGTATTCTGAATTCGTAAGCCTGATACAACAGGAAAATAGTGGACCTGGCAGCGCGACCACAAAAGGTTTTTCCCATGCTACGTCACCATTAATCGCGACATTGGACGCTGATGATCTTTGGCTGCCCGATAAAGCTGAAATTCAACTCATGCACCTGCAACAAAATCGTGAACTCGATGGTGTCTTTTCACATATCCAGAGCTTTTCAAAATCATCTGCTAAAGTTTCTATTGAACAGGGCTGGCTCAGATCAACAATGATGATCCGAACAAAAGCACAGCAAAAAATTGGTGACATGATAGACCCAAAACCCTACGGTGGTGAATTCATAGGCTGGATGGGAAGGGCTCGGGAGATGGGTAGTCAATTTGATATGCTGCCAGTTTGCCTCGCATTACGCCGTATACGACAAGGAAGCTTAAGTTATGGCAAATCTAAACCTCTTGTTTCCGGTTACCTTCAAATTGCGAGAGAAGCTATTTTGAGGAAAAAGCAAAATAAACAAACCAGATCAAAACCATGACAAAATTCTTTCCCCCTTTAGCTTGGGCATTTCCGCAAGGAAAACTGAAGCAGTTGATTTATGCGGCTGTGGGTGCAGATACAAATACCGCACAGGAAACTTTTAAAAAATGGCTGTCGGAGAACAATTTTGAAGATGTTGATCACAAGATCACGAGGTTGTTGATTGCAATCATTGCCCGCCATGGTGCAGCTCTTCAAAGTATTCCCGAATATGCACGACTTATAGGTATTCAACGATTGATGTGGAGTCGTGCGCAAATGGCACACAACCATAATCTAGACGGATTGGGAATACTCGCCGCTGCTAATATAGACTGGATGCTGATCAAAGGTTCATCAATTACCTTACTCCCTTATTCGTCAAGAAAGGAACGAATATCTCATGACATGGATGTTGTGGTCGCTCCGGGTCAGTTTTCACATGCTTTGAAAGCACTGCTTGTTAATGGTTGGATTTCTTCATCCGGAAAGAGCAACCAACGAATCATTTGTGAAGCAGAAAACCTACGCAGCGTAAACCTATTCAAAAGCCAATTTGGCGATATCGATCTTCATAGAATTCCTTTTCATGAGTTGCAGGGGAAAAATGTTGACGATAACCAATTCTGGCATCGTGGTCAGACTAAAGTAGTCGGAAAAATGAAAATAAAGCTTCCTTCTCCTGAAGACATGATCATGATTGCCATCGCACATGGTGGTTTTGATGGGCACACCCATTCCGATTGGATGGTCGATTGTGCAAAGATTATACAAAATGAGACGATCGACTGGGACCTGTTGTTGAATCTCATCACAGCCAGAGACGTTGTTGTTGCAAGCTCAGTGATATTTACCCATTTGAAGGAAGAATTACAGCTGAATATAGACGAAAATTTTCGAAAACAACTCGATAGCAAATTGTTCAAAGTCGGATATTTGCAATATTTGACCGAACTGGTGCAGATAAGACCTCGCGAAAGTTTTTCCAAGCTGGGGCAGGTTTTGCGGTTTCTGGCTAAAACTTACAGAAAATCACTGATGAACGCCACCAAAAAAAAGAGTCGGACTTCGAATTCATTTGACCTCAAAATTGTAAAAACAAATGTCGACTTTGATGCCTGCACCGACACATTTTCGGTGGTCAAGAAACTTCCCATTCACGAGAATTTTAAGTCAGGTCATTTTAAGGCTAAAATTCTGATCGAGCCGTGCAAAACCACAAGACGAATTGAGTTTGAGATAAATAGTCTCGACACCCACCACGGCCATACCAAATTGCAAATTTATCGAAAAAGAGACCGAGAAATACCAGTTTCTATCTATGGCATAATTGATAAACACACACAGAAAAGGCCAATCATACTGGAATCTCGCAATTCACGTCATCCGCGGTCCAATGCCAGTGAACAGGATAAAATGCGGTATGGCGCGCTCAAATTCAAACTGGTCAGTTTCGAATTTACCTCTTCCCACGCGGAGCAATAAATATCCGAATATTGATCTAAAAATATGAGTTGATGAGGAATATTCAGGTTAAATCGAATTGATGATCTTTGTGAAAATTTGTTTTGTTTTTGATTTTCTCTTAATGGGTGTTCGACAGTCATCGATATGATTTGGTCTTTTTTTAAGCTCATCCAACAAATTGACATCGAGTGAATCAGCAACCGAACCGCGTAATTCTTTTGACCATTCTTTTCGGGAGGGCAGTGCGTGCTCCTCTTTCACACCCACCGTACCCAAACAATGTGTGCATGCTTCAAGCGGTGTTTTGGATTGAAGGTAACGCATCAATGAACTTGAAAAATCGGTGCGATCTTGCAGTTCAAACCCCTCGGATTTTTTCAAATTAAAAGCTTTATCTATGTAGATACTTTGTGGACATCGATAAATTTTTCCTCTGTGAAGAGCTGAACAATGCCATACATTCGCAATTTTACATGTGTCAAATATCTCTTGTACGAGACGTTCGTCATTGTTTCGTTCTTCAAAGAAAGTTCGCCTGAAATAGGTGTATCTACAAGGAGAGAATTTGACATCATACTTGTGAGCAAGTTTTGCAATATATTCTATGGTATCATCGCCTAAAGATGTGTTGGGATAAATAGAAAGTTCAATCTCATCAATTATTTCCCAAGTCTCATCTGTTATACGGTCTATTAAAAGACCGTTAGTGACAAGGCGTATTTTTTCTGCCAGCCTGGAGGCTTTGGCAACCTTCACGATCTCAGATAAATTCGGGTTTAATAATGGTTCGCCACCGATAATCTTCAGGGTTTGAACTCTGACATACTTACTCAGAATCAACAATTCCTTTTCAGCTGTTTCAGGGTGCAGGTTCCATTTGGCCATCATTGGTGAAAGGTGGTTACACTGTCGGCATGTCAAGTTGCAGTGATCTGAAACAATCAATTCTAAGTCGCCTGGAAGCAATGGTTTGCATTCTGATTCTTGTGTTGATGTCGTTTCCATATAACTCTCGGCGTGACGGATCTGAATTTACACATTTAAACCATATCTATGATTCATAAACAAAAGGTTCTTTATAAATCAAATCAGCGACTTCTGCTAATGAGATGGACTGGCTGCTGACTTAGCAAATGTGGTTAGTCTGTTAGACTAATTACTTTTAGAATAGGAGCCGCATCCCATGGCGAATACAGATATCCCCCACTTGTCTACAATTGGCGTTGATATTAGTGACCTGCCCCCTATAAACTCCTCCAATTTTGAGTAGAATTTGTCCCAGTAATTGGAGACAAAGAATGAAGCGTAGATTTAGCGACGAGCGGATTATTTCGATGATCAAGGAACAGGAGAACGGCATACCCACAACTGAGATTTGTCGTAAATATGGAATAAGCTCGGCGAGTTTTTACAAATACAAATCAAAGTACGGGGGTATGGATGTCTCTGATGCCAAAAAGCTCAAGGCTTTGGAAGAAGAGAATAACAAACTTAAAAAGCTGCTTGCCGAACAGATGTTGGATAATGCGATGCTACGTGATGTGAATTCAAAAAAGTGGTAACGCCCGCAGCGAAGCGAGAAGCAGTGGCTCATGTTTGCAAAGTGCACAATGTGAGCCAGCGGCGGGCGTGTAATGTTCTACAAGTTGATCGGTCAAGTGTGCGATACAAAAGCATTCGACCTGATGATGTTGATTTGCGTGAAGCTATGAAGAATACGGCTGCTGAACGCCGACGTTTTGGTTACAGGCGCATTCATGTGATGTTGCAGAGGCAGGGTTGGCACGTCAATCACAAGAGGATTATGCGCTTATACCGTGAAGAGAAGCTTCAAGTGCGTAAACGTGGCGGCAGGAAACGAGCATTGGGCACGAGAAAGCCCATGCTATTGCCCAGCCGTGTGAACGAACGTTGGAGCTTAGATTTTGTACATGATACTTTTACAGATGGCCGCAAGTTTCGTATTCTTGCAGTCATAGATGATTTTAGTCGTGAATGCTTAGCTCTGGTCGCAGACACTTCATTATCTGGTATTCGAACGGTTCGAGAATTGAATAAATTGATCCAACAACGCGGCAAACCAAATACTATTGTTTCTGATAATGGCACTGAATTTACCAGCATGGCCATATTAAGATGGTCTGAGGATAAGGCAATTGAGTGGCATTATATCCAGCCAGGCAAACCACAACAGAATGGCTTTGTAGAAAGCTTTAACGGCAGCTTTAGAGATGAATGCCTAAACGAAACACTCTTCTCAACATTATCAGAAGCCAAAATGAACACCACAGAATGGAAGGACGACTATAACCAAAACAGACCTTACTCATCATTGGGCAATATCACACCCAACGAATTTGCTATGAAAATGAACTTGAAAAAGCTGGCCGCATAAGGTCATAGATAAACTGATGAATTCTCCAAATCTCTGGAGGGAAGATAGGGGCAAGGTCA
>JBGCEN010000159.1:0-10965 GCA_045106435.1 Rhodothermales bacterium
GGCTAAACGCTTCGATAAAAGGCCAGCTCACAACGCCACGCATTTGATGGGATATCCCCGCGCACTTCTTTGCTGATTTGTCTAGGTCTAAGAAACTGTTAATTGTTTATAATCAGCACTATTTAAATGCAATTGCCCTGAGGAAATTTAGGGCTCACTTGATTTTAAAGAAAGAAAGCCGTTTATTAACCAGACTGTATCGTCCTCACACGCTAGAAGCGTTTAGAAGTGCTCTAGAAAGAGGTGCGAGACGGAGGCCATACCCACCATGTAGGCCTCCGTCCTCCTTAGAAGTGCTACTCTATTCAATAGCAAATCACGTACCAAACTTTAGATCTCTCTTAATTTATATCTATAAAGGCCGTAAAGCGCCTTCTTAATACCTTTCCAGGAGATCTTTTGCCATTTTCTTTCCAATTGAGACCAACCTTTGTTCTCGAAATGATATTTGTCTCACCATAAGTGTGAGACAAATATTTTCTCATTCCATTTTATTTGCCGGAAGTTATCCATTGTGATTTAGATTACCTGCAATACGGGAGATTTTCTGATGCCAGTGGCAGATTTCCCGATGACACACGTAAGTTCTCCTGATTGTTGGTGAAATGCTTCTACAGAATTTAGCAGTATCAGGAGCGTATTTAACGTTGGTTTGAGATGAGGGCACTTAAAATCTACGAACAGTCTATTTCATCAAAAAATGAACGCCGGTTCGAGAAAAGGGCACTCAAGAAATAGACGAAGTACATTTTTGGGTCTTCCTGAGCTTGTCGAAGAATCCATGCAGGGCTAAAAGAGCTGAGATGGCCCAATGAATGTTATGAATCCCCAATCAAGGTAAGAGCAGGCGCTTCTCTTCGTTCAGAATGACATTGGGAATGACTTTTTCTTAGCAATCACAGAGTGATGTAACAATATGAGTGATAATTATACCTGAAAGTTACTCAAAACCCTTCTTTCGTGTCATCCTGATCGGATGTCGACGATTTTCGTCGACGCAAGAAGAGCCTGCCCTCAACTTGATTGAGGGATCTTCGTGAAATGCCACGTTCAGGTTACTGGAGCGTTTCAATTCGCTAAGATTTCCCAATCGATTTCTGTCTCTATATCACAACTTGTCTAGCCTTTTAAAAAAGGCTAAAACGAGCGATTTTCCCGCTCGGCGGATTCCCAAACTCGATTTGGGATCCATGTCAGACATCGTGAATTTAGCCCGTTTAGGCCTTGTTTGGATCCTGAATCAAGTTCAGGAAGACGTTTTGCTTATTTGTGATATAGAGACAGAATCGAGTTGAGGAGAGGCTCTTCATTTCGATTAATCGAACCTCCGTTCAGGAAGCCATGAAAGAAGGTTTTCGCTATGGTATGCGTGGCATTTTATCAATGAATCTGTTACATCACACAATCATAGCTTATCCAGGACCAAGACACAGCGAATCCGTGACTCTACTTACGGATTCGAATCATCCGCGGAAGACTGCGCCATTTGAATTGCTTTCAGGTAAGCCGCGAGAAGGGCATATGCGGGATAATGTGCCGTTTCGCTAATGTAGCGTTCAGCGATTTTTACGCCGGCGCGGTAAACACCTTTGGAAGAATACAAAATCGACCAAAGCCATCCTTTGGATTCCACTGTTTTTTGGATCGCTGCCTGCAGTAAAGCATGATCTTCCTGGGTGGCTCGTTTAAATTCTATATGTGCCTTCCCATTCTGAAAAAAAATGGTGTACCAGGGCTCGTCGAAATCAGGATCAGATGTATACTGACAACGATCTGGTTCGAGTAAGGACCATTTGCCTAACAAGTCTGCCAGCTTCATACTGATAGGTTGTGGCGCTGAGGATTGGGCAGGCCGTTCATTCATTGTGCGCAACGGAGGAGCCAGCATATATTCTCTTTGTGTTAGAACAGTAGTCGCTGGGGAATAATAAGTATAGAGAGAAACGAACTGTTTGAAATTTCTCGATCACTTGGGCTATTGAATCAAGTAATAACTAAAAACACAATATTCTACCTACAACCTTCGCCACATTTTGCCGGTCTGACTGAATCTAATTCATCTCAATTATAAATAATCAGACGGAGTTACTGCCGGCAGCTTTCTCTCAATAAATCTACAAAGAGGAGAGAGCGGAAATAAGAACTTGATATCTCCCATGTATAACGTTTGCTTTCAATAATTGCTCGCATAAAAGGGGCGATAATTACTGCTCTGAGATAAAAAGTAGCTATAATAGAAAACGCCCAAGGTCTTACAGGACCATGGGCGTTTTCTATAGACACTCAATCAAACTCGAGGATGCACTATTATACAACCTTGCCAGGGTGCATGTGTGGCGTAAGTGTTTCAGATTGATAGAAAATACGTTTACAAATGTGTCTACTTCATTATGGCATGTTCCATTTCCTGCTTGGCTGCTACAATAACAAAAATAGCAATGAATATTAACATGTATTGCGCTGTGAACATACCGTAGATTGCCATAATGACAGCAACACCTTGTCCAATGACACCTGCGATCTGTGTGGCGCGACTATGGCCCATATTCGTAGCAAGTCCTGCACGCAACACCCGTCCGCCGTCCATAGGGAAGGCAGGGATCATATTGAATCCAACCATGACGAGATTGAACCAGATGAGCATACCAATGATGTTGGTAGGAGGTGCTGCTGCAAGATGTTCAACAGTAACTGAGGCCCCGAAAAGCCCACTCCCAAAGTATAGGAGACCGGCAATGGCGAGATTTACCGCCGGCCCTGCCAGCGCAATCCAAAGCTCCTGCATTGGTTCTTTGGGCATACGTTCCAATCTGGCTACACCCCCAATGGGGTAAAGCGTAATGTCCAATGTTGAAATGCCGTATCGCCGCGCCATTAGTGCATGGCCATATTCGTGCAGCACAACACATAAAAACACAGTACTCAAAAGGGCAATGCCGGCAGCAGCAATCAGCAAAGAGGCCGTCTGATAAAGATAGAAAAGAAACATTCCCCCCAGCATTAAGGAAAAGGTCCAATGTAGATTAACATCTATCCCGGAAAAAGTACCAACGCGAAAAGATCTTTTCATAACTCTTTTTCAGTAAGACAAGTTATTGAACTTTTGCGAATTGACAGACATAAAGTTTCATATTACTTTTGCTGTTCTGTGCATTCATACAGTATCGCACGTAAACCACCATATTCTATAAAAAAGATGGACTTTGAGGCATTTAAAGCATTGCTGCAGGATGATAATGCAGATTCACAACTACACGGGGTTCAGCTTGCCCTTTGGAAAGCCGGCAGAGGTGATTGGGATGGCGCGCATGATCTAGTTCAGGATGGCGACGGCCAGAATGATGCCTGGATTCATGCCTACCTACACAGAGCGGAAGGAGACCTTGGCAATGCGTCCTATTGGTATAGAAGGGCAGGTAAGCCAGTGGCCCATGGATCACTGGAAGATGAATGGGAAAACATTGTACGCGTGCTCCTCGCGTAAGAATGATTTATCTGTCTACTTTAGCTGATTTAAGGACCAAAATGGCCTGGTGCTTGACAACTTCAGCCGTTCCTGTTTTGCGCTCTTTGTCTTTTTCCTCTTTAAGGGTACGCTCCAGCTCTTTTACAGCCGGCGTGTACTCGTATGTTTTCCTGCGTTGTATCGTGAGTTCAAACCCGCGGTATGCGCTTTTTTCATCAGGCTCATCCATTAACGCGTAGAGAAGGGGACCCTTTAACTCGTCAAGTTCTTCCTGTAATTCCGAGATTTTCGCTTTAATCTCGATATATCTATCGAGCATCGAAGCGTCATCTAGTGATCGTAACATGTATGCCTGTGTTTATTGTGAGTAAATACAGATACAGTATACTCTGATCATGCCAACTGATCAAGTTTATAGATGAGTTTGGTTTAATGCGTAGTTGACGTGAGGAAGCCGGCATGCCGAGCGACTTAGCCCCTGGCATTCGCGGTCAATGTGGCCTTGGGTTACTTAGATGCTGAAACCTGTTGCTTAACAGGCAAGAGGGTGTCAAGGATTTTTTGGCGTTGATGTGGATTTAGCTGAGGCGCCGGCTTGATTGGATTAATCTTGTGAACCTGCTCGCTATTCTGAATCTCGTCAATGAGTTCTTCCAATTGATTGGTCAGCGTATTCAGATCACGTTTTTTGTAGAACTCTGTTTTTGAATCAAACAGAATAGGCCGCTGGTATTGTTGCGATAGTAATAGTATCCAAAAGCTGAAGACCATAATAACACCGCCCAACACCCAATCGTACCACGCGATCGATTCTCTGGGTACAAAGAGGTAAATCAACGGATGAAGTGCCAGTGTGGTACGCGATAAAAACGAAAGCGCACGCTTGTCCCACCTGTGTCCGGTAAACCTGGTCAATATCCACGGAAAGCGACCAACAATCATGGCGCTATCTCTGTCTCTGATACATCTGGTGCCATCCAGCGCATCTTCAAGGAAAGCTTTTACAAAGCTTAAAATGCCGGCGGTAAAGATCATCGAAAACAAGGCAAATCTTTCGATGGGTGTTTTGTAATTACCAAAAGAATGCAAGGCGGCTTCCGGGCCACTCATAATTAAAATGGCAAGCATTACGATCCCAAGACCTATGGAAAGGCCGTGATATCGTCTGGCACGGGAAAGACTTTGCACAACTGCGTCTGCACTTGGTCCAAGCATCGAATCGCCTCTAGGAGACAGTACGATCAGTGCTGCTGAATCGGTGCTGTTAGAGTAGATCCCATTGACGCCAGAAACAACGTCTTTGGTTTTCTGGAGATTGGTATCTTTATCGATAATCGCGCCACTCAGGTCAACACTGTTCATGTTGGCCTCGCTCAGGTCTGCACCTTTTAAGTTAGCGCCTACGAGTTTTGCACCAAAGAGGATCGACTTAGGTAAATTGGCCTCTTGTAGATTTGCGCGGCATAAGTTCGCGCGACTTAAATTTGTTCTGAAAAGCCGAGCCCGGCACAGATTGGCTCTGAAAAGATTCGCTCGTACAAAATTGGCTTTGCTCAGGTCTGCCCTGAAAAGCTTGGCGCCACTCAGGTTTGATTCGAATAAATTGGCTTTAATGAGATAGGCCCACCTCAAATCCGCACCTTGTAAATTGGCTGCGAACAGGTTTGTATCTTTTAAATTTGCACCGCTGAGATCGGCTCCGCGCAAATTTGCGCCGATGAGGTCAGGCTGAACATCTCTGTTTTTATCCCGCCATTTGTTCCAATCCTCAACGCCTTGCTTTAAAATTGCAAGATGCTCTGGGTTAGCCATATCACTCACATATTTCTCTTCTTCATGCGCAGCGTATTGAAGTATGTGCTAGTTTTAAAATCAAAACTGATGGAGGAGCACACATTCAATTTAACAGGGGAGGGGCTATGCTTAAAAGTGCTTTAAATATACTGGGTAGCGTATCGCTGGCACTAAGAATCACTGTACAAACTATTCGTTACTTTTGCACTCGCTAACGTAGAAGTGGGGGTATGAATAAAACTAATAATAGGGGTATTGACTATTATCATCAAGCTTCATCATAAATAATGCCAAAAAGGCTGAGGTTTGGTAATTACATGATTGCCGTTATTGGTTAGGTGCGATAACCATATAGTAACTGTCTTGGGTGGAATACACTTGATATGCTTTTAAAGGGCACTTTAAAAGGGATTCTTGCTAGTTTTTATTAAGGAAAATGTTTTGTACGTAATCGTTTTCTTTAGTACTAGGTTTATCCTGAAAATCTGTATATCCGAAAATCTCACGCGCATTACGAGACGAATATGGGCTGTCCATAATCTCAAAATGATCTAATGTGATCATTGCAGGGTGCGCTACACCGCCGGCGTGGCACATGCGTTTGATCTCTTTTCTGAGTGTAATGAGGTAGTTCGCCAGCCGGACGCCTTTTGATGTGGGGTCGAGCCCGCGGACCAGCCATTTGTTGTGCGTTGTTACGCCGGTCGGGCATCTCCCCGTTTCGCATTTTTGCGCCTGAATACATCCAATGGACAACAAGGCCTCCCGGGCAATGGCAATCATATCACAACCAAGTGCGCATGCGAGTAACGAACTTTCAGGGAATCCCAATTTGCCAGCGCCAACAAAGACGATTTTGTCTTGCAAGTTCTGCTCAGCCATAGCCAGGTAGACATGCTGAAAAGCAGCACGGAAGGGGAGCGATACATGATCCCCGAACACCAGCGGGCCGGCGCCAGTGCCGCCTTCGCCGCCATCAACAGCAATGTAATCGACTGCTCGATCTGTAGTCGCCATTGATTTTGCAAGATCATGCCAGAATCGCTTTTCGCCAACGGCTGATTTTATGCCGACTGGTAATCCAGAGGCTTCGGCTATTTCCTCGACAAAATCGAGCATGCTATCTACATTACTAAACGCGCTGTGCCCGTTGGGACTTAAACAATCTTTTCCGACAGGAATACCGCGAATAGCTGCTATTTCTTCCGTGACTTTGGCACCCGGCAATACGCCGCCAAGGCCAGGTTTTGCCCCCTGACTCAGCTTGATTTCGATTGCGCGAATTTGTGGGTGCTTATCAACTGTTTCAAGTAATTTGGGCAGACTGAAGGTGCCGTCTTCGTTTCTGCATCCGTAATAGCCGGTTCCTACTTGCCAGATAAGTTCTCCGCCTTTCAAGTGGTGGGGTGAAACGCCGCCTTCGCCAGTGTTGTGGAGGCAGCCGGCTGTACGGCACCCCTCATTGAGCGCTCGTACCGCTGCAGAGCTCAGCGAACCGAAGCTCATGCCGGAGACATTAATGATTGAGGTGGGACGGAATTGCTTTGTGCGATTTCTGAAGCCACCCAATATTTTTGCTGAGGGTATTCGATACTGTGAGTCGTATCCATCATCACCGGGATGTGAGCCGGGTAATGGAAATGCGCTGTGCTTGAAAATTAAATAGTTCTGTGCTTCTTCAAAGTCATTATCAGAGCCAAATCCGAAGTAATTGTTTTCCTTTTTAGAGGACGTGTAAACCCACCTGCGCTGATCTCTGCTAAACGGTCGTTCTTCGTCGTTGTTTGTGACAATATATTGCCGGAGCTCAGGTCCTACGCGTTCCAGAAGATATCTGAGATGTCCAATGAGCGGGAAGTTGCGTAGAATTGCATGCTTCTTCTGAAAGAGGTCATAAATGACTATTAAAAATAGAACCGCCGGAATCGTTAAGAGATAAAGCATACAGAAACGTTAATGGTGTTACTACAAGGATACCAAAACTACTGGGTTACCAAAGTACGGGATTGCCAAAGATAAAAGATCTCCCTCACATATCTCAATACGCCCTCATCATTAAAGGGCATAGATACGAGATGGCAATTCTATGATTCGTAAGGAAGCTGGGTCGGATTTGCTTATCACATTCAGCGCTTTAATACTTTGCAAACTGAACGTTTTCATGCCCTAATTAAGAAATACTTTTGGATATTATGACGGTTCAATTATTTTACCCCCAAAGTTCACATAATCTGAAGTAGAAGATGAATAGACGTGATTTCCTGTCGAAAACAGCTAGTGCATCATTGGCTGCAACTATACTGCCATATAATCAGCTGCTGGCAAATGATATTCACTTGTCTTGCAATCTTTATACGTGGTATTCCTATTACAATAGACTGGGGAAGGATTTCTATGCCGATATGGACGCCGGCCTTGGCCAGATTGCTGCCAGTGGAATGAATGGCTTTGAGCCCTCATTGACTTCAATCGCCCAAGTGCAGGAAATGGCACCGCTCCTGGATAAACATGGATTGGAAATGCGCTCCGTTTATGTGAACAGCAAGTTGCACGATCGAAATGAATCTGAGAAAAGTATTGAAAGTGTGCTGAAGATCGTTGAGCAATGTAAAGCATTAGGGACAAAAATTATCGTTACCAACCCGAGTCCATTGGCGTGGGGTAGTAGTGATGACAAAACGGACGCACAGCTAAGAGATCAGGCAGTTGCGTTACAGACGTTAGGGGCAGAAATCTATAATATGGGCCTGACATTGGCATATCACACCCACGACAGTGAATTCAGAGCCGGCGCGCGTGAGTTTCATCACATGATGCAATCCACAAACGAACGTCACGTTACTTTTTGCCTGGATGTACATTGGGTATATCGTGGTTCACTTAATTCTAATGTGGCCATCTTTGACGTGATCGAAATGTATGGAGACAGGATTACGGAGTTACATATCCGCCAGTCTAAAGATCATGTGTGGACAGAGACTTTCGGTGATGGTGATATTGATTATGCCGGCGTGGTTGATGTGTTAAAACGTAAAAACGTGAACCCACTATTGGTGCTGGAGCAAGCCGCTGAAGAAGGGACACCCAATACCATGACGCCGCTTGATGCACACATAAAATCACAACGAGCCGTACGTAAAGTATTCGCCCCCTTGGGTTAAATATGCGCGAAGGTTGGGATCCAGTGCTACAACAACCAATAGGCCTCCCTAAACCCTAAACCCTAAACCCTAAACCCTAAACCCTAAACCCTAAACCCTAAACCCTAAACCCTAAACCCTAAACCCTAAACCCTAAACCCTTCACTGTTTCAATCCGCCTGATCTGGATCTAACGCGTGCAGGATCTTCAGATAGATCCGCCTCTGAATCCAGCGAAATGAGCGGTTCTGTAAGTGCCTCTTTGTGAGGATCAACAAGCGTTGCGTTTGCCTTGTTGCTGTCTGATGCTTCTGCGAGCTTTTCAAGATGATCAAATATTTCTTCAAATCGTTTTGACTCCCGCCGGCCATATATCTTCATGCCTATCGAGCCAAACAAGCCCATCAGTAATCCAATGCTCATCATAATCGTGCCTGGAATGATGAGTTCATCCGAAACACTTGTTGTCAGCCAGATCATCGTGAAAATCAATCCCATCAACAGATTTACGCCGGCTCCAATGCCAAAGCCAAGTGTCATCGGCCACATCTTTCGCTCGATCGTGAATCGTGTGCCGTGCTCCTCTTTCTCTGCTATAATTGAAACTGGCATCTGATTGTCATTCTGCTCACTTTGCCAACGGTGGGTGGTGCCCACTTCCATCGTTTTGCCGGCTTTTCCATACACGTGCGTGAATATATCCACCGATTTTTTCCACTTCTCCTCGTCAAAGGCCAACGACAGCACGTGAGATTCCCGAAGTTCAACAGGGAATCCCATGAAGTTTCGTTGTTCAGTTGCACGCTCAGGGCGTAATAAATCACCCGCAGCTGCGCGTATATACTCTGGGTCGATACCTGCTGCTACGCCGGCTTCTTCCAGATCTGCAATGGACAACTGACCGTCACTTTCTCTTTGTTTGGCTTGTTGCCTTTCGGCTGCAAGCGAGAAAATGCGCTGTGCTTCTTCTTTGGTAAAATTTCGATTCATTTATTATAGTCGCCTTTGTGGCGGGCAAACACGAAGTATTTAGGGCATGAAATGAACCATGCAGGTTGATTACCGACTCGCCCCGGTCACAAATAGTACAAAAAAGCGTGGATAATTCTGCAATCCGAAGTGATTATATGTACCTTCTTGATAAATAAATCGACCGGCTACATTTTTGTTGTTCGTTGTTCTTCCTGCAGATGTTACATAGGCAAAGAGCAGTGCACCTAATTTGTTTTAAACGAGTAGCCTGTCAGCATATATAGTGCTTTGCTGTTCGAAAAGTACAAAGGATACGAATCAACTGACGAATGACGTAATTCGTCCCCTGCACACGCACCGTACCTGTAAACGTCAATACGGTGTTTATTTTGCTGACAGTTTACAAGTGGCCGCCCACATTACGGAATAATATAAAACGACCATGAACCTTCCGGCTAAAATCACCCGTTTTCTCTTTGTAACAACAAATGCATTAGCACTTTTTATGTTGGTCATCGTGCCCGCGCAGGCACAATGGACACCCTCCAATCCTGGAAGTGACAACATGGAAATCCTGGGCCACATTGGTCTGGGGCCCCGCTTGAGCGTAGCAGATTTGGACATGGAACAGGAGATGGACCGTCCCTATGTTTATGTCTCAAGAATGGTGTATGGCGATTTTGGACCGAAAGGGACCGATATCATCAGCATTGCAGACGAGAATAACCCTAAAGTTATTTACGAATGGCGCATTGAAGATCAAGACTTACATTTACCAACAGGAGGCATGGATGTAAAGTACTTCAAGTGGGACGGCAGGTATTATGTAGTACAATCACTCCAGTTTGGACAAGGAGGACCTGATAGCGATCTGGGTGCTGTTGTGCTTGATGTAACCGGTTTGCCAGACCCATCGAAAGTAAAAGAAGCTGGCCGTATCAGAGAGCCTGAGCTTCCCGGCGGATTCCATAACATCTTTATCTACAAACATTCCAATGGCCGTGTACTATTATTGACAACCGTTAATGGCCCGTTTGCGCATGTATACGACCTCGGTCTTGTTGTGGAAGGGAAAGTTGATGAAGCATTAATAGCACGTATTCCAAACCCTGATGAAAGTGGCCGGCGTGGGTATCATGACTTCTATGCCGGATATCATGTAGAAACAGGGCAGGACCGGTTTTATGGCGGCGGTACTGGCGGCTATTTTGTATACAACATTACGGACCTGGATGAACCTGAATTACTCGTAACGCTTACGGGGATCTCTGGCGTTAATTACGGACATACATTTACGCCTACACCAGATGGCCGGTACGTAATTGCTGAAACGGAATACCAGTATGCACCGCTCCGCATCTTCGATCTGAAGCCGGCGCTGGACGGCGAAAGAAAGAATATCAGAAACCCGATTAGTGCGTGGACTGCCAACTGGAAACACCTTGTGCATAATCACGAAGTGCGCTGGCCCTACGTCTTTGTCTCTGGGTACCTGGATGGCCTTCAGATTTTTGATATGACGGATCCCAAGAACCCTCAAACGGTGGCCTATTACGATACGTACCTCGGCCCGCCCAATTCGGATCGCTATTC
>JBGCEN010000160.1:0-13316 GCA_045106435.1 Rhodothermales bacterium
AGATTTTCAGGGTACGAAGCGTATGAGCGTACGATGGGTACGAAAAAGTCTTCTTTTCTTCTTTCGTACTTATCGTACGCTTTGTACTCCTCGTACCTATGAACCTCAATACTCTATTAACTTTGCTGACAAAGTACTAGCGTCAAGTTAGTTTTAAACAGCTCATGCATGAAGAGGGTTAAAGAGAAGAGAGAAAGAGGGAAAAAACAAATCCTCTTTCCCTCATGCGCTCTTTTTCAAACAATGAAAACCAGACAATAACTAACTTGACATTAGTACTTTGTAAGCGAAATAAATGAGTTATTGATGTTCATGGGTACAAGGGGTACGACATGTTCTAGGGGTACGAAATATTCCTTGATCCTGTTTGATCGTACTTATCGAACCCTTCGGACTTCTCGTACTGCAAATCACCTATACTTAATATATTCGCTGACAAAGTATTAGTTATCGTTTCTCAAAAGAATAATGCCCCGCCAGGATTTGAAATTTACAGACGTGGATTTACAACGTTGTTATAAGTAGAGCCAAAAGTAAACCGTAGACCAATTTCAGCAGACAGCTCAAAATCTGTTGCGAGTTGCCGCTGCCGTAGCAATACCTCTTCCAGCGATGCATCTCCCTTTGGCAGGAATAGTTGGTCATGAATGATTTCTGCCGATCCTCTCAGAAAAACGGATACGCCACGGGCCACACGTACATCAACAAATGAGAAAAGCTCTAGCCTGTTTTTACTGAAATCATTTAGCAAATGAGACCCTTCGATTTGGGCAAAAACCTCTCCCCATGGCTGCTCAAAATCCAATTGTGCGCGCAATGTATGACGGAATATGGTTTCCGAAGTCTTCCCGAATAGCGTTTCGAGATTGTAAACCACACGTTGTACGCCAGGAAAATAGGCAAACGTTATAGAACGGCGATCAGACTCTTCCCACGGATAAACATTGAATTCAATGGCAGGATTAATATCTACCCGCCCTTTAATGTTGGTAAACGTAGCGGCTCTGAACCCCGTCACAACCCCGTAGGACCAATGATCATTGATGCTTTTTACCAAAAACACGTCCACATCAACTTCGCTCACCTTACTGCGAATCGTTTCTTCCCCGCTATCGAATGTCTCTTCTTCAATCTCGACATCAAGGTCAGCTACTACCTTAAAGGCTTCTGTAACCCGTTGAACGCGGAAACCGCCTTCAAATTCAAGTTGTTCTTCTCGCTCTTCGCCCTCATAACCGCCCCCTACCGAAATATTAAAAACCCAATTATTCCACGGATCGTCTTGGCCCAATCCTATTTGCCCCGTACTGGTAACGGCCTCATAATCGATATCAAAATCAGTTGCCTTCCCGGCCATGGCCATATAGGGCATCAGCCCCATTTTCAGTACACGCATACGTCCTGAACGTCGCTCATCATCGGTCTCATCCTGTCGCGCAGAATGCTCAAGCGTATGCTCAATGCCTGCAAACTCATTTTTCCCTTCAAATGCCAGTTTGTACGCACGTCCACCGCTTCCAGTCTGCTGAGAGGTTACAAGTATGTAGATATCAGCGTCATCTTGATCTCGCACATGATTAGCAAACTCTAGCTGCCGGCGAATGTATGTACTATTACAAAAATCGCAATCAACAAAAATATTCGGAAGTAAAGAAACCGTCTCGGTGGAATCTTGAGAGACATCTTCAGAAGATTGAGCAAAAAGAGCAGGGACAAAAAACACAACCATCAGCAAAAATCCGGCAACACGAAGCAGCATAATCAGCGGGCTTTTATAAGTAAATATGAGTTTTATTATTACGACATTTTGAACCCTTCAGTTCAAGAACTTTACGTGTATAGTTTACTTCCACGATACAGTAATTCTGTATAACGTTGCTTATGGAGTCATCCTCCAATAATAACTGTGGGTGCTCCGATCACAATCGATCCACCATGCGCAGTTATATCTCCCATCCGGGCTGCTGGTTTTTTTCCTATCATCACAGTTGCCGATCCTTTGACTATGTTATCTGGAGGCCCAACACAGACACACATATCCCCTACAACTGCAGCCGGCAATTTCCCGATTAATACTGTCGGAACCCCGGGCCCCACGATAGGGCCTCCAACATGTGGGATGGGTGGAACACCTGGTGTCTGCTGAGGACAAACATGCATATCTGTAAGTCTTGCTGCTGGAGGCATTTTTTAGCTCTTCGGTGATGATACAATTGGTTTTCAGAAAACTATGGCAGTCTACTAGTTGATCATGACCATTGCGCCTTGCACGGTCACCTGACCACCAGCTTTTAAAGAAGCACTTCCCTCTCCATTAGCAGAAAAGGCAATTTTTGCATCAGCATCTATAGATAGTCCATCCATTGTTAGATTTCTTTTTGTCGCAAGTCCCATATCATCTTTACTGTCCAGCAATAATTGCTTCCCAGCTTTCATTAAAATAGTCCCAGCACTTTCGAGCGTAATGCCCGTAGCTGACATCTCAACTTTGTTATTATTGGCATCTTTCAGGGTAATAGAGGCGCCCTTGTCATTTAATGAAAGCGTTTGTCCTGATGACGTCTCTAACTGAATATCATGGTTTTCATCGTCAAACAAGATCTTCATTTGCCCCTTTGTAACAATGCCTTTTCGCGTATTTCCCTGATCCGGGGTAACTGGAGCGCTTCGATTTGAGCTGTAAAGACTCCCAAGAATAACAGGGTAATTCGGATCGTTATCCAGAAACCCGAGCACAACCTCATCTTCTATTTCTGGCATGAAGAAGAAGCCGGCGTCATTTGTAGCATATGGACTGCCCAAACGTGCCCACAATCCTCCGCCGGCAGTATGCAACGCGGGAATATCTACTTGCACACGCATTTCTCCCTGCGGGTCATTTTGTATGTTCTTGACCTTTCCAATCTGCAACCCGGAGACTCCGGGCAATAAACAGGATGTTGATGATCCTTCCCTTTTTTCGTGTGTGACGTTCGGACTTGTAGATGGTATCCCCAACGTTATCTCCGTCAGCCATTGGCCGGCTTCAAACACATGTTTGACCCCAGAAATTAACCCGACGCCATTAAATCGGCGCCCTAATCCTTCGAGTTCTATTGTTTTGCCGGGCTGCGGCTGTGCTGAACCTGAAAAAGAAACGGTACCATTAATTTTGGAAAGCCGTGATTCCAACAAACAAGCATCTGCCGAGTCCTTTAATTGTTCTATGGAAAGCGGAGCAGAAGCGTGTAACTGAACAGGTTCAGTGGCCAACATTTTGGCGATTTCTTTCCCTTTTAGATTCCCTATCTCACTGCTAGCTGGTTCTGTCGATTGACTCTCAACAAGCTTTTGCACATCGGGATGCCATGCGCTTGCACTTACAGATGGTACTTGACTCAAACCATCAATTTTCAGATCTAGCTCAATAATATCGACTCCATAAGTGAGCGTCAACACCGGCTTCGCGGCAAAGTCTGGTCTTGTTACAAATAAGCCCTCAGGATTAGCCGTTACAAACAACCCACTTGCCTTTGCGCGAGAAAGCAAGAAGTCCCAATCCGTTACACTATACTGCACAAGATCTGCATGGACATGCGTTGTGTCATCTACGGTCAGCGCAAGCGCCGCATTATTGACTAAGGTCTTGATAACATTTCCATCTGTTTGATTTTGGAAATGCGCGTTTTTCGGGGCCGTCGCCAGTTTTACACATGGATGCATGCATGTTAACTTAAGTACAGACGCTTCCCCTTGCTTGACCTGAATAGCATGATCGATGATAAGGCCTTTGAAAATCGTTTTATTCCGGGCTCGTCCGGTCCCCGCTTTGATTTCAATTTGATTACCGGGAAGAAAGTCTTTAAACGCATCCGTGGAAAAAGCCTCTTGTGGCTTTCCATCATCCAATGTAGCATCATTCAATATGGAAATAACAGCAACGGGAATTTGATTAATTTGATGTGACAGTTCCATGCGAGAGATCCTGACATCTGCCCTTACATCGTTACCTTCAATGAGAACATTGAATTCTACCAAATCGTCATTCATGTCAATTGATGCGTCTTTAATGTTGTAGGATTTGAAAGTACAAATGCACTTTATACTGTCGAATAATCAGGAATCCGCAGTTTAAAAGCTAGCAACAAAGAGCGCCCTCTCTCATGTATGGGCATAAAAAAAGCCGATCATATATATGATCGGCTTTTGGAGCGGAACACCGGACTCGAACCGGCGACCTCAACCTTGGCAAGGTTGCGCTCTACCAACTGAGCTAGTTCCGCCTATTGAGGGCACTAAAACCAAGAATTACTTTCTAGGTTCCATCAAAATCCGAGCTTACCAGTACGAACTTTTTTTTCCTCCTGATGCGTCGGCTCAAGTTCTATAGTATACGCTAAATCTATAGGGGCAGCGCCTTCCCGTTCCCAAAATGCAATGCCTTTTTGGTTTGCAGCAAGCACCTTCAAACGTATCCGATCCGACCCAAGCGCTTCCGCCCATTCCTTAATATAATCAAGCAGTTGCTTACCAACGCCCTGATCGCGTATGGAAGGCAAAACGTAAATCTCATCAATATATACCTCTGGAGACACCCGAAACACCGGTGGCTCAAGCCGGCGATGCGCTTGAATAAATCCGATAATACGACCACCCAGTTCGGCTACAACAATTCGCCTGGTCAGGTCATCAATCCAAAGCGGAAAGTCATTTTTCCACCGTAGATCAGCATCATCAGAGAGCACAAAGCGAGTATCCATCGCTTCATGCTCCTTCATGAGTTTCATCCAGAGCGCGCAGACCGTTTCCACATCGGCATTTGAAGCACTTCGTAATATGATTTCTTTCCTGCTCACACTTCTACTGCAACACGTGCATCTTTAGTTTTTAGATACCCCTGTTTCACCAGGAGTTCGGCGTTTAGTACGGCCCCCCCAGCTGCTCCGCGGATGGTATTATGCGACAGTGCAACAAATTTAACATCGAGCACTTCACAAGAACGAACACGTCCGACAGAGACCGTCATACCGTTCCCTAAATTTGCATGCCGGCGCGGTTGCGGGAACCGACTATCTTCAAACCGATGAATAAATTTTTCCGGCGCAGTTGGTAATCCGAGTCCCTTTAGCGGCGATTGGAACGCATCGAACGCTTCGCTAACTTCTGCCGCTGAAACGCGCTTTTTAAAGCGAACAGAAACTGTTTCCAAATGCCCATCCAGTACAGGTACACGGTTACATTGTGCACTCACTGCAAAAGAGGCCGGCTTAAATACACCTGCATCCAAGGCGCCCAATAATTTCAACGGCTCCGTCACAAGCTTATCCTCTTCTCCGCCGATAAAAGGCACCACATTGCCGAGTATATCAAGCGAAGACACCCCCGGATAGCCGGCGCCAGACAATGCCTGCATGGTGGTCACCTGTACAGCATCCAGTCCGAAGGCATCATGAAGCGGCTTTAAAGCAGAGACCAATCCTACCGTTGAGCAATTGGGGTTGGTTACAATAAATCCACCGCTGTTCCACTGCTGTTTTTCGATCAATGCTGTGTGATCAGGATTAACCTCAGGAATCAACAACGGCACATCGTCCTGCATTCTGTAATTTTTTGCGTTCGAAATCACAGGGTATCCAGCTTCTGCAAATTCTTTTTCTATACGGCCGGCGACGCTGGCATCCAGACCCGAAAAGACAAAGTCACAATCAAAGCCCGGGGTTGCAAGCTCCACTGTTTTATTGGCAAGGTGTGCAGGAATGGTGGTGGATCCAATCCAGTTTGTCACTTCGCCGTATGGCTTGCCGGCTGATCTTTCGGACGCAGCGAGCACAGCAACATCAAACCAGGGGTGATTCCCAAGGATTTGAACGAATTTTTGACCAACAGCGCCGGTGGCGCCCAAAATCCCAACTTTGTATTTAGGAGTCATGGTACTGCCTAATTTTTAGCTTTAAACAATCGACATTAAACGATCGGCATTGTGTGCAAGTCTTGTGCTCATCCCGTAGCCGCCAGCTTGTGGCACTTGGGTCGAATGACCGTACCCGGCCAATCAGGTTGATCTATACTTCTTACAAAGACCGGCACTTTTGCCTTTACCAAAGGGTCTAAAGCTTTGCGGTGCATCCCCAGTTTCCCTGCCCTGTTCCAGGCCACAGCATCTTCCAGTACAATTTCTTCATACCGGACGGCTTTATCATCCAGCCTCGGGTCATTGGTGTATACACCATCAACGTCCGTCCAACGTTCGAGCCGAAGCGCATTTAATGAAGCAGCTACCAGTGAGGCGCTATAATCGCTGCCTCCTCTCCCCAGGGTAGTGGTGCGTCCATCTTCAGTACTTCCAATGAAACCAGTTATAACAGGTACGCCCTGAGCACTTGCCCCCTTGTACCAGGTCTGAATAAGATTTGTTGTTGCTTCCAATGCAACAACGGCTTCTCCAAACTGATTATCTGTTTTTATGAGATCAGAAGCATCTTGCGCACAACTCCTGATGCCGGCGTCTTCCAGCGCAAGCGCAAGTATATGTATAGAAAGTCTTTCTCCGATGGCAAGCAAGGTATCATTGCGTGCACCATTTGCTATTCCCTCTTCTGAGCAGATCAATTGTTCGAGATCACCCATAAAGTTTTGCAAAAAGATATCGTAGACCCGCTGAGATCTCAGACTTAGTACATCAGCAGCATGCAACCGATGCCGGCGAAAGAGCCACTCGTTGATCTTCAGGCGCTCATCTCTCTGGAGAGTACAATTACAGAGTTCACTCAACTTATTGGTAACGCCCGACAATGCAGAAGCAACAACCAGTACCTGCTGCCCATCAGTCAGGTGCCGGCGAATCACTTGAACTACGCGCTTGAATCTATCGGAAGAACCAACGGAGGATCCACCAAATTTTAAAATTACAGGTCGCTTCATTGGGAGCATACGGCTATGGTGGGTTTTCTACTTTCAGAGATCACGCTATCTTTCATCCAATCCAGCACAATATCATTTAGTGCAGTCAGTTCTATCAGAAATGCATCATGCCCGTGAATAGATGGCAACAACTCCAACCTGGCATTGGGTATAAATTCGACCAATTCCTCCTGCTCGGGTAGCGAGTACAAAACATCCGATTCAATCCCGACAACAAGCGTTGGTTGATGAAGCCGGCTGAGTACTTCCGGATAGGCACCTCGACCGCGAGACACGTCATGGCTATCCATTTGTTTTGTCAGATGGACATAACAGTTCGCATCAAATCGCTCGACCAGCTTGTCCCCTTGATATTGGAGGTATGACTCGATGGAAAACATTTCAGTTTTTTCCTCAGCAGTATTCTCTTCATCTCGAGCAGATTTCTTCTCCATGCGAACCCGGCCAAACCGCGTTTTCAGAGAAGGCATAGATCGATATGAAACCATCGCCATCATCCGCGCAGCCGCCAATCCTGCATGAGGTTCAGCTCCCGCTTCATAATATCCTCCCTGCCAATTTGCGTCTGCGTAGATGGCTTGTCGCTGTGCTTCTCCCCAGGCGATGCACCAGGCTGAATGCCGGCCGCCAACAGCAACAGGTACCAGGGCACGCACATAATCACCGTAGAATCCCCATTCAAGTACCTGCATCCCGCCCATAGATCCCCCGATGGCCATCGCCAATTGCGAGACCCCCAACGCATCCAGTAAATGTTTATGCAAAGCTACAGTATCCCGAATTGTGGCTTCTGGAAAATCACCGCCATAAGGTTTATTTGTAGCCGGATTTATAGAAAGCGGGGATACTGAACCGTAAGGGGATGCCAACACATTGGCAGCGACAACAAAATATTGCGCTGTATCCAGTGCTTTACCTGGCCCCAACAAACCTCCCCACCATTCGTCCAGGAGCGGATTCCCCGTGAGCGCGTGACATACAATGATCGCATTGTCCCCACGATCATTAAGCTCTCCCCACGTCTTGTAACGCACTGGTGCCTGTTGAATCGTTGCACCGCTTTCAAATTCGAATTCAGGTACCAAATAGGTTTCCATCTCAATTCGCACTTAATTTTAAAGGTTTTATAGCTGGTTGATCTTGCAAAACCGAATGGTGCGGCGTGGGTGTGCTGAGAGGAACAGAATGAGAGGCTCCGCTCAACCACCCACACACGCTTATCCGGTTAGCTTCTTGAACAAATCAGCATCATACTGCTACGTTCGCAGCTTTTAATGCTTGTTCAAAATCAGCCTTGATATCCTCAATATGCTCAATGCCAACAGAAACACGAATCAAATCAGCAGATACACCTGAGTTTTCTTGCTCCTCAGCAGAAAGCTGTTGATGCGTGGTTGAGGATGGATGGATCACGAGCGTTTTGGCATCGCCTACATTTGCAAGATGGCTCGCCAGCTTAACATGATTCACAAACGATTGGCCGGCTTCTGTACCTCCTTTGATTCCGAAGGCCAATACAGCGCCATACCCATTGCGTAAGTACTTGCCTGCCTGTGCGTGATATGGATGGGAATCGAGGCCGGCATAGCTTACCCAGGAAACTTGATCCTGTGCGTCCAACCACTTGGCCAGTTCAAGTGCATTGTCACAGCTTCGCTGGACACGCAGAGATAACGTTTCAAGTCCTTGTAATAGCAAGAACGAGCCGAAAGGATTTTGGCAAGGCCCAAGATCGCGCAAACCTTCTACGCGGGCACGGATAGCAAAGGCAACATTGGCCCCTAACACCCCTTCAGGACCAAAGGCCTCCCAGAAATTCAGGCCATGATAGCCAGGAGATGGCTGCGTAAAGGAAGGGAATTTTCCATTATTCCATGGAAAAGTACCGGCATCAACGATGACCCCACCCACGGTGGTGCCATGCCCTCCAATCCATTTAGTCGCACTTTGCACCACGATATCTGCACCATGCTCGATGGGCCGGCACAAGAAGCCGGCAGCACCAAATGTGTTGTCGACAATCAATGGAATTCCATGCTTCTTGGCGACTGCTGAAATGTTCTCAAAGTCGGGTACATTGAATCTTGGGTTACCAATGGTTTCAACGTAAATGGCTTTGGTCTTATCGTCGATGAGGCGCTCGATGGAATTCGCGTCATCACCATTTGCAAAGCGAACGCGGATACCAAGCCGTGGCAGCGTTACTTTAAACTGGTTAAAAGTACCACCATAAAGATAGCTGGTGGATACAATGTTATCGCCGGCTTCTGCGATCGTTGAAATCGCCAAAAACTGTGCTGACTGCCCGCTTGAGGTAGCAACTGCCGCAAGTCCACCCTCCAAAGCCGCTACGCGTTTTTCAAACACGTCGGTTGTGGGGTTCATGATGCGGGTGTAGATGTTACCAAACTCTTTCAGCCCAAAAAGATTGGCGCCGTGTTCAGCATTATCAAATGTGTAAGAGGTTGTTGCATATATCGGCACGGCCCTGGATTTAGTGGTAGGATCAGGTTCCTGGCCGGCGTGGAGCTGGAGTGTTTCGTAGCGTAGCGACTGTCCGTTGGTGCTCATGGATCACGTATGGTTTAGAGGTTACGGGGGAACTGACCATACACATCCAGTATCGGGCAAATATAGTTTTGCCACGACGGGGCATAATTCTGAAGAGCCTAAAGGGCATAAAAAATCCCCTTCACGCTCTCGCGGAAGAGGCAGACATGGCGTGCTGATTTTATTCAGCGCCGTGCTAGCTTTACTTCCGCCCATCTTCCCTCTCGTTAAACGTTGAGGTAGGAAGAGGCACCTTTCCAAATCGGAAAACCGATTCGGCGGTTGCCAGGGCTTCGCAGGGCCTAATCCCTCCACCCTTCTGGATGAGCTGTCAGAAACAATGTTTCGTACTTTACCTACCCCTTTCAATAATTGCTGTTCCAGCTTGTTCTTATTTTTTTCAATTCTATACGGGTGACTTTATTTTTTCAGGCACTTCTTGCTATTGTTTCTTAAAGACTTATTGGGTAGAGTTGTTTAGGATGCTTATTTTAGCAAAAACGTATCTTTAACATTCATTGCTCCCCGTGCGAATTCCCACTTTCAGGCCTGATTTAGTTGTAAAGATATTGCAGAACAGAGGCGTATTATTGATTTCGGAAACGGATGAAGTAATCCTGAAGGGTAAGGTAATCGAGTCGGTTATTGCTGCAATCGACGGAGAAAAGACCGAGGAAGAGATTGTCAGGGCACTTACCGGCCATGCCGGTGCGACCATCAGTGCAGCGGAAATTCATTACTGTTTATTACAGCTGGAAAAAGGCGGCTATCTTGCCAGCGAAACCCCAGATATCCCTGCCGCACTTCAAACCTTCTGGCAACAAGCATCCCTGGATCCGGACACCGCTTTCCATGCCTATGCTCATGCAAAAATCGCCGTTTCATCTATCGGTGATGTCCCTACGGAATTATTTCTGAAGCAGCTCAACAGTCTGGGTATTACTACGGCAAAAGAAGGGCATCTTCGAGTTGTACTCGCTGACAACTACTTATCTCGAGATCTGAAACAACTCAATGAACTGCTCCAGGCGGCACATCAGCCATGGCTACTTGTTAAGCCGGTAGGAAGACAACTATGGATCGGACCGCTGTTCTACCCGGGGGAAACTGGATGCTGGCAATGTTTGCAAGAACGCTTGTCCATGCAACGCCCTCTTTATCAATTGACAGCAGATGAAACGCAAGCACCCCCAGCACTGGCATCTGATACACTGACAGCCCGTGCGGTTACGGATCTTGCGCTGCAACTCATTTCCATTGAGATTTTACGGTGGTTCGGTACGGAGTCCGCACACCCGCTTTCGGGCGCATTACGTTCTTACGACATCCATACGCAAGAATCATTACTACACAAATTAACAAGAAGACCGCAGTGTCCGATCTGTGGTAATCCTGACTCATCTCAAACAACAATAGACAAACCGCCTGTCTTTGTCGCACATCAAAAATTGGCAGTAAAAACAGGGGGCTCCCGCACAGTCTCTGCAGAAGCAACTTTCGAAAAGCACAAACATCATATCAGTCCGATAACCGGTATTGTCAAACATCTGCGCCGCGTGGATATATCCCATCCCAAAGTGCATGTCTATACAGCCAGCCATAACATGCGCCCGGTATCCAATCTGCCCGCAGATTTACCGGCCTTGCTGCGCGACCAAAGTGCCGGCAAAGGGTTTACAGCTGCCCAGGCCAAAACGAGTGCGCTTTGTGAGTCCCTTGAACGATTCTCTGGCGTTTTCCAGGGAAATGAGCGCCGTATTTTAGCCTCCTATAAAGATCTTGGCAGCGATGCGATACACCCGAATGCGTGTATGCTCTTCAGCGAAGCGCAATACGCCGGCAGAGATGCATGGCATGAAACATGCGACCATCCTTTTCAACATGTACCCATTCCTTTCAATCCGGATGCCCGCATAGAATGGACCCCCCTGTGGTCATTGACGCTTCAGCGCATACGATACTTACCCACAGCCTACTGTTATTTTAACTATAAAGGACCACATCCGGAATATTCCAGGGCTGACTCAAATGGCAACGCAGCCGGCAACACGGTTGAAGAGGCGATTCTACAGGGATATCTGGAATTGGTGGAGCGAGATGCCGTGAGTATGTGGTGGTACAATAAAGCCCAGCGGCCGGCCGTCTCAATCGCGTCTTTTAACGATCCAGACTTGCAGGAAATGGTTACGTTCTACAATACCATACACCGCGAGTTGTGGGTTCTTGATATTACAACCGATCTCAACTGCCCATCCTTCGCTGCAATATCCAGACGTATAGATCGACAACCTGAGGACATCATCTTTGGCTTTGGTACACATCTGAACGCTGAAATCGCAATCCGGCGTGCCATAGCTGAAATGAACCAGTTGTTGCCATTTGTCATCGATGAAAATCCTGATGGATCTACACGATATGCATACAGTGGAAAACTTGAAAACAAGTGGTGGCAGACTGCGCTAGTGGATCAGCAAACCTATCTCAAGCCGGCACCTTATGAAATTGAAACGACACGAGACACCCATCAGGATCGGTCTGGCCCGGATCTAAAAACAGATCTCCAAAATTGTATCCGATCAGCCGGCAGCGCTGGAATGGAAATGCTGATACTTGACCAAACGCGCCCTGACATTTCGTTGCCAGTTGTTAAAGTATTTGTGCCCGGACTGCGTATTTTCTGGAAACGACTGGCCCCCGGAAGACTCTATGACACGCCTGTAAAACTGGGTTGGCTGGATGAAACTACGCATGAGGAAGAAATGAATCCTTTCCCTTTTTTCCTGTAAATAGCTCAAATGAGCAGTTTATAAGCTAAATATAGCGTGATTACGTTATATGATCCGAATGAGCTTTCCCTTAAAATAATTGGCGACAGTCAGGTAATGCAGCGTTAATTGTGACCTAACAAAGCAGGACC
The DNA here is from genome assembly GCA_045106435.1 of Rhodothermales bacterium. Classification (GTDB taxonomy): domain Bacteria; phylum Bacteroidota; class Rhodothermia; order Rhodothermales; family JAHQVL01; genus JBCCIM01. The sequence continues at coordinate 12,368 of JBGCEN010000160.1, forward strand.
TGGCTGTCATCCTCTCTTTTGTCTGTCGGCACCTTTGACACTTCCCACACTCTTTCGGCCAAGCACTAATCTATTTCCCATGTGAGTACGTATGCCGGCGGCACATTGGGTAATATGGCTGCACTTTTGTGGCATGGGCCAAATCTCGCAGCCATATTCCGGCGAAATTTAATAGCAGACGGAAGGGGAAATGAGTGTACGTATTGGAAGGTTCGAAAAATGCATCCCGGAGCCATGAGTTGCTCAATACTATCGATAATATTGTGCCTGACCAAAGCCGGCAATGTAGCAAAAGGCAAACTGGAAATGACAACTTTTACTGGGCCAAGGCCGGCGTTTTCATGCAAGATAAAAGCATCTTCCGCGCTTGCAGAAACAAAAGGCATATCAGGAAATCTGTTCTCCAGTAATTGCACAAACTCCTCCTCTCTTTCGATACCGAGATAGCTTGAGGTGTCAGGCAACAGCTCACGAATGGCCATAGTAAAAGCACCCGTTCCAGGCCCCAGTTCAATAATAGAATTTCCTGCCTCAATCCTGAGGTCTTTAACCATCGCTTTTGCTAATTCAGGCGCACTGGGTACGATGGCACCTACGCTTCCCGGGTTTTTGATAAATGCCTTTAAAAACCTCAAAGAATGTCGTTTATCAGGCTTGGCATGCTGTTTCTCAAGCTGCCCTACGGCCTCAATTTTTTCCATCATAAGCTTCTTCTCCAATGCCAAAAGCCGATCAGTTGTGGGTAATCGTGCGGCACCATGATAACATAAAAATACTGATAAGAAAACTTGCAATTTATTATTCAAAAAAACGATCTAAGCAGCGGCTTAATCCAAAAGTAAAAGCCGGCCGGATATATTGCGCCAAAACGCTATTGTGCACGCTGTCGAGAATGCTTATTTAAGTATTGATTCTTTTTTATTGTGCTGAAGAAGCATAAACCCGAGTC
>JBGCEN010000161.1:0-16850 GCA_045106435.1 Rhodothermales bacterium
TTCGATATTCCACCCCTCATTAACACAACTCTTTTTTAACCCTTCCCTAACCTTGGCGGCAAAAACCGCGATACGCGAGAATATATAGCAGAATTTTGATGTGAGTATTTACATGTCGCTGTTTCAGGCATCAACAACAAAATTCTGTTCTTAATCTGCTAAGTAATCTTATTACCAAGAATGGTATTTACATATAGAGTCAAGTCACCTGCGGGTGGCTTTTTATCTTTTATCCCGTTAAAAACGCGCCTCCTTCTTTTTTCACTTATTGCAGTGGCCTCACTACAGCCGGCTTTCGCACAGGAAAAAGCTTTTGTGGAATCCAACGGACTGGTGGTTATTCAGGCGGAATCTGTCACCCCTGCTGGCGACTGGGTGGTTGAATCATCAGACCCAAATTATACAGGCAGTGGTTATTTGCGATGGGACGGCCCCAACCAGTATGGCTCCCCCGGCAACGGTACCCTCGCCTACCCTGTTCTAATCACCACACCTGGCGAATACAATATCCGTTTACGCATCTCACATCTCGGCGCCCCCGCCGGCGATCAGTGGAACGATGTGTGGGCAAAAGTGGATGACAGCAGTTGGGTAAAAACGCTGCATCCCGCCAATAGAAAAGACGAAGGATTTACCTTCCACTCCCCTACAGAGCCTTCCAGCGGGGTGTTTAGTCAGCTACGATTTAACCTGACCGCCGGCGTACATACGCTGTACATCTCGGGACGCTCTACCAATCTGCGCATGGACCGCATTCATTTCTACAAAGATGGGGTGTCTAATCCTGAAAACCTGGCACTAGCGGAATCGCTGTTTATGGATGTGCCGGAAGAGGAAGAGGAAGAGGAAGAGGAAGAGGAAGAGGAAGAGGAAGAGGAAGAGGAAGAGGAAGAGGAAATTACGATCGATCCGCCGGCAAATCTAATGATCACCGGTGAATTGAAGAAATGGCATCCAATTACGCTGACCTTCGACGGACCGGCGGTAAGTGAAACGGATAGCCTGAATCCTTTTCTCGACGTTCGATTTCAGGTGACCTTTTCGCAAAACAGCCGGCAGTTTACCGTACCCGGGTATTTCGCGGCAGACGGTGATGCGGCGAATACGAGTAGCAACACCGGCAACAAGTGGCGTGCGCACTTTGTGCCAGACACCACAGGTACCTGGTCTTACGAGATTTCCATGCGCACCGGCAGTCAAATTGCGATTGATACAAACCCATTAGCCGGAGAAGCCGGCCTGCATGATGGGCTTACAGGCTCTTTCTCTATCGAAGAAACGGACAAAGCCGGCCGCGATCATAGAGGCAAAGGAATCCTACGCTACGTCGACGGGCATTACCTGCAATTCGACAACGGCGACTACTTCCTCAAAGGCGGCGCGAACAGCCCCGAAAACCTGCTTGCTTATCAGGACTTCGACAGCACCTACAGCGTCAACCATACTGATTTCACAAAAACATATACCGATCACATAACTGATTGGCGGATTGGTGATCCAACCTGGCAGGACGGAAAAGGGAAAGGCTTGATCGGCGCCATGAACTACCTCAGTGAGGAAGGCATGAACGTGTCCTACTTCCTCACCATGAATGTTGAGGGAGATGCGCAGGACGTATGGCCGTGGATTGGTCCGGAAGATCGCTTGCGATATGACGTGTCAAAACTCGCGCAATGGGATATCATTTTTAGTCACATGGACAGCGTTGGCATTATGATGCACGTTGTGCTGCAGGAAACGGAGAACGAACGCTTGCTCGATAACGGAGCCCTTGGCGTTGAAAGAAAACTCTACTTCCGCGAGCTCGTTGCCCGGTTTGGGTATCATCACGCCCTGACCTGGAATCTCGGCGAAGAAAATGACGAAAACACAGATACACAGCGCAAGGAATTTGCCCAATTTATCAGAAGTCTGGATCCGTATGATCACCCCATCGTGATTCATACCTATCCGGGTCAAGATGATGATGTCTATGAGCCTTTACTCGGTTTTGAAGATTTTGAGGGCCCTTCACTTCAACTGCATGGCATGGAGAACACCTACGATGCAACGCGTCTGTGGAGAGACCTCTCTGCTGCCAACGGCCGGCCCTGGATCGTATCCGTGGATGAATTTGGTCCATTCCAGGTAGGCGTAACGGAAGAGGGTCCGGATAGCAACCACGATGACGTGCGCAAGCAGGCATTGTGGGCCAACCTGATGGCTGGCGGCGCCGGCGTGGAGTGGTATTTCGGGTATGAAACCGGCAGCCACGACCTCAACGCAGAAAACTGGAGAACACGTGGCACCATGTGGGACTATACCCGCCATGCGCTGACGTTTTTCCAGGAGCATCTGCCTTTCCATACCATGCATCCTGCTGATGATATGGCCATCTCTGAAGATGTTTACGTCTTTGCTGATACCAATCAGCTCTACGCCATTTACGCACACCGGGCAGATTCCATCCTGGTCAATTTGCCTTATGGCGAATACACCATCGCGTGGTACAACCCACGAACAGGTGGCACCTTGCAAACAGGCGAAGCAACAACCATCACAGGCCCCGGTCGCCGGCTCTTGCAGGCCCCTGCCCCGGATGTTGACTTAGATGCTGAGCAAGATTGGGTTGCCCTGCTTTCCAATACTGGCAGCGAACCCGTGCTACCTGCACTGGCTGTTAGTGACTATACATTGGACTTTGGTGCTGTACCAATCGATACAACGCATCTACTGCCGCTCACGATCAGCAACATTGGCAACGCGCCGCTTTTGATAGACTCGCTCTATCTGTCCGGCGCACATGCTGCGTTTTTCTCCTTACCAGCTGAATCAGCCTTAACCATTGAGGCAGGTGGTTCATATGATTTAGAGATTGCCATAAGGGCAGATTCAGTTACTGTCGATTCACTGGCTATCGATTCACTGGCTATCAATTCAATCTCCATCAATTCAACCATCATCAATTCAACCATCATCGATGCACTGAGCGCAACGCTGAACTTCGCCAGCAATGATCTTTATAGTGCTTTGATGCGCGTTTCTCTGAGCGCAACCTTAGACACACTTGGTATAGATGAAGTACATCCGTTATCAGTTGTCAATTTTGTTCTGGTAGATGCGGATACAGATCAGGAGATCGCTTCGATCGTAGAGGGCGACTCTTTGGATCTGAGTCTGCTTCCTCCCCATCTAAATGTCAGGGCAGATGTCGGTACTGCAGCGGACCAATCGGTTAGTCACGTTTATTTCAGCTTAACGCCGACAAACGCAGCACGCAAAGAAAGCGTCGCCCCGTATGTATTGTTTGGTGATGTTGGCGGCAACTATCTGGCCGGCACCTTTAATCCGGGAGAAAACGTCCTCACAGCAACACCTTTTGGTCTTGATGGCGACACAAACGAAGCGGGTAAACCGCTCACCGTCACCTTCCTGGTTACCGGCAACAACGCCGGCACAACCGTGAGCGCCAAATCAGGCATCACACAGGAAGAATCTGATCCAGATGCGTCGACCGATCAGGAAACACCTGAAACGTTTAGTCTGGAAGCAAACTATCCCAATCCTTTCAACCCGACAACAACGATTGCTTTTACCCTCCCGCAATCGAGTCCGGTAAAGCTTGTTGTGTTCGATATGCTGGGCCGTCAAGTGAAGGTTTTGGTAGATGGTCAGATCCAGGCCGGGAGGCAAGAAGTCGTGTTTGACGCCGCCGGCTTGCCATCAGGTACCTACATCTACCGCATGGAGGCCAATGGTTTAAGCGTCACCCGCAAGATGTTATTGGTGAAGTAAGTTTTCAGTTTTCGGTAGTCAGTTTTCAGTAGTCAGTTTTCGGTTACCTGATTGTGTTTAATCACACTTTTAATACTGAAAACTGATTACTGAAAACTGATCACTGTCTCTAGACATTCAACCCCGCAACGCATAGATTCCATGCCCGACTTTTGAACATCAACAAAAAGCCGCCGGCATGACACCTAATAATTACCAGAAACTTGCTTCCCGCACGCTTACCGCAAAACCTGAAGAAGCGCTTGATGATGCGCAGTCGATGCTGGTATGGAATGCGTTAGGACTCGTAGGCGAAGCCGGCGAAGTGGCTGAATATGTAAAAAAGGCCATCTTTCACCGGCACGACCTTGACCGGGAGAAGCTAAAAAAGGAACTCGGTGATGTCCTCTGGTATGCGGCGGCGCTTTGTACCAATCTGGATTTAACAATGGAGGAAGTCATGGAGGCAAATATTGAGAAGCTGCAACAGCGCTACCCGGACGGGTTTTCCTCCAATGCAAGCAAAAACAGAAATGTGAACGCGAACAGAACTGAGTTATAGTGCCTTAATCATAGCACACCGCTCCCACGCAACAGCATTCTCTTCCCGTTCCTTTGTAAGCACTGCTTTTAGCGCATCATTCTGCGCAGGTGCCTCAATCACATTAAATCCCAGTTTCTGGTAGTACAATCCGTTCCATGGGACTTTTTCGAAAGTGGTAAGAGTAAGTCGCTTATACCCATTGTCTAACGCCCAACGTTCAACCGTAGCGATTAACGCGCGTCCAATCCCCTTGCGACCATAGCCGGGCATGACATCAATCTCATACAAATGTGCATGGGGACCAAGCTCGCCGGCCAGGGCAAATCCAACAACAACTTTTTCCTCATCAACGGCTACCCATAGACGTTCTTCAGCAATACCATCAGCAACAATATCAACAGGTAAATGAATGCCTTCTTCCGGTGGCGGCGGAAAATCCAGTGACTCGAACAGTGCGCCGGCTTCAATTTCAACGGCAGTTATTCGCGGTATATCTCCCTCCAAACCAAGCCGAATCGAAAAGCCACCCATTTCCCTAAACCAAACTGTACCCATTTAAAAAACTAAACCCACTTCATCATTGGAAATTCCTTGTTGGGTGTTCGATATTCAACACCTCAACCGCATCACCCGCTTGAATAACACCTTCTTCCAAGGGAATCAGATGCACTCCAAACGCCACGCCTCCGTCAGGATGAGGGCGGTATGTAGCAAGCGTGCGCAAAGGCTCCTGCCTCTTATGATGAGTAAAGGTCTGGGGATCAATTGTGGTAAACACGCAGCGTTGACAGAGCTGGGAAACGGTATAGGTAACCGCGCCAATCTTTATTTTCTTCCAGGTATCTTCAGCCGATGCGTCACATCCTTTGACCACAATATTGGGCCGAAAACGCTGCATGGTGACGGCGTCATCCAATCGACTATTTAAGTCATCCAGCGTAGCTTCAGAAACGAGTAAAATGGGGCACTGATCTGCGTAGCTGACAATGTCATGCGCTCCTCCACCGTTTTTTTCAAGTACCGGGCGCTCTACAGCATCTGACATGTAAAGCAAGGTACAGGGAGTACCTAAATAGGCAGACAACCAATCGTTCAGCGCTGCGCTGACCTCAACGCCGGCGGTCTGGTTTTTGAATACAGCTACCTGGTGTATTGTGCCATCAGCCGGCGCAGTCAATTCAAAAGATTCAGACTGCCCCAATGCATATAGCATGGCATGCGCACCATCCATTCGAACCTGAAGGCCAAGTATTTTGGGGATCTCTCTGGCCGTAATCACCTGACCAGATGCGCCAAATATCGCCCAGCGACGATCCAGGGCCAAGCCTCTTTTTTCTACACGGTGTGCTTGTGCAGGGACGCCGGCAGTTGACTTAACCGGATAGATGTGAAGTGAAGATACGGTTACCATTTTGATCGCTTGCGTGGATAGATACCGCAAGGTACAAAATGACGCTTTACGAAGAAATGAACGGCTGAAAAAATCATCTTCAGCCAGGTGAATCAAACAGGAATCACATGATTATATGGATTCACTTTCCAGCCACTCAAGGGCTTTCTCGCGATCGTAGAAAACCTTCAAATTCCAATTCACATCTTCATGGAAGGATTTAAGATACTTGTTGGCGATGTCCGTAAATTTGGTATAAACAACGACAGCCATAGCATGCATATCTTTCATTTCTGAGAAATACGATTCTGCTTCTGGTGTAAAAGTATGCGTCTCTTTTTCGTTTAATAACAAACCATACGGGCCTGGCATTAATTTGTCGAGTACATCCTCACACTCAATCATCATGTCCAGATCTACCGCGATGCCTTTGTTGATAAATACTTCAGCTAAATTTGCGTTCAGCATTTTTATAACACCAAACTGAAGCTGACTTTGAGGATTGATTAAGTCTTGCATAGTTTCCTGAGAGATAAGCGTATCGATACAGTGTAGTATCGGCTTCTTAAAAAAAAACCAAAGCGCCCCTCTACATATCATGTCTGAACGGTTTCAGGTTTAGCGTTCAATCTTCAGGGCTTTGTGTCAGCCGTTTCTTTTTGCTTTGAGCACGTTCTCTCTCCTTCTACCAGTCCCGTTCAACGAATACGTGCTAATTCCCTCTCAAATACATCCATTCATTTTTCACGTAAATCATTGTTTTTTACTTGCATCCGGCAAAAAGTAGCTCGATCTTTAGAATAGGCTTAAAAGACCTTGAGTAATATTTTTGAATCCCCCTGCGTTTATCAGGCACACTCAAAGATTAGATTAGATTACCCATGAAAAGCTGTATACTCTCAGTCATCCTCCTCTTTAGCCTTGCAGGATGTGACCTTTTCAATTTAAGTGATGAAACCGATGTGGTGTCTGGCAGATGGACCAGTAACGTCGTCCCGCAAGCCGGCAATTGCTGTCTCCTCGATTTAACCCTGGATAGTAACAAAGGCGATGTCATCGGAAATGGTCTCGTAGGTGCTCCTGGTCAACGCGTGGGTGCTTCAGATGATTTTGTGATTGAAGTATCCGGTACCGTCATCGGCGATCGCATCAATCTCAGCCTCAATAGTGAATACAATCCGGGAAGCATAGAAGGCAATGTAATCCGCGGTTTCAACGGCACCACCGACACCGTAATCCGTGTCAATTTTAGTGGGTTTGGCGTTTCCGGACGGGATATCATCCTGATTCGCAGATAAAGTCTTCAAAGACTTCCCACCAGCAAAGCATTAAATACACTTCAAAATTCTACATTGTACTGTTCTACATTCAAAATTCGAGACTTTGTCAAAATGGACAAAGTCGACCAAGACTTATCGCCTCGCAAGGCCGATCTCAAAAGTTTTATACCTCCCTTTTGCATCTACCGGAGACACAACAATTTGATCAACCCGCGCCAAAGAAGGTCCTTTTTTGATCAGGTGCAGCATTTGCTTTACGCGTTCGCTAGATCCCTCTAGATGCGCTTTTACAGCGCCATCTGGCAGGTTGGAAACTTCTCCTTTAAGTCCTAATAACATGGCATTCCTCCTTGTAAAAGCGCGAAAGCCAACGCCCTGGACGCGACCTTTTACAAGTACAGAAACTGCTTTGGCGTGTTCTTGAGGTGCTTGAGCCGGCATAATTCTTCTCTTCTGGATGAAACAAAAGCCGATCTGACACTGCAGTTAATTTAGCAATTTCTAACCAGCCATCAGATTACGGGCGATAAGATTGTGCGGCGCATTTGAATGCGCCATTGGAGCTGAACCGATGAGCAAAAGGTGCCTTTCTTCGTGCCCTTCTACTGTGTAGGTTCAGTTAAGACACTAAAAAATGTTCAATCTGTCAAGTCATATGTTTGGACTAATTGAAAGGTGGGCTGCACTGGAACCACAATGGTGCCGCCTTGGCGAGAAAAAGATAAGTTTTGGCCCAAAGGGCGATGACGACTGGATCGAATGGGATTGGGAATACCTTCCCTGGAGAGAGTCGGGCTCTTTACAAATGGCTGTTATTGAAGCCATTGACGCTCGGAACTGGTCTTGGACACGCAAAAGCGATGGTACCATTACGGTTGGTACCCCCACCGCCCTGCACAGTATCATCATTTCAGGGAGAAATTTTACGCTCGATTTACTCAATGCCTATGTTCAACGTCTCGAAATGGAAGTCCATCTCCTGACAACTGACTAAGGCCTCTTTCAAATTTCTCCGTACCCTTATTAACCCTGCTCAACTTTGGCATACTGGATTCTGTCCGGTATGCCTTTTTTCATGGGGTTTACTGAGTCGGTGGGTCTGAAAGTCGGTGAGTCTGAAAGTCGGTGAGTCTGTGGGTCCGATGAATACCAGAGGTGCTAGATTGGCAGGAAGAGGGCGATAAATTTAGGCATCACTGTCCTGAGTCGCCTCAAACCCAATTCACTTCGAAATTCTGAATTCCTTGTTCGATATTCGAAATTCAAGGTTTTGTTTTACAAAACCGCCCAAAAAGGGCAAGGGCCTACCACATTGTGATAGACCCCTGTTCCCATGATCAGTACTGCAAGCAAACTTTTGTGTCAGAAGTATTACATACGTTACACCAGTTTTTGAATTTTTTTTCATTGTACCATATTTTTTTCGTTATCCTGCTATTTTCGTCTAAATTCGGCGTTTACAGGATGGTACATTGTGGAAAAAAATATCATGAAATGTGTAATTACCGGGTCTAACGGGTTTATTGGCACCATGCTTCAGGCCAAGTTGGTTGGAATGGGAGCTGAAGTTCGTTGCCTTATTCGGTCGGGTTCAGGCGCTGGAAAGCCGGCTAAAACATCCACAAACGGTATCACCCACTACGCAATAGATTACGCAGATCCTGAAAGTCTCATCAACTCCGGCGCACTCAACGACGCAGAATACGTTTTTCATGTTGCCGGCGTCACCAAGCAACTCACCCTCGAAGGCTTCAGACGCGGCAACGTCATGCCCACGCAACACCTCGTTGAAGCCCTGACTCAACTCAAGACGCCCCTTAAACGTTTTGTCCTGATTTCTTCACAGGCCGCAGCCGGCCCGGCAAAATCTGCGTCTGCCCCTGTACTTGAGGCCCACAATCCAGCCCCCATTGAAGATTATGGGTTGTCAAAGCTGGAAGCCGAAAACATTTTGCGAGAACAGCAGCTCCCTTTTAGCTATACCACCATTCGGCCGGCTGCAGTGTACGGCCCAAAAGATGTCGACTTCCTGGCCCTCTTCAAGCAACTTAAAAACGGACTTGGCATTTACCCAGCCAACCGAAACAGTTTTGTCTCCATCATTTACGTAAACGACCTGGTTGATGGCATCATTAATGCGGCCATGCACGACAATACGAAGAATCAAACGTATTTCCTGGCCAAAGACATCGCGGTTACATGGCACCAAATCTACAGCTTTATTGCGGATATTTGGGGCAGCAAACTCCGTGAAATTAATCTACCTTTCGGTCTGATTTCAATTGCCGGACACCTCGGGGATATATACTCAAAGATCACAGGCAAAATCACGGTCTTGAACAGCAAAAAAATAGATCTGGCCAAGCCGGCTTTCTGGGTATGCTCCTCGGAAAAGGCGCAAAAGGATTTTGGTTTTGATCCTCAAACAACACTGCCCGGCGGTCTTCGGCAAACATTCAGCTGGTACAAGGAAGCCGGGTGGCTTTGATAAAATTTAAAAGCGAAAATTTAAAAGCTAAAAGCTAAAAGTGTAAAACAAGTGCTTAGATTAGCGATACACATATATAGATAAAAACCCTGAACATTGAACCCTAAACCCGGAACGCGTCACGGAAAAGCGACAGCGCATCCGTGACGCCCCCATAGCTTGTGGTTCTTTTCAGCGCAATACTTATCTTAAAACCGATCATTATTACAGATCATTGAATTCTAGCAAGGGATTGTAGCATGGAGGAAACGCCCCCCTCGGGTTTAGATAGCAGGCGTAGTTTTCTTTTGAAAAGCATGACGCCATTGGCGGCGCTTTGGCTACAAGGATGCGCCGGCTCCAAGGCAAGCATCATAGGAAGCGGAGCTACACGCTCAAAATCAACACTTCAGGAAAGCGACCACCCGCTTTCCGCATTGTCGTTTGGCTCAGAAAGTGTCCTTTCCAGTCGAATGGATCTACGCGAAATAGACACCCCTGTTCAAACTGCAGAAGGCAAAAGATCCTGGCATCAAAAAGGAGCCCATCCCTATACCTTCCGGGTCACTGACGCAAAAAACGCTGATGCAAAAAAGCCTCTTACATGGGAAGATTCCAGACACGCGTTACATACACCTCCGCTGGGGATGCGATCGAGTGTACCTCTGGGCGGCCTGGGGACGGGCACTGTTGAACTACGGGCGGATGGACGCCTTGCAGATTGGCAGATTTTCAATAACTCCCCCGGTGCAGGCAACAAAGTAGATATCGATGATGCGTTCTTTGCTATACGAACAGCTAAACCGGGTGGAGCACCACAGTCCGTCACCGTAAGAACCCATCCGCCGGGTTCATTACCCGCAATGGATGCTCTTGGGTATGCCGGCTCGTTTCCGGCTTCCCGTCTGCGACTTATAGATGACCGCTTGCCTTTATCTGTTTCTTTATACGGATATGGATTACTGGACCTGCAAGACCCGTCTGCCGCCAATACGCCGGCTATTGTATTCAGCTTCTTGCTTTCTAATCCCGGAAATGAGGCTGTTGAAACGGCAATTATGTACAATCAACCCAATCATCTTGAGGGTACATTCAGGACAGAACGCGGGTTGATCCTTTCGAAAAGTGGCAGCGAGCCTAATGCGGGAGAACTGTGTATGGAATTTTCCAGCAATCTCTCCGTCACAAGCATGGTCGCAAGCGATTTGGATGATGTCTGGAAAGCCTTCAGTGAAAAAGGTCATTTCGAGAAAGAGACCTCATTTGGCTTATTTGAACACGGAGCCATTTCGACCTCTCTTGTTCTTGAGCCCGGCGCATCAAGAACTGTATCTCTGGTCCTGAGCTGGCATTTCCCAAATCGTATAATCGCAGATGAACCCATTGGGAATGCCTACACCCAGCGATACAAGTCGGCGAGCGAAGTAAGCAGTGAGGTTGTTAGCAAACTCCCGCAAATCTGGCGCGCAATGAATTCGTGGGATGCGTTTATGTCTGGCAACTCCTTGCCAGATCCAATTCAACAAGGGCTAAAAAATAGCTTATCGCAGCTATTCAAAACTTCTTTCTGTACAAAGGATGGGCGCTGGCGTTCATGGGACTCTTTTGCAGACGCGAGCCTCTCCTCCATCGAGATGACCCTTTATCGCGCCCTGCCATTGTTGTTTGTCGATATATCCATGTTCAAAAGCGTGATGCGTGCCTATGCCTTCACGCAATTGGCAAACGGACGCATCACAGATACCCTGGGGTATGGCGTGCGGCGTGCTATTGATACACCGATTGAATCTTCAGGAAACCTTGAATCTTTAGGAAACAGAGCCAATCCTGCTTTTTTCATTTTATCCTTCGCCTACTATACCTACGCCGGCGAATCGGTCTTTTTAAAGGAATTATGGCCGCACATGTTAAAAGCGCTCAACTGGCAACTATCTATTACAACGCCAGAAGGTTTGCCATCAAACCTGCCGGCACTCAGTGACTGGGCTGCTACCAACGAAGAAGGAATACTACTGCAAGACGCGATGTTACATCTCACCGGCCTTCAGGCACTCGTCCAAATGGCCGGTGTTATTGAGCGAAGTGAAGATGTTGCAAGCGTCAAACCGGTACTTGCTGCCGGCTTAAAAAGTCTGCAATCTGCATTTACTGGCCCCTCAGGGTTTAAGTTAACTACCGCGTCAGCAACAAGTGCTTCTCTGGCACCACGCGATACCTTGCTCGGTTTTATCTGGGCAGATCTGCTCGGCTTCGAAGAACACCTGCAAGCCACGCGATTCGCCGATCTCTTTGATCAAATTTATGATACGAACTCCCCCCCTGTTTCCCTTTCCCGATCAAAAACAAGCAGCAGCTTGTCGCCGGCCATGGCAATGAATTGGGCCGCAAGCAACATACAGTACGGTAAGTCGACCGCTCGATCTTTCGATATATTGAATAAACTGTACGAGCATCAGGAAAAAGCGCTGGCTGATGCATGGGGGCAGTATGATACATTATCAATGACAGATGGTATGCCACTCGCAAATCCACATCATGTATCGCACCTTGCTGTCTGGTTTTTGCTTGCAGCACTTTCCGGACAACGCTATGACGCGGCAAATAAAAAGCTAACCTTATCGCCAAAAATGGGCAACGGCGCCCGCATTCCCTTTTTCATACCTGAAGCCAAAGGAATGATAACAGTTCAAAGATCTGGTCGGTTTTTGCTTGAAATCATTTCAGGCCGGCTCGAACTGAAAACACTCGCTGTTGGCGAAAATATTCTTTACCGTGATATGCTGATTGAAGAAGGCCAGGTTGTTCAGTTAAAACCGTAGGGCGACCTTGGCCATTCGGCCTAAGTCTTGAATGATGAATATCGAACAAGGAATGTCCAATTGCGAACCTCAAATCTCAACAGTTTCTTAAACCTTGTACCCCAAACTCCACCCTTTTCCCCTGCCAAACAATGTCCTCACCCTACGCAGAAGATTTTGGTCCTTTTGATGGTCATATCTGGCTTAATTGTGCCCACCAGGGCCCTATCCCTAAAATAACTGCCAAAGCAGCGGCAGAAGCTGTTTCGTGGAAACGCACTCCTTTTGAGTTGACCGTAGAACGATTTTCAGGGGTGCCTCAGAAACTCAAAGAGGCGCTTGGCCGGCTTATCAATGCCCCCGTAGAGGAAGTTATTCTTGCCAATAGTGCTTCGTATGGATTGCATTTGCTGGCCAATGGATTACCCTTGCAGGCCGGCGATGAAATCTTGCTTACGGAGGGCGACTTCCCTTCGGTCATTCTGCCATGGCTGGGCCTTGAGAAAAAGGGCATCACCATCAGATTTATCAAGCCTCGCAATCAAGTGCTTGAACCACAAGAATTGGCGGACGCCATATCTTCAAAAACAAAGCTTTTCTGTGCAACGTGGGTTCATTCATTCTCGGGTAGAGCAATAGACCTGGAATCTCTGGGGAGTATATGCAAAGAACATGGTGTCCTTTTCATTGCCAACACAACCCAGGCCATCGGTGCCCGCCCTTTTGACTCGCGAACACTGCCTGTAGACGCCATTACAAATGTTGGATTCAAATGGCTTTGCGGACCATATGGTACAGGATTTTGCTGGATTCGAAAATCAGTCCTCGAGACGTTGACCTATAATCAGACCTATTGGTTATCGATGCAGACGTCTGATGATTTAGGGAAACCCCAGCAAGTGGCAACTTTGCCAGATTCACTTCCCACCAGTAAAACCTATGACGTATTTGGCACCGCAAATTTCTTCAACTATGTACCATGGGAAGCATCTCTTTCTTATTTGTTGGATATAGGCATCGACAACATTTGCCGGCATGATCAAGATCTCGTACAACATCTGATTGACAATCTACCTGCATCGAAATATATGCTCCTCAGTCCCCCATCCGGATTGGCTCGATCTACGCTCACGCTCGTATCTCATCATGACGCAGACAAGAATCAAGAGATCTATGACGCATTAAAAAGACACAAATTGCACGTGGCCTTTCGACGTGGAAATTTGCGTATTGCGCCACATTTATACAACTCAGAAGCAGATATCAATCAAATACTCGCATTATTGGATCGCTTGGGTTAGATTGCTGTCGACATTTTGCCACAAAGTCGACACAGTTTTACTTCAATTGCGCCTCAAGTTGAGAACCTATGCGCCTGTGGAGTATATGATGTCTTTGTTGTCGCCGTATTCTTAGGCACACTCAAACAAAATCGGGAACTGACAATCCAATGAAATCAAACGCTAACGTAAATATCGAGAGATTGGAGACCGCGTTACGAACGTTACGTGAGGCAAATGGTAAGTTGAAGCTTCAGGTAAAAGCGTTAGACACCGCTTTGCAGCGTTTGCATACGACAATGAACCGTGTTTACGGCAAACATGGTGCACCCTTCGGCACTGACATCGAGGCCATGAGAATTTGGCACAAGTACCGCCAGTTCACAACACAAAATTAATTTCTCGTTCCTGGTTGACCCATCTGGTTCAGAATTATTCCAAAGCCTTCTTCCATGATTCGGGAGAAGGCTTTTTGTTTTTTGCAAATTTTGTCATTGGAAATCGAATATTGTAAAGGTACGCATAGATTTTTGTGCTAATCCTTCACGTTTGCATTTTACATTCTACATTTTGAATTCTACATTCATTAAACAAAATCTTCTTCAACCAGCCCCAGGGTATTCCAGTGAGCAGTACTAAGCTAAATCAGCCCTTCTCCCGCAGAGATTTTATAAAGACTACAGCCACAGCAACGGGCCTTTCTATGACGCCCTTGATGGAATCAGGAAATTTCGCCTACGCAGCCGGCTCTGATACAATCAAAGTGGGTCTTGTAGGGAGCGGCGGCCGGGGTGTTGGTGCTGCACGGGATTGCGCCGTTTCAGCACCCGGTGTTGATATTGTTGCCATGGCAGATCTTTTCAGGGACAGACTGGAATCGAGAAGAGAACCGCTCAAGGAAGCCATTGGCGAAAACTACAAAGTAACCGATAGCCGTTGCTACAGCGGTTTTGACGCTTATAAAGAACTCATCGACAGTGACATCGACCTCGTGATTCTTGCCACACCGCCGGGCTTTCGTCCGTTACACCTGCGCTATGCGGTAGAAGCCGGCAAACACATTTTCATGGAAAAGCCGGCCAGTGTAGATGCTGCTGGTGCAAGATCTATCATTGAATCCGGTGACATGGCTGCTGAGAAAGGGCTATCCATCGTAGCCGGCACATTATATCGCCGACAAGATTCTTTTGTACAGGCAGTGGATAGAATTCACAATGGCCGAATTGGCGAAATTGTAGCCGCGCAAGAATATTACCTGACGGGGCCTATTTGGCTACGCCCACGTAAACCCGGCATGTCTGATATGGAATGGCAGTGCCGAAACTGGTACTACTTTACCTGGTTATCCGGCGATCAGATTGTAGAACAGTTTGTCCATAATCTAGATGTTATCAACTGGGTCTTCCAGGGACATCCGATCAGTTGTGTTGGTTCAGGGGGGCGCACAAAACGCGTAGATCCTAACTACGGGCATATTTACGACAACTTCAGCATCGAGTATGTATACGAAGGAGGCGTTCGCGTAACAGCAATGTGCCGGCAAATGGAAAACTGCTACTCCAGAACAGCAAACCGTATCATCGGCACAAAAGGAATTGCAGACCTGAATCCAGACCATTCGCTCATCAAATCCCATAAGGGCAAAGTTGAGTTTGAATTCCCGGAAAAAGGAAACAACGGCTACATTCAGGAGCATACGGATCTGATTAACAGCATCAGGGAAAACAAACCGCTCAACGAAGCCAAGCAGATAGCACACAGTACCCTCACGGCAATTATGGGTCGCGAAGCGTGCTACACCGGACAGGAAATTACCTGGGACGAAATGCTAAACTCACCGCAAAACCTGGTGCCAGACACCTTTGCATTTAGCTCAATGCCACCACACGAAGTCGCCGTACCTGGCATTACACAGTTGGATCGGTCGTATGCTTCGCTTTAGGAGTCGGTTAGTCGGTTAGTCGGTTAGTCGGAAAATATTATAGCCTAATTGCTTGTTGGTTAGGCGAAGGTTAATATTGTGCGAATCGCCGCCTGATATTTAATTGCCATAATACAAGCCCTCGTACCCATCGTACCTTTCGTATAAAACCGTACCCCCACAGACTCACAGACTCACAGACTCACCGACCCACAGACTTTCAGACTTTCAGACTTATACCATGCACCGCAGACAGTTTTTAAAAAAATCAGCCACTACCGCAGCACTATCGACGATTGCTTCTCCCTGGATATGGTCCAAGGCATCGACGATAAAACAGGCAGGTACGATAAAAAAGGCGGTTAAGTACGGCATGATTAAGGAGCCAATCTCTATTCTGGAGAAGTTTAACCTGCTCAAAGAGCTAGGCTTCGACGGCATAGAACTGGACAGTCCCAGTAATCTGGATGAGCAGGAAGTTATCGATGCGCAAAAGGCTTCAGGACTACCCATTCATGGCGTAGTAGACTCCGTGCACTGGAAACAGACGCTTTCTCACCCGGATGCTGCCGTCCGCGCAGAAGGACTTGCCGGCCTCGAACATGCCATTAAACAAGCAAAAGCCTACGGAGCATCTACGGTACTGCTGGTGCCGGCGGTTGTGAATAAGGAGGTATCCTACGCAGATGCCTACGTGAGATCACAGGCTGAAATCAGAAAGGTGCTGCCACTGGCCCAAGAAAAAGGCATCAAGATCGCACTCGAAAATGTATGGAATAACTTTCTATTGAGCCCGCTTGAAATGGC
Organism: Rhodothermales bacterium; assembly: GCA_045106435.1. Classification (GTDB taxonomy): domain Bacteria; phylum Bacteroidota; class Rhodothermia; order Rhodothermales; family JAHQVL01; genus JBCCIM01. The sequence goes on from JBGCEN010000161.1 coordinate 16,241, forward strand.
TCGCTACATCGACGAATTTGAGAACGAGTGGATTGGCGCCTACTTTGATATCGGCAATATCGTGAACTACGGCTGGCCTGAACATTGGATACGTACCCTGGGCCCACGCATTATGAAGCTTGATGTAAAAGAATTCAGCCGGCAGAAACGCGATGATGAAGGCCTGTGGAAAGGATTTCAAGTAAAACTCGGCGAGGGAGATTGTGACTGGCCTGCGGTAGGCAAGGCACTTGCTGATATTGGATACACGGGATGGGCCACAGCAGAAATCGCCGGCGGAGACACCGCACATCTACAAGACACTATTTCCCGAATGAATCGGTTGTTACCTGAATAGTTGGATTTGTAGCAAGTTAGTAGCGTCGGATACGTATTTGATGGGGAGGCCATACCCATCGGAATCCTCTTTTCTTCGCGTCATGCTTTCTACGCATCTCCCTATCATTCACACCGACTCCCAAAGGCCTAAAACAAACCTAGCGAATCACCCCTCCAGCGATTATACCCGACGCTTCGGGCCCGTAATTACACACAATGTCCAGCGCTGAGATGCCTGGCTCAAATCCTTCAAAATGTTGCCGATACGCCGGCTCGGTAAAGTGAACCACTC
>JBGCEN010000162.1:0-9623 GCA_045106435.1 Rhodothermales bacterium
TAAGCAGGGAGATGTTGGGCCTGCGTTGTGAAGCGTCTGTTATTTTTTACTTATGAAATGACTTTTGCAATAAGCGTACCACTGCCACAATTTTGTGTTTTTTAATTTTTTGTTTAACCACATTGCGCCAAAACGCTCACAAAATCGCTTGTTTACTTAATCCAAAACTTAGTGCTTTTGGATATACATGGGAGAAATCCCCAACATCCTTCAATTAGCAGCGCCTAAACTGCTTGTGGGGGCGGGTTTTCAAATTACGCTTTTTGTGTGGCGTTTTTGGCTTATCTCATTTCCTGTCTCAACATGTAATCATTTTCACCTACAGCCTATCCGTCATCTGTATTTGATTGTTTTTAAGCCGATGCCTTGCGGGGGAGATGTGTAGTTCGTTTTGCTTATCTCATTTAACAGGGAGCCCGTGTTTTTCATTAGGCGCAGAAAGGGGTGATGTGCAATTAGCAATCACTGTCTGCATCCATTCAATTTCTATTTTTGCGATGCCGGCCTGAAGCACACCTTTTTCAGCAAGCCTGATGCCTTCCTGAGCACGAGCTATCCCGCGTTCAAACTGTCCCGATCTATACAGCATAGCCGACTCCACGCGTGCGAGTGTATGTTTTGCAACGTAGCCTTTTTTGTTCATGTAGCCTTTTTTGTTCATGATGAGGCAATCAGCATTTATATCAGTGGCTGTTGTGAACAAAGCTTCAAAAAAACACACTTCAATTTGTAGCGCCGCCTGAATATGAGGGGGGGTACTTTCCACGCGCGGCTTGATCCATTGGATGCAAGCGGCTGCAGATGCAATATCTTTTAAATCGAGGAAATGATAAAATGCGGTGAGCCGCGCCATGATTGCATATTTCCCTTCTTGTTCACTGGTTAGAAATAACAATCGCTGCACTTCATTCTGCGGCCATTCACCCGGGCGCATCCCTTGCACACCTTTTGTTGAGAGCAGTTGTCCAAGTAACTTAATCTCTGCCTTTCTCCCGCCGCGCATCAAGTCGACCAATAGCTTGCCATCGTTGTCTATACCGGTTGCCGGCAAGGGAAGCAATGTAATTACGGCAATGCCTCCATTGAATAACGCGCCGAAGATCACAAAGTATACTGTATATCCTTGTACTGGATGAGCTGCGAGTCCATGATACAGTGCGTTTGCCAAGACCATAAAGGCACATGCCATCGCCAAACTTGCACAAGGACCACCGGCCGTGAAGAAAAATAGGTCACGCTGTTTGGCCAGCCTGTTCCTGGGCACGCTCAAAACCAGTCCGCCCCCCATCTGCAACCACTTGTTATATCGGCAAACCAGTCGACTTCCAACCCGGGCTATTTTCAAGGGGCCGGCAACAAGCAATACAAACTCAAACTTCGCAAGCCTTCCGCCCAATACATGCCCTGCTTCGTGTGCCAGCATCGAAAAAAACGCGATAACACTGAGGACCGGGAATACCACATACAACGGAGGAACAGCATATTCGATTTGTCCCAGAAAAACTTCTACCAGTGAAGCAAGCCATGCGCCGGCAAAGGCACTGCTAAACACAATCGCTATTAACACTACAGCTTTGCGTATTCGGAAGGAAGTCGAAGACATCACGGTGAGGAATCATACAAACAATAATACTTGTATCGTCTTCTTCCCAAGATTCAGAAGTGATGTGTGGGTTTAGGGTTTAGGGTTTAGGGTTTAGGGTTTAGGGTTTAGGGTTTAGGGTTTAGGGTTTTTAACTTTTAGCTTTTAACTTTTAACTTTTGACTTCCCATTGACTTGATAATCGTGCTTATATGGAGTAACCTACAAGTCACACACGATCAGAAAATAATTAACCAGATCATGAAGAAAAAACCCATCTCCCGCCGGCAATTTGTCGGCCAATCAGCCGCTGCTTCTTTTGGTGCACTGGTATTGCCCCGGCACATTTTAGGCGGCCCTGGCTTTCAGGCTCCCAGCGACACGCTTAATATCGCAGCCATCGGTGCGGGTGGCATGGGTGCTTCTAACATGAATGCGCTAACAAGCCAAAACATCGTTGCCATATGTGATGTGGATGAGCGCCGCGTTGCATCAGCCTTTGTTGATGGCGACGGTAACATGCGCGAAGGACGCGCAGCGTTGAAAATGGCTTACGATAAAGCCAAGAAGTACAAGGATTTTCGCAAGCTACTGGAAAATCAAAAGGATATCGACGCAGTAGTTATCGCCACGCCCGATCATACCCATGCGGCGGCTGCCGTGATGGCGATGAAGATGGGCAAACATGTGTATGTGCAGAAGCCACTTACCTATACCGTGCATGAAGCCCGTGTACTTCGCGAGGTCGCAAAAGAAACCGGCGTTGTCACACAAATGGGGAATCAGGGACACTCCCATGATGATGGCAGAAAATTGCTTGAATGGATATGGGCCGGCGCCATTGGGCCGGTACATGAAGCACACATCTGGACCAACCGCCCCATCTGGCCACAAGGCATTGCTCGTCCTGAGAAATCTGAAAAAGTCCCCAAAGGACTCGATTGGGATTTATTCCTTGGGCCGGCTAAAAAAGTACCGTACCACTCTGCATACACTCCGTTTTCATGGCGTGGATGGACAGATTATGGCACCGGCGCACTCGGGGACATGGGCGCGCATCTTATTGATCACGCGTATTGGGCGCTCGATCTCAAAGCGCCAACCTCAATTGAAGCAGCCGGTTCACCTTATGGTGGCAAAGATCGCGCTTCTTTCCCGTTGGCTACACAGGTACACTATGAGTTCGCACAAGGATTTCGCGATCCGATTAAACTAACCTGGTACGACGGCGGACTGCTTCCACGCCGGCCGCACGTAATGCCGGCTGATGCAGAAGTCAATCCCGGCGGCGGTGCAATTTTGATCGGCGAAAAGGGCGTTGCTGTATATGATACGTATGCGCACAATCCACGCCTATTCCCGGCCATTTTGGAGCAAGAATACGCGAATGTGCCACAAACGCTGCCACGCATCAAAGAAAGCCATGAAATGAACTGGGTGAATGCTTGTAAAGGCATGGGAGATGCAACCAGTCCATTTAGCTACGCCGGCCCGCTTACAGAAACGATGCTACTGGGTAATGTAGCCCTGCAAGCCGGCTACGGTCGCAAGTTGTTCTGGGATAGCAAGAAAGGTGAGTTCATCAACGCACCGGATGCCAATAAATTCTTGCACTACGAGTACCGGAAAGGCTGGGAGCTGTAAAACCGTCCGTTGGAATTTAGAACAGCAGAATCTAAAACAGCAGAATGTAGAAGGAATTTTCCTTTTGCGTTCTGCTGTTTTTTTGTTGGTGCGTTTTAGAAGAGGCTTGAGAGATAAGCAATTATGCTAATACAGAATGACTTACAGACTCACCGCCCCACAGACTCTCAGACTGCTAACGTACTTATTCCTCAAGCCCTTTCACCAGCGTATCAAGCAGGGCGCCGTTGTCGTCATGTTTGTATTCCCAGAACATGATACCGCCGAGCCCTCGTTCTTTTATAAAATCGACTTTATGGGCAAGTGATTCAGGGTCCTCATAAGAAATGAAGGTTGTTGAATCGGGGCTCCACAGGTAGGGGGCCTTGGCAGAATCATCCCAGTAGCGATCGAAGCTGCGTTGATTAATGTAATCGGACCGCAGCTCTTCATACGCATATGCTTTTGTAGCGCGATTTACCGGTTGATACAATCCGCTATCTGTTGCCTCAACACCGGTCCATCCTCTGCCATAAAACGCAACGCCGAGAACAATCTTGTCACCCGGTATTCCCGCATCAAGGTGGCGTTTAATAGCTGTATCTGAATTCTTTTCTGTTTCTCCGATATAACGAGATTGGTATAATCCTGTATGATGGCCAGTGGTTTTTGAGCCGCCCGTGTAGAAGTCGTATGTCATCACATTGATAAAATCCAGATACGAATGAACGGCTTCCATTTCGGTATGCTCGAAATAACGCCGGCTCCCGCTGGTTGCAATGGTTAACAAATAATTTCGGCCGCGCTGTTCACGCTTTGCATCTAAATGTTCACGGATGGTTCGGAGCAACAACGTAAAGTTCTCACGATCCTCCTCGCGGAATTTGATACCAGGACCGGGTTGACCCGGATATTCCCAGTCGAGGTCTACACCGTCCAGGTCATAATCTGATATAAACTGTACAATGTTCTGCGCAAGCCGACGACGGGAAGCCGGCGTCAATGCAGCATCAGAAAAATGATCTGCCCCCCATCCTCCCACAGAAAGCAATATTTTAAGCTTCGGGTTTCTATTTTTGAGCGCGATTAATTCTCCCATATGCGCAACAGATTGCTCTTTGGGAAAAAATACGGTGCCTTCTTCGTCAATCTTTGCAAACGCATAATTGAGGTGGGTAAGCTTTGTGGGATTTATATTGCTTATATCGGTACGGCTACTCGCATACCCAACAACTCGATACGAGCCTGTATTGGGAGCGCTCGTTCCTTTTCTTCCGATCTGGCAACTTGTAAAAGAAAAAGCAATCAAGCACAAAAGAACCCCGCACAAGATCACCTTTTTAAGTCCCGGGCCGGCAGTTGTCATGTTGCTCCTGTTATCAACCATTGATTAAACGTAGTTTTTACAAGTATGAATTTAGAATAATGTCGTGCTTAATTAATTCAAACAAGTTACATTAAAAGCACATTTCGATATTGGCGTTCCGTGCTAGATAACCCATATCAAGCCATCTGCTAAAAAATCAGCAACTCCCGTGTCGTTTTTGCCGGCTGTTTTACGCAATTAAATATAATGCGCTACCCTCAAGTAGCACATCCTTCCTAATTCTTTTAACCCACGTCAACCTATGAAAAAAACTGTTACGCTTTTTACGCTATTATTACTCTTTTTATCAACGACAACCGCCGAAGCTCAAGTTTGCCCAAGTGCTGACGCGCCATCTTTAAACAAGTTAGGGCAAGAGATTTTCCCAACAACCGGTCTTACCCCACAAGCTGCAGACTATGTGGCGATCCTAACCAGTGATCTTACAAGAGATCAACAACTGGCATGTATTTCATCAAAGGGCCTACAAGACAGATTTCCCACACTCGCCCAGGCAGATGATCCGCTTGCCAGCGTGCTGGAAGAATACTGGGAAAATGATGCGTGGGTTTTAGTGAGCCTGCTCGAGCCTATTTATACCGATGGTGTACCATCCGGAAACCTCTATAGGGAATGGAATGATCTAACACAATCATGGGAAAATAGCGCACTGCAAACCTTCATGCTGGACATGAATGGCAATGAACTTGAGAGCATATTCAGCTCATGGAACGGCACAGAGTATGAAAACGAACAGCGTTTATTTAGCTCTTTTGATGCCAATGGTAACTTACTGAGTTTCGAAATTCAGTTTTGGGAAGATGGTGACTGGGTAACCTTCGCGCTTAGTACCGCAGTTATCGATGGCCAAACAACCGTAGCAACAACCGAGTTTCTTGATGAAGATACCGGCCTACTTGTCCTGGCCAGCCGTGAAACGATAACGCTAGATGATCAAGACCGCCAACTCATAGAGCTCACCGAAGGATGGGATGCCGATACAGAAACGTGGGTGGTCTCGTTCAGATTAGTCTATGAGTACCCTGACGCAACAACCGCAATAGAACTCGAGCAATTTTCTGCAGGAGAGGACATGTGGCTGGATTCTGAGCGAACAGTATTCACATTGAACGATCAGGGACAGCAGACAGAAGCAATTACAACCGAACTATTCTTTGGCCCTCCTACTGAAGCGTCTCGCGTGCTTTCAACGTATAACGGCATGGGGCTTCTTACACAGGTTATTGACCAACTGCCTGATGGATCAGGTGGGTGGTTTGATGACGAAGTATATACTGCAACCTTCGATGCTGATGGTGACATTCTTGAAGAAATTTATCAGATAGACGACGGTTTGGGTAAAAATGATGGTGGAGCCACACAGCTTACTTCAAGTAGTGCTTTACAAAACGACGAGCGATATACGTATAGCTACGGCGAAACTGTGACAAGCACAGAAGAAGAAATCGACCACCGGCTTGCCTCATTCCAGGTTTACCCCAGCCCTGCACAGGGACGGGTACAACTCGAAGTGAATCTTGATGAGCCGGCTGCATTACAAATAGAAGTGTATGATGTCCTCGGGCGTCGCGTTGCGTCTTTGGCAGATACACAAACAGCCATCGGACCGCAGCGCTTTACCTGGAATCCTGCTGAAAACATGCCAGCCGGCATGTACTTCGTCCGCTTTCAAGTTGATGCGCGCGTGAATACACGCACCGTTGTCCTGATGAAATAGCAGGCTTTGAATAATGAACACCCAACAAGGAACGCCCAATGTCGAAGGCTTATTTGAGTTACCCTTCGATATTCGAAATTCTTTGTTGGGTGTTCGATATTCCAATCACTTCAGCGGCGTCCCAACCAAAGGCACACCATTCGTCGTCAAGATCTGAAAGTGATGTGCCCGATGGGGGCCTTCGTAGGTCCAGACAATTTCTTTTTCAGGCGTCACTTCAAATACCTTAATCCCTTCCTGCGCATGATAGCTGGTAATCACCGTGTTGCCATTCGGTAGACGCTGCGCACCGCAAGGATCGTCAAAAGGATCGTGATCAAAATCCTCGTTGGAGACTTTCCATACCACATTCCCTTCGCTATCCATCTCCACCGTCTTGTTGCCGTGCGTTAAGTTCACCACCGTATTGCCATTTGCCAATCGAATCGCTGTAAACGGCCAATTTTCTGCCTCTCTACCACCCAGTTCAGCCAGGTCTGTCGGAAACGTTTTTACAACCTCGCCGGCCGGCGTGTATTCTTTCACTGCAAATGCCAACAGATGCGGCACGAGGTAATTTCCATTAGCTAGCTTACGGGCCATGCGGGTTTGCATGTGCGCATTGTCGGTATCAGGCTGCAAAGGGACTTCCAGCAGAATTTCGCCGGCTGCATCCACTTCAACAATGCGCGGCTTGTCCCCGAGTTCAGTGATCATCGTCCGCCCATTATCCAGCCGCACGGCCGTACCCAATTCCTGGTTGGCTTCGCTTAGTTCATAGGTGAATACGATGTTTTTGTCGTTGTCATATTCATGCACAACATCGCTCCAGCAGATGAGCACATGACCATTTGGCAGCACATATCCATCGCGCGCGGCTTCTTTCCCAGAATCCCATATTACTTCTCCTGCTTCACCGATGATACCCGTTAACGTTGGGCCGGCAATAAAAAATGAGTGGGAGATTTCCTGCGTTTCGTTAGCAATCGCACCAGCAGAATTGTTAGCCTCATCCTGGCCGGCTTCACAACCGGGCAGAAGCGTGAACACTATAAATACACAGAACAAATACTTAAAATTGTAAATCATATTCATGATTGATGCCATGTTACAGGTGGGAGATAGCATACCCAATAAAGCAAAACGAACTCTCGGACACAATAAACGGCATCACTCGAAGCCAGCATCTGCCTTTTAAATTTTTTCAGTTCAAGATGCGCCTATTTCTCGCTGTTTCTTGTGATTAAGAATAGGAGCTATTGATTGACAATAGCGCAATGACTTAAAAAGGAGAGGCTGGTACGGATTGAATAGCCCACGACATCCTTGATCAAAATCGATACAACTGAGAAAGATGTACTTCTTTGGTTTTTGATCTCAACGCGATGTATTCATCCTTATGCATACCAGAATAAACACCTCCTTGACACCCACATTCTTAGGAAAAACCAATGCGTACGTTAAAACAACACGTTTCTTTCGCTTGCAGCATGTTAGCCGTGATAGGACTTTTTATGGCAACCCCAACGCAGTCCAATGCACAAACAGAACCTTACCTCGGCCAGATTGCCACATTTGGATTTAACTTTTGCCCACGTGGATGGGCACCGGCCAACGGGCAATTGCTTTCGATTGCACAAAACACCGCCTTGTTTTCGCTTTACGGCACCATCTATGGAGGAGACGGCAGAACTACTTTTGGGCTGCCAGACCTACGCGGTCGCGCAGTGGTTCATATGGGACAATCACCAGGGCTATCCAATTATCCCATAGGCAGCAAATTTGGTGCAGAAACAGTGACATTGAATTCGCAGCAGATGCCAGTGCATAACCATCCGGGCTCAGCTGCCGGCGTATCAGCAGCTACAGCTACTATGACGGGTTCAGCTACTGCAACAGTTGCGGCTACACAAATGAAAGTAGTACAAACACGCGGCTCTGATTCAGGTGTTGCGGAACGCACTGGAGGAACAGCTGATGGGACCATTTCTGCTCCTACAGTAACTGTATCGCTGGACAATCTGGCCATTAGTAGCCTGGATGTTGCCGGGCTTGCAGTTACAACACATAACGCGGGAGGGAGTCAGGCACATGAAAACAGAACGCCTGTGCTCACAATGACTTCGTGTGTGGCAATGACAGGCATTTTCCCGTCTAGAAACTAGACGCTAGAGGAAAAATAACATTTCCCGTAAGCATAAAAGGGCGTATGAGTGCAGTTATCACTTCACTCATACACCCTTTCTGTTTCAGCATACAACCCGTGGACATTCAGCAATGTTAGTAGAGTTCGCCCCTTGCTTGCAGAATAAAGTAGCAGTTTTTTGCGGTTTAAGAGGCCTCATAGGCATCTCGAAGCCAGCCGACTAACTCATCATCTACCTCTTGCACATTCGATAACCGTACCCTGTGCGAGACCATCCCGTTGAAACTGCCCGAAGCTTCAAGACGATCTGTAGGGGCTATGCCTTTCAGGTTTATGCCGACATCAACCCTTGTTTTCGTTGACGGCTGAATCAATCCAAATTGCTTGTTTCTCCTCAAGCTTACATAACTTTTCTTCGGGGCAAGTGCAACATCATCGCCAAAACTTTCAATCAGTTTTACCAGCGCGTCATAAATCGGTCGCAGCCCTTCTTTTGCGCCGGCGTATTGTGTAACCACTAAATCATCACTCTCCACCGGGGCCAAACCATGCGCTTTGGCTTTGTGCGCAATCAGATTGGCAAAACCATGCGTGATGCCATGCTCACTTTTGAGGTGCTTGATTACCTGTCCATGTTTTTCCAAACCACTGGCCTTTACTACTGCAATCCATTCAGGCAGCGCTTTGCCTGTTTTAGATTGCAGATTATCAATCATGGTCTGGGCTAATTCTTCCGGCGACTTTGCCATAGTATTTCAACTGATTGTTAATTGTCAACACGACCTAAAGATAACATGCGCATGTAGAATGATCACACATGCTTAAGACTGTGCGAATGTCGAATAGTTTTTCGCAACGCACCATGAAGAGATCTTTTGAGGGGCTCCTTCGTGAATTAGCTGATCAAGCACACTTCGCGCTGATTCATTTACTCGATTTTTAAGATCAATTACCGTAGATTCATGGGTAAGCATGGCGTGTTCTGATTGTGCCTTCTTGCCGATTCTCAGTCGGCAATACTGGCGATTAAACAAAGCAATCAGGATACGCTTTTCTTTTTTGCTCATCCACAACTTTCAAATATACCTCTCTTTTGAGAAGAGTGCATCAGAAAAACATCTCACGTCTATCTGCTTCTCCATGGTCCTCTTGCTCAGCAGCTCAGGATAAAATCCTTGTGCTTGTACTT
>JBGCEN010000163.1:0-3823 GCA_045106435.1 Rhodothermales bacterium
CCAAAAAAACCATTGGTCTCTATCAAGTCTCCAATTTGATAATAATCTTTAACACTCATCAATACACCTGAAAATAAATTGATCAATGGATCTTGCAATGCCAAACCAACTGCCAATCCAATCACCCCTGCTGTACCCAATAAGGCAGTTACCGCTTCACTAAGATTTAATATATTCAAAATGACAAATAGCGAAACGATCATAAAAGCAGCTACTGCAATATTGGAGATTACACCAACGACTGTTTTATTATCTGTTGTTCGAAATAATCCTTTAGTAACGATCTTTTTAAAATACCTAGCTAAGAAAATAGAGATTCCCAACACTATACTTGCAAGTACAATATTAGGCAGAGCAAGCACGATAGAATCTATCCACGCTTGCATTTTATCCATTAGATTTGAAAAAGAGTCACTAAATTGTTTGAACATAAATTTTATTTTTTTAAGAAATAATAACCAAAAACATTTCTGATACGTCTCTAGAACGGGCGAGTATTTGATATGTTCAACTCTAAAGAAAAAAAAATCTGAACATAAAAAACCTATATCCGTTATGGATAAAAAACGAAACCTCCAACCATGGGAATAATCCGAAGATTTAAAAGAGTGCCTTATTTGATTCAATACTTGTATGAAAAAGTCACAACAAGTATTGCATTCATTCCTATGCTGATGGCGATAGGGTTTTTCATTTTTACAGGTACGATGTTAGTTCTTGAATCTAATGGTTTGACCGCTTGGATGGGTGAACGAATTCCTGCATTTCTATTGATAAAAAGTTGGGAGGTGGCTCAATCTATTTTGACCGTATTAGTTGGTGCCTTGATTTCATTGATGGTATTTAGTTTTTCTATGGTGATGGTTTTACTGAACAATGCCGCATCGAATTTTTCCCCAAGGATTTTACCGAGTTTGATTTCCGATAAATTTCATCAAATTGTTTTAGGCACTTATTTAGGTACCATCACTTATTGTCTTTTGATGGCGGTCAATATGACTCCTAATCAGCCGAAGATTCCATTACCTGGATTTAGTGTTTTATTGGGGATTGGTTTTGGATTACTCTGTTTATTTCTTTTTGTATTTTTTATTCATTCCATTTCGCAATCGGTTCAGGTTGGAAAAATATTAGAATCATTATTCAGCACTACTATTTATAATTTGAAAGAAGGTACGATTAGTCAACTCTCTTCCGAAAGTCCTCCAACAGATATTGGAAATTGGAAAAATTATCCAGCTGATCGATCAGGTTATTTGCGTTTTGTTAGTTCAGAAAAATTATACAAAATTTGTGAAGAAGAGGATTTAAAAATTCAAGTGCTTACGCCCGAAAGTAAATTCATTTTGGAGGGAGCTAATTTATATCGATGCAATAAAACAATTGACGAAGAATTGGAGAATAAAATTCTAGAAAACTTTGTCCTCAGTAATTCTGAACTTGCTAGAGAAGATCATATTATAGGTTTTAAACAAATCACCGAAATTGCGCTTAAAGCGATGAGTCCTGGGATCAACGATCCGGGGAGTGCGCTCTCTTGTATTAATTATCTGACCATTTTATTTATGGACAAAATGAAATTGCCAGAGGATTTTGCAGCCTCGACCGGCAATGTGGTCTTGGCTGCGGGGACTTCAAGTAACAGGGCCATCGGATTGTCTCCGCCATAGCGGGCAAGGCAGCCAGCGATAATACCAGGGCCGCTGCGAAACGCTGTTCATAAATGTGCCTGAATTTCAGTGGCTATTTCCTCGGGCTTGTTTCCCGGCACGTGAGGACGCGGCGTCTAACACAGACGCAACACAATTTCGCTGCTATTGCAGCTCGCGACGGACTGGTCTGCCGGGAGCTGCGTCAACGATGAGGTCTGCATTACGCACCACGAATTCACCGTTCACGAGCACCGTTTGTACTCCTACTGCAGGTTGATTGGCATTTTCAAACGTCGCCCGGTCGGCAACTGTATTCGGGTCAAATACCACGATATCTGCATCCATGCCCACTTGAAGCCGACCCTTTGTGCGCATTTGCGGGACAAATTCTTCCAGGGTCTGCGCAGGCAACAAGCTCATCTTGCGGATGGCTTCGCTCAGCGACAGTAGCTTTCGTTCGCGCACGTAAGAGCGAAGAATTTTGCCGAAGGAACCGGCCGAACGCGGATGTGCAAAGAGGTTTGGCGGCAGCGGCCATTCGTCACCGTCGTAGGTCACAATATTTCCATCGTCATCAAAGTACGCCCAGAAGGTGGAATCCGATGCAATCATGATTGAAGGATGGGTGACAGAGGCATCCAACATGGCAAGATCATCAGGCTTACTTTCGTCCAGGAAGTGCCAGGTGATAAAGGTCCCGGGCTTGTTGGCCTGATAATCAGCCAGCTGATCTTCCGTCATTCTGTCCGCACCAAGCTGGAAATTTTCCGCGCTGGACGCCATGCGCTCGCGCCAGTCCGGACCGGTGAACATGGCCGCACCAACAACGGTGCTGGCGGCGCCATATGGGTACGCTTCTACCGTAATGTTAATGCCCTTGGCCTGAGCTTTTTCGACCAGCGCCAACGTGGCATTAATATCGGCAAGGGAGGTGCTATTGATGTGGCACAGGTGCATGTGCGCCCCCGTGATGGCCGCATTTGAAATGAGTTCCTTGATCGCTTCAAACGAACTTTGTGGCTCTCTATTGCTGGCGTAGCGAACGTGAGTGAAGGTCGCCACGTCATATTCATTAGCCATTTCGGCCAGCGCAAAATATTCCTTTTGTCCGTAGCCTGGCGCATAGCCTGCGTTGACGCCAATGCCCAGGGCTCCCTCCCTAAGCCCTTGTTCGATGAGGCTCAGAATCCTGTCCGATTGCTCCAGTGAGGCGATATCCGTTTTCCAGTCATTAAGTGACTGCGCATCCTGAAAATAACTCGGCACTGCCGAAGGGTCTGTGTCTGTGAAGGCGGCGATTCGGCCGAAGGTCCAGCCCGCGGATGCTCCATAGTTAATCGGCAGGTTCTTCTGACCCTGTACTTTGTACCAGTCGCCGATAGGCAGCACGCCCGACTCGAGTTCCAGCGCCGTAGTAACGCCTTGCATCACATACATACGGTAGTCCCCGATAGTCTGTCCATGCGCATGCAAATCGATGAAGCCCGGGGAAACTACATGGCCTGTGGCATCGACCACGGTGTCGCCTTGTAGTTGTGACTCACTGATCGCGACGATCTTGCCATCATCGATGGCCACGTTACGGATCGCATCCAATCCCGTTTCCGGATCAATAACCCTGCCTGCCAAAATCACGAGGTCGTAGCCTTTTGCATAGAGCGGCGAAGCGATCATTGCAGCAACAATCATTGCCAGGTTTACGAGTTTAATCCTGTTCATCGTGATCATACTCTCAGTTCCAAAAAAAACGCTAATACGCAACAGTCATATGGTAAATTCGTCTTTGAGGGCGGATAAGTATAAAACGCCTTTTCGGACAATCAGACAGGTATGAGAAACTCGCAATCCAATTAAGTTGTACGGTTTTACCTTCCTTATTTACGCCTATAGGCCACCTTGCGAGTCTGTTAAAGATGGTGCAGCTGAAAAAATTGCCACGCCCAATCACCAGTCCGTAAACGCCCCCGGACCGTAACGTTTCGGACCAAGGACCCGGCAAAGAGCCCATTTGCAGCAGGAAAATTGGCATCAGCTGAAAGATGCAGAGTGGATTCTGTACGAGGATAATTTACCCCGACACTTTCCTTTTATAAGCAATATAAAGCGTATCATCACCAAAGTCGACATCAGCTGAGCTACAGTCGCTGCCGCCCTGCCCCACCAAAGCCAGC
>JBGCEN010000164.1:0-7223 GCA_045106435.1 Rhodothermales bacterium
GCGTGTTTTGTTAGAAAATGCTGCATCACCCGGCCAAATGCTTTTTCTCCCAAATACGCTCGCATCATGTTAACAATCACAGCTCCTTTAGGATACGTGTGGCTGTCAAAATTCTGATTTGGATATTCCCAACGATCAAACACAATAGGGCGCATGTATTTGTTCTTCGCCTCATTAAGATACGAGGCTTTTTTCCCCTGTAAATTTAGCGCCCCTTCATCTGGCCCCATGCTGTGCGCACTCCACAGGTATTCGCTGAACGTTGCAAAACTTTCGCTGAGCCACGTATGTGTCCAGTCTCTGTAGCTAATCATATTACCCCACCAATGATGCGCAGCTTCATGTGCCACGAGCCAGTGGCTGGGGAAATCCTGATCAGCCCGTTCATCGTGTATCGTTGATTCTCCGACGACTGTTGCTGTGGTGCTTTCTGCACCTCCACCAATACCGGGTATGGTAATCTGATCATACCGCACCCAGGGATAGGGTACGCCATAGGTGTCTTCGAGAAATTGAAGGATCTCTGGTGTTTTGCCAAAGGAGCGCATCGCATCATCTTTGTCCTTTGGGTACACCCAGTAAGTAAGTGGCAGGTCGCCATGTGTATCTTTGATGCCCACGTACGGGCCGGCGACCAGAACCGAGAGATAGGTCGGATGTGATTGCTCAAGATGCCAGTGAAAGGTATGCGTTCCTGCATCATCATTTTTTGTGATGCTTACAAGCCGGCCATTGGAAATAGCCTGGTAGTCTTGCTGAACGGTAATAATGGTTTCTTGCGTTGCCCGGTCACTTGGATGATCATAGCTGGGAAACCAGTGCCGCGCACCTTCAGGAAACGACAGGGTGTTGATGAGTTGAGGGTTTGCTTCTGTAGCGGGTTTGAAGCCTATGCCCACCGCGTAGGACGCCGGCTGGCCATAGGCTGTCGGGTCTATCCGTATATCGTTTCCTTCATAAGAGATCGTGACGGCTACCGTATCATTATACAGGGCAGATTCGTCGAGATCGATTGAAAGGACACCGGCTTGATGAGAAAAGGGCAACGAGCTATTTTTTGCGCTCAGTACTTCCGTTACAGTAAAGGTTTCTGCGTCCAGTTCGAGTTGATCAAACCCGTCTCGCAAAGCGCGTACGGTGACAACGGTTTTACCAAACATTGAACGGGAATCTTCCTCAAATGAAAGCTCAATGCGATAATGCAATACATCAAAATCATGACTGCGTTCTGAGCGCTCCGGCCGGCTGTTGATGTCGATTTCTTGTGCAATTGCCGGGTAGATGGCAACGCTTGAAAGAAGGCACAAAAGTAGGATAAAGTTAATTCTCATTATTCGGAGGAAGCGCATTGAAACGAGTCTATATTTAAAATGGTGGCAGTTTTTTTTACTGGCAAGATACCATATACTACGTTTTAAACCTGGATATCAAAAGTAAGCCGGCAAAGAAGAGCGTACAACCTGTCGAATATCGAACACCGATCATGGAATGTCCAATGCCGAAGTGTTTATGGTGCTTTCCTCTGTAGTCAGGAATGCTTGTTCGATTCTGCTTTTTAATCGTCCAAAATATTTGAGGGACGTTCTTCCGGTCTTGTTTATCAAATCACCCAGTCAATTCTGAAAATGGCAAAGCGTAACCTCTTAAAAGAAATTAGTGTCGTTGCTCCTGAAGCGTACGAGGTGAGTGAATCTGTACCTCAGGCATCTGCAAGTAGAAAAAGGAGTGCCGGGAGAGATGATGCGAGTGATCCGTTTTTATCTGCGCTTACAGCTGAGCATAGCCTTACTGTAGAAAAAACGCTTGTTTTAAACAGGAGACGTGATTATCGGAAGCGAAGTGCAGGTGCCCAGCCGGAAGACACAAAAGTAAAAGTATCTGTTCCTGCCAAATCGGAAGAGCAGGCGGTTATACTGGTTGAAGAAGACGGGGTATATCGATGGGTATTTGCAAAGCAGGCAACGACTTCAAGCCGGCGTAGCACCCGATCATCTGAAGAAAAGGATAGCTACGAATTTGAAATAGAATTGGCCGGCTATACACATGCGCCCGAAACGCGCCGGGGCATTGGTGATAAAATTAAATCGTTTGCCAAAAAAGCAAAAGCACACATCATCAAGATTAAGGAGTCTTCGAACGTCGCCAATCTGACCATGAAAAGGTTGGAGAAAAATGTGACGCAGTGTGTGCTAAATATGAAATTGGCGGGTGGAGAGATAGATGTTGAAGCATGGGAGCCCATGCAAAGCCTGGATACGCTTGAGATTCCCGCCGGCAGAGCACCCAAAGTATTGCTGTTTATACATGGTACATTTAGTAGCACCATTGGAAGCTATGGGGGACTGTGTGAAATTCCTGAAGGCCGTTCATTCCTGGAAGAAGCAGCAAAAGCCTATGATCTTGTACTGGGCTTTGATCACCACACATTGAGCGAAACGCCGGCTGAGAATGCATGGGAATTACTCAAATACCTGAAAACAGCGCAGTGGTCCGACGAATTTCCTCCTGTCATCGACGCGATTGCATACAGTCGGGGCGGACTCGTGTTAAGAAGCCTGATCGAGAAAGAACTGCCTGATGACGACTGGGGAGCAACATTCCAGCGGGCTATTTTTGTAGGAGCGACCAATGCAGGCACATTGTTGGCCAAGCCAGAGAACTGGTATCGTTTTATCGATTACTATACAAATTTGGCGGCTGCTTCTTCGCGTGTGGTGGGCTTCATATCGGGTGCAGGACTCGCCGGCCCTATCTATGCTGGGATGATCAGAGGGCTTGGGGCCTTCGCAAAATACCTGGCGACTGCTTCTGTATCTAAAGCCAAAATTCCAGGGCTCTCAGCGATGGAGCCGGGTGGACCTTTTGTGATGGAGATTAATCAGACGCAAGAAGGACAGCCGGGGCCTGAAGAGATAGACTATTTCGCGATCACATCTGATTTTGATATCGATGCTGTGCAAGACGGCCCCGCGCCTGGCATTCCTAAAAGATTATTACTGTCTATCGGTGGAGGGATTGTCGATCAAGTCATGAATGACAAGCCCAATGACCTGGTTGTAGATACTGAATCTATGACGAGCGTAGATCCTCATCCGGATGGGTATGTAAAGCAAGTGCGTGCTTTTGGCACCAATGGACAGGTATACCATACCGTGTATTTCACGCAGCCGGCTACCGCTACCGCGTTGTACGAATGGCTGGAAATACCGGGCAAAATTAAAAGAGGTACAAAGGCTGACCGTGCAAGTCATGAGGTATTGATTACTGCAAACGAAAGGGTTGGCTATCTGCCTATTAAAACCAAAGCGTATAAGCATGTTGTAAAACCTGCTGTTGTTCAGGAAGAGCAAAAGAAAGCCCGGCCGAAACTGAACGTATCAGTCCATTGGGACAATATTGTCCATGCAGAAGGTGATGTCTATGCTGTTGGGCATTATAGAGGCGTTGAGCCTCAAAGTGCAGAGCTTGCCGTTGATCATCACATCTCTCAAGTTGATTGGGGCATGAAATGGGAGGATCGCAGGAAGAAACTTGTACTAACCCGGCTCACACAACAAGGTCTGTTACTCGGAGATATCGGTCAGGTTGATCTATTCCCATGGGGGAAGAATGGCGGCAGGTTCGCGGCAATCTGCGGCATGGGGTTTTTTAATGGCGATTTTAGCGAACAGAATCTCCAGCTACTTTTCAGGAAACTGGTTTGGAAATTAAACACACTGCCTGGCTTAACTACGCTCTGCACCGTTTTGATTGGGTCTGGTGTTGGCTCATTGGATACACGGCGTGCACTAAGAGGACAACTTAACGGATATGCAGATGCATTGGCAGCATTTCCTGACGACAAGGACCGGATTCATGAAGTCAAGATTGTTGAATATGATAAACTAAAGGCGCAGGAAATCCTTGATGAATTACTGGTGATTGCGGGCCAAGATGAAATAGCGCTTGAGTTGACTGTGGAAGCAAAGGTGCAGTCAAAAGGCACAGGGCGCGTAAGTGAAGAGCATGCATTGTCACTGATCATTGGCTCTATGTTGCAATCCTCGGGGATGAGTGGGAATAGTAAACGTAAAAAGCTTTTAACCGCTTATTTGGAAGAAAGCGGTATTGGAAGCCTGGACAATAAAGAACTGATGTCGAGGCTGGAAAATGCATTTGCTAAAATAGAAAAGACTGTTGATAGAGCAACCCATAGTGTAGAAGAAACCAGAAGAAACAGTTCGTTAGACGAAAAAGTGCAAGCGAGGAGCATTAAAGCAGCGACGAAGGAACGGCTTTCTGAAGAAGGGCTATCCAGGATCATATCGGTCAGATTATCTTCCGGCAGGGATGCAAAAACGGCCATGCCTAGCAGGTTGTCCATACGCCTGGAGAATGATGTGTATCGGATTGCCGGCCTTACGGCAAGTTCAGCCATACCTGAAAGAGAGATCAAGGTTGATGTCAAACTTGTGCATGAGTTGATTGAGCGGATGACGGACCCCGATGCAGAAAGAGCATTGCGTCATGGAAAAGTACTCTATCAATTGTTGATGCCGGGCGAGTTTGAAGACCTTCTTACATCAAGCGCCTCTTTGGTCTTTGAATTGGACCGGAATACAGCGCCCATTCATTGGGAAATGCTGGTCTTTCCCAATCGCGAGCAGGCGGGTGCTGTCTCTCTAACTTTGCCGATAAGTCGCCAGTTACGTACCACGTACAGCAACATCCCATCATCGCGAGCAGGCAGAGCGCGCAGAGCGCTGGTAATAGGCAATCCGGATGGCTCACTGGAGTTTGCTGAGGAGGAGGCCCTGATCGTAAGTGAGCTGCTTGTCAAGCATGACTTTGAAGTAGATACGTTCATTGGATCACCTCGTGATGTGAACAATAGCAGTGGATATCCTGCAGCAAACAGGCTGGATGTACTGGAAAAGCTTTTTGAAGGGAATTATGCGATTGTGCATTACGCCGGCCATGGTGACTACGACAAGAATGATCCGAGCAAAACAGGATGGTTGTTCGATACTGGTTTGCTTACAGCCGGCGAAATTCAACGTTTGATAGATGCGCCAACCCTCATCTTTGCCAATGCTTGTTTGTCTGGCCGCACTTCAATGGCAACCGCAGCGGGAGCCGGCGAGGAAGATATTGATGTGCAAAGCCGCCAATTGGCCCAGCCTTTTGGTGAAGCAGGACTTTTACCCAGTTTGGCAGATGAAGTGTTGAAGCTTGGCGTGCGCAATTACATAGGCACGGCATGGGAGGTAGACGATAAAGGCGCGATCCTTTTTGCCGAGCGTTTCTATCAGCAGTTTCTGAACGGCGAATCGATAGGTGATGCCATCTTTGAGGCACGCAAAAAAGTGAGCCGGCATGCACAATATGGCGCCTTGTGGGCTGCGTATCAGCATTATGGACCACCAGACTTCAAGCTGACCAGTTGAGTCTATAAAGACACGCTGCCTGATGGCTGAAACTTGAAACCTGCAACACTGGTTGTAGGGAATCCAATCCGTATTTGGCCTCGGAGGTGTGAACATCTTCGAGGCTTTTTAGAAAGCATTACCCTTATACCATAGCCTGCATCATGAGTGACCTGTTTGAGAAGTTAGTATCGTTGAGTAAGCGTCGGGGATTTGTTTTTCCTTCCTCCGAAATCTATGGTGGACTAAGCGCTACATACGATTATGGTCCACTTGGGATTGAATTGAAGAAGAATGTGCGTGATAGCTGGTGGAGCTCTATGGTCTACCAGAACGATAACATTGCCGGCCTCGATGCAGCCATTTTGATGCACCCCAAAACGTGGAAAGCATCTGGCCACGTTGATGCGTTCAGTGATCCGTTGATTGACGATAAGCAATCAAAAATGCGATACCGCGCGGATCAGCTTATTGAAAACCATATTGCCCGCCTCATTAAAAAGAAAAAAACGGATCGTGCGGCGGCTGTTCAGGAGAAAATGGTTGCAGCGCTCAATGCCGAGGATATGCCAAAGGCATTGTACGACCTGATCATGGAGGAGGAAATCAAATCACCGGATTCTGGTGCATTTGACTGGACAGACGTTCGTCAGTTTAACCTGATGTTCTCAACGCACATTGGCCCGGTTGCAGATTCAGATAGCAAGATTTATCTGCGTCCGGAAACAGCACAGGGCATCTTTGTCAACTTCCACAGCGTGCGTGAAACGTCGCGTTTGCAGATCCCATTTGGTATTGCGCAGATTGGCAAAGCGTTCAGAAATGAAATTGTAGCCCGCCAGTTCATTTTCAGAATGCGTGAGTTTGAACAGATGGAGATGCAGTATTTCGTAAAACCCGGTACACAAATGGGTTCGTACGATGAATGGAAAGAACGCAGAATGCAGTGGCACATCGACAACGGTATTTCTCCTGAGAACTTGCGTTTTCACGAGCATGAAAAGCTTGCACACTATGCAGATGCGGCTGTTGATATCCAATACAAATATCCAATTGGATGGCAAGAGGTTGAAGGAATCCATTCGCGTACGGATTTTGACCTGAGCCGGCATCAGGAGTTTTCGGGCAAAAAAATGGAATACTTTGATCCGCAAACACAAGAGCGTTATATCCCTTACGTCGTTGAGACTTCGGTTGGCCTGGACAGAACGATTCTGATGCTGCTAAGCGAAGCTTATGAGGAGGAGGAAGTGAACGGAGATAAACGCACGGTCATGAAATTCCACCCACGCATTGCGCCAGTCAAGGCGGCAATTTTGCCGTTGGTTAAAAAAGATGGAATGCCTGAAGTAGCACACGCCATCGAAAAGGATGTCCGCAAGCATTTCAATGCGTTCTATGATGAGAAAGGCGCCATCGGCCGGCGATATCGTCGAATGGACGAAATTGGAACGCCCTACTGTATTACCATCGATGGAGATACCTTGGAAGATGGCACGGTGACAATGCGCGACCGTGATACGATGGTGCAGGAAAGGATTCCCAAGGAAAATGTGACGGCATTTCTGTTAGATAAAATCTAGGAAATGTAGCACTGCAAAATGTAAAAATTAGAACCGCAGAAGAATATGGTATCTTCTGCGGTTTTTCTTTGCGGCCAAGTTTTTTCAGCCCCAGCAGGGCAATTGCATTTAAAATTGTTCTGAATCTTAAGTACTGCTGTGACGCGTTGCTCCGTTGTATAATCTGAATACAGCTTTATCCACTTTTAACACCCTGTTGAGCAAAAACTTTTGCGCGGGGATATCCCGCCAAATG
>JBGCEN010000165.1:0-2250 GCA_045106435.1 Rhodothermales bacterium
GAAGCGCTCAAGCATGTAGGCCTTCGGCCTAAGCGCCGCATTCCACTATTCAATGGCCCGCTTGAGGCTCGATTAGTGGAGTATGAGCTTTTTTAGTCCAACACTTCTCAAATTTCCAGTCATAATTCACAAATCTCCAATCCATCATGTGATGAATTGGAGATTCGTAATTGGAAATATGTTATTGAAGATTTAGTTCCTTCGTCACTAGCCTCCAAATACCTCAGCGAGTTTCGCTTCAAGTGCCGGGCCGCGCAATTTCGTAGCAATGATTTTGCCTTCACGATCTAATAATACCGTGTAAGGAATAGAAGAAACGCCATATAATTTAGCAGCTTCATTTTTCCATTGCTTAAGGTCACTTACGTGTGGCCAAGGCAGATCGTCCTGAGCGATTGCTTTCACCCAGCGGTCTTTACTTTTGTCAAGACTTACGCCCAGGATTTCAAAACCTTTGTTTTTATATTTGGCATATACACGCTTCACGTTAGGGTTTTCACGACGACAAGGACCGCACCAGCTAGCCCAAAAGTCAATCAAAACGATCTTTCCACGCAAATCACTAAGTTTCATGCTTTTACCTTCCGGAGTCGGCATTTCGATTTCAGGAGCAACTGCTCCAATCGTCGTAGATGCCATGCGGCCAGCTTCCTTTTTCAGATTGGCGACAAGGTTTGGATTATCAGTTGGGAATGCCTTGGTATAAGCCTGACTCAACGCCATAAAGGCACTCGATGCTTTTGCCTGCTGAAAACCGCCTATAGCACCTACTAGCGCCAACTTACGAGCAGAAGCGTTCGTGTCGGGAATCTTAGCGATCTGCGCCTCTACTGCTGCTTGCTGCTGCTCTTCGGTCAGGCCGATGCGGCTAAGCGTATATGCGTAGCTTTTAAACTGCTCATTCAAGCCGATGTCAGAATTGTAGTATGCGTCAGAAAGGTCTGCATAACGAAAGAAAGCATCCTTAAAGTAAGTCATCTCATCAGGATGCCCAGCTTCTTTCCCTTTACCCTGGTATGAGAGATAGGTACGCAAGGCAATATATTTTCCAAGAATAGGATTCGCTTCTTTTACAGAATCGAGCAAGGCGATTTTCTTGACATCAACTGCAGCCATCGAGGCTTCAGCCTGTTCGATCGTGCCATTTCCCTGCATCGCTGCGCGGTACATCCCGATCGATTGCTGCATCTCCTTACCTAAACCGTTTAGCGTTTCGGTAATCTGATCCAACTGTGTATTCAAATCAGAGTCTTCGATTTTAGCACTTTGAAATTTCCCTACACTTCCTACCAGACGCATTGCTTTATCGCCTCCGATAAGCAATTGGCGTGCATCTTTTGGAGAAAAGCCTAGTTGATAGAAACCAGGAGCCACATTGGGCTTCAATTTAAAGGTTCCCTTGCCATCCTTCTGCTCTACAGCATAAGAGGCGACCTTGCGAGGCAATAAGCCGTCCACTCGGTATAGGTTTACAGAGTCTGCCTGTCCGGTGATTTCGCCGGTGATTTTGCCAGTAGCTCCGCCTCGGCTTCCGCCTTTTTCAGAGGTACTTTTGCAAGCCATCAGTCCTGCAAGTAACAGTGGTATCAATACTAAAATCGTGCTGCGCATATTCATTCTATGAATCTTTTGTGGGCCAAAGATAATAAACATTATTTCGACCAGTTTTGCTGCTGTTAATTCAGCTGAGGATCAACCGGATAATTGGATAGTACACGATACTTACCGCCCATGCTGCCCAGCACTTGTTGCCACAAGCCATCGTATTCATCCATAAAGACAAACTCGTCTGTCTCTGGCGCTACGATCCAGGATTTTTGTTCCAGCTCCTTCTCCAGTTGACCTGGCCCCCAACCAGAATAACCTACAAAGAAGAGAATCTCATCTTCTGAAATGGAGTTATCGCTAATCATTTTTGTCAAAAGATCGAAATCCCCGCTCCAGTACACATCATTTGCAATGTGGTGGCTATGAGGCAAACGCTCACCCAGGCGGTGCAAATAGTGCAACGTGTTTTGCTCTACAGGTCCACCTAAAAATACTGGCGCATCAAACTTGGGAACTTCTTCAATAAGATCATGCACACCAGCTTCTATTTGGCGATTCAGAACAAAACCCAGGCTTCCCTGATCGTTATGCTCAGTAAGAAGCACTACGCTGCGTTGAAAATTCGGATCGCCCATAAAAGGCTCCGAAACGAGGAATCTGCCAGGGGCAGGACGAAATGGGCTGCTTATCATATCGGCTATA
>JBGCEN010000166.1:0-7429 GCA_045106435.1 Rhodothermales bacterium
ATCCGCTTTTTTATTTGCATCAGTCGGGCTGCGCCCTCGTGTCGCACGTAACGCTGCTATGCGCTCAAAAAGTCGTATCCAAAATCACTCAAAATCTCATCTCTCTCAATTGTGAACCTCAAATCTCAACAGTTTCTGAATTTCACATTTTCAATTTTAAATTCAAGACTTTATCCATTTGGATAAAGTCCAGCTAGGGTCTTAACGGAGCTTCGTAGCTATCTTTCCCATCCGTTAGCCATGAGAGGGAGAAGCTGGTAAACACGTTTTCCTTGTAGTCGTCTTTTTCAAAGAAGAGGCCGATTTCTCCGTTTTCGAGGATCGTTAACGAAGAGTAGGCTGAGCCTTCCGGGTAGATGGTTTTGCCGGCAGACCATGTTTGGCCTTCGTCATAGCTGATCCGTACCGTCATGTTTTTTCGGCCTTCCACCATTTTTGCGTTGGAGAAGAGGAGCCGGTTTTTCGAGTAGCCATCGTTCACATCGGTGTATCGGATAATGCTCCCATTGCAACCTGGATCTATGAGCTCTGGCTCTGGCCTTGACTCCCAGGTCTGCCCCTGATCCTTCGAAACATGAACGTGCCGCATGCCACCTCCGTTAACGCGACTGTTGATCATCCAACGGCCATCCTGCAATTCAACTATTTTAGATTCATTGGCCGGCTTCACAGGCGTATCTATCAGAAACCAGCTTTGTCCGTGGTCTTTGCTCGCAAACAGATGTAGTCCATTTTCCAGGTTTACCAGGGTGTGAACCAACATGCCTGAGCGTGTCAGAATCCCGCGTCCTGAGGTAATGAATTTAAAATCGTTGTGCCATTCAGGCTTTGTTATCTGGGCCGTAATGTCTCTGGGCGTACTCCATGATCTTCCATTGTCTATACTCTCCATTACATGCAGATAATAGACATCACGCTCTTTGGGCAAGTCCATGTAATTGTAGAACAAGAATATTTTCCCCGTCATGTCGTCTACAATCATAGAAGGGTCTGATGCAGACCTGCCCAGCGGAAAATCTGCAATGGTTTTTATGTCCGACCACGTTTGTCCGTTATCACTGCTACGGCGTAAAACAATGTTGATGTCGTCGCTCCACTTTAGATCACCACATGACGGGACACGCTCATCAATTGCAGCTAAAAGGTCGCCATTAGGGGCAGTAACAATAGACGGGATCCGATAGCAGGATACGCCTTCTTCCATGCTCGTGTTAAACAAGTCTATAAAGGGGGGCGTGTCTTCAGTGCTGGTTTTATCTGATTGTGCATAAATGTTCAGGGGCAATAGCAAAATCAGGGTCAATATAAACGTCTTCATGGGGGATTATTAAGTATGGCAGATGATACTCAGCATAGATACAAGCATAGTTGAGACGATGACATAACAGCATGCATGTGCTTGTACTTAGTTTACCTGGGAAATGATAAGTATTGCATCCTTTACAAGCCATTCGAAAATTTCAGCACGGAAGAGAACTGGTGCTACATAACAATCTGGGATTATATTTGAAGTTAATCATTCCCCAGTATTGAACACCAGGTCTTCCCCGGTAAATCGTTCCAGTTCGATGAGTTGGTCATAGTAGTCTCGTAGTGCATTGTAGTATCGTCGCTCACTGGCCAGATACGTGCGCTGGGTGTCTAGCAGCGTCAGCAGATCCAGTTCTCCCAGCCGATACCCTTCTTGCGTTTTTGCAAGCAGTTCTTCCGTTTTGGTACGGACATTACTGTTGTACCGATCAATAATGTTTTTGCTAGACTGGTAGCCGGCCCAGGCTTGTTCAACCTGCTTTTTAAGATCGATAAAAACAGCTTGTTTGTGCCATACGAGACGCTGGGACTGGGCTTTTGCAATTTGTACGGCACCTTTATGATTGGGCACTACCCACAAGGGGAGACGCAAGCCAATTTGAAAACCATATCGATCATACCCTGAGCCAAAGTCTTGTTTAAAAAGATCTACCTGAATGGCAGGAAGAAGAGCGCTTCGCGCACCTTTGACGCCAAATTGGGCCGCATCCACACTTTTTGATGCGCTCAATAGCTCAGGTTGCAGACCTAGCCGGCTCAATGCTGCAGCATGATCAAGATTCGATATCACATATATGAGCGTATCGGGAAACGTAATAGAAGAATCATCTATATCTGGATCCAAGCCAATGATATTTAGAAGTTCAAGCCGCGCATTTTGGAATTGGCGTTGGGTGTCTTCAAGGTTTGATCGCGCTTCAGCACCTTGTATCTCTGCTTTCATTAACTCCAGTTCGGATACTTCTCCCACCTCGGTACGCACACTTGCTACTTCTGTAAGCTGTTCAGCAAGCCGAACTTCCTGTGTATGTAACTGCACGAGCGCTTGTGCAAACAACACGTTGGTGTAGGCTCTTTTAACACTGCCTTTAACCATGTGTGTCGCAGACTCCAATTCAAGCATTAAGGCCTCTTGCTCTGTTCGCTTCTGAGAGACCTTGTAGTAGCTTGAAAGGGGGAAGTCGATAGCCTGGGAAACGCCAACGCGTTGTTCAGCGAAGATACCATCATCAATCCCTTCTTTGGTATAACTAAGTGCGGGGGAATGAATGCCTAGCGAAGATATTCGCTCACCGCCTTTCTCTCGTATTTTTTCACGGATTTTGTTTAACGCGGGGTGTTGATCATGCGCCAGCTTTATGGCTTCACGAACAGTAAGTTGATTTACTTCTGTTGATGCATCTTGTGCTGAAGCAACTGATACAAAAAGTATCATTTGAAAGAGCGTTGCAGCAGCATATCGGGGAAATACTTTGTTAAGCATATTTCGCAGGTGTTTTACTTGGCTTTTGAATCAGTTTGTGCGAGAAGCGTATCTCCATCTTGACTCAAGTTTTCAATATCAACTGGTAACCTATCATCTCTTTCAATCCAGTTGTATATGGTTGGAAGTACCAACAGGGTTAGCAGCGTGGCCGTTATCAATCCGCCAATAACAACTGTGGCAAGAGGGCGCTGAACCTCTGAGCCCGGCCCTGTATTAAAAGCCATGGGTATAAATCCGAGACTGGCCACAAGCGCGGTCATCAGGACGGGGCGTAATCTATCTGCTGCGCCCTCTATGGTTGCTCTGCGCACGGTCAGGCCTCTTTGCCGTAGTGTATTCAGATGAGAAATGAGTACAATCCCATTCAAGACAGCCACACCAAATAGAGCCACAAAACCAATACTTGCGGAGACGGAGAGGTAAAGGCCTCTAATCCAGAGTAAAAAGACTCCTCCGGAGAGCGCGATGGGCAGGTTTAGGAAGATGAGCCAGGCATATCTAAAATGCCCAAACATCAGATAAAGAAGGCCCATGATGATAAAAAGCACAAGAGGGACCACGATGTACAGATGGCGCATGGCCCGTTGCTGATCCTCGAATGCTCCCCCGTAAGCTATAAAGACGCCGGCTGGGACATCAACATTATTTGCAATGATCGATTGCAGATTCGCTACATAACTCCCAACATCAATTCCAATGAGATTTATACCGACAATAACGCGGCGCTGGCCATTTTCCCTGGCTATCTCACGCGGGCCTTCTTCCATCGTGATTTCTGCAACTCTGGAGAGCGGGATAAAATCGCCTGAGGGCAAATGAACCGGGACATTCATGATATCCCGAAAACTTGAGCGAATGTTTTGAGGATAGCGCACGACAATGTCGAACCGTCGTTGTCCTTCGTAGGTCTCGCTCGCAACATAGCCTCCAACACCAGCCTCAATGATTTGCTGAACATCATTAACATTCAGCCCATACGATGCGACTGCCTCACGATCGATCTGTATGTTGAGATAAGGCTGGCCAATGGGTTGCTCAAGTTGAAAGTTGTCAGTGCCTTCAATTTGAGGAAGCAGCTGTGTAATCTGTTCTCCCACCTGATCAAGTGTTTCGAGGTCTTCGCCATAGAGCTTGACTGCGATGTCGCTTTTAACCCCACTGGTGAGTTCATCCACACGCATCGCGATGGGTTGTGTGAAGTTATATGCCAGTCCTGGCTCCGTTAAAAGAAAAGGTCGAATTTCTTCAGCGATGTCCTCTTTACTTAAGCCGTTTCGCCATTCATCGTGTGGTTTGAGCACAACCCATACATCGGTTTGATGCACCCCCATCCAGTCATTGGCAAGATCGCTGCGGCCTGTTTTAGGGACTACTGTCTGGATTTCCGGGATATTTCGCATCAACTCGCCGGCCAGCCAGTTTGCGTTTTCGACGGACTCCCGTAGTGTAACACTGGGCATGCGAATCTGCTCAATCAAAATGGAGCCTTCGTCCAGTTCAGGTAAGAATTCAGTACCCAGACGTGTCATGATGACCATCGAAAAGGCAAAGATGAGGAGGGCTATGCCTATAACAAGTGCTCGTTGGTCCAGGCTTTTTTCGAGAATGCGACTGTAGCGGGGGCGCAGCCATTCCATCACATAATTGCGCCGAACTTTGACGCCTTTGCGAAAGACGATCATTGCTATAGCCGGCACATACACCAGAGCAAGAATGAGCGATCCAAATACTGCTGTGGCTACTGTGATGGCCATGGGCCGAAATAGAATGCCTTCCATACCGCTAAATGTTGCGATCGGCACGTACACCATGAGGATGATGAGTACCCCAAAAAAGATGGGACGAACCACTTCTTTGGCCGATGCTCTCATGACCTGTAGCCTGGGGCGCTTGCCACCATCTTGTTCTAGTCGGTGCACCATGTTTTCGACCATCACCACCGAGCCATCTACCACCATACCAAAGTCAATGGCACCCAGACTCATCAAGTTTGCGGCCAATCCAAACTCTCGCATTCCGATAAAGGCAAACAACATGGAAAGCGGAATGACAGATGCAACGATGAGTGCTCCACGTATCTCACCTAGCAGCAATAGCAAAACTGCTACAACAAAAAACCCACCTTCGAGCAGGTTTGTACTGACCGTCCTGGTCGTTCGTGCAACCAGGTCACTTTGGTCATAGAATTTTTCTATGTACGCCCCCTCGGGGAGGCCAAGATTTACTTCATCCAACTTGCTTTCAATGGCCTGAATAACTTCGCGTCCATTGCCGCCCCTGAGCATCATCACGATGCCGGTAACAATTTCTCCTTTGCCATCCTGCGTAACTGCTCCTTGCCGAAGTTGAGGTCCAATCGCAACCTCAGCAACGTCACGTACAAAGATGGGACGATCACCCCGTCTGGTGACAACAATATTTTCTACATCGCTGGTCTCTCGAACAAGCCCAAACCCGCGTATTATATATTGCTCTCGGTTGTGTTCAAGGTAATTGCCACCAGAGACGCTATTGTTTTCGCCGATTGCATCAATAACATCGCCCAGTCCAATGCCAAAGGCGCGGAGCTGATCGGGTTTGATGGTCACATCATATTGTTTAACAAATCCGCCAAACGAGTTAATTTCAGTGACGCCCTGGATTGTTTTGAGTTGAGGAGCGATGAGCCAGTCTTGCATTTCTCTCAGCTCAATAAGAGAATATCCATCCCCTCGAACCACGTACTGAAAGATTTCTCCCAGTGCCGTTGAAATAGGCCCAAGCTGAGGGGTAGACACGCCCTGAGGCAAGTCGCCGGCAGCACTTTGCAGGCGTTGACTTACCAACTGGCGTGCAAAATAGATATCCGTATTTTCTTCGAACTCTACGGTTACCGCCGAGAGACCAAACTGCGAAACTGAACGGACCTCTTTAACATCAGGCAATCCGTTCATTGTCGTTTCAATCGGGAAACTAACAAATCGCTCTACATCGTAGGGTGAGTATCTACCGGCCTTTGTTATTACGAGCACCTGAATAGGGGTAACATCAGGTAGCGAATTGATGGGAAGCTGTTGAAGTGAAAACAAGCCGCCGGCACACATCAACAATACAAGCGAGAGCGCTACAAACTTTTGATGCAGGCTAAAATCTATAATCTTCTTGAGCATTTCAGTTCTCTATTCTTTGTTGCTCTTTCTATAATCTGAAGAATCTCTTAATGCTTATCATTCTCCATACTGGTCAAAACGTCCCAGCGCTTTCAGACTAAAGACTTGTGTAATTGCAACCTCTTCACCTGCAGCCAAGCCAGACTGTACCATAACTTTTTCGTTGTCAATCCTGCTTATGTCAATTGTTCGTTTCTCAAACGAGGTTGCATTTTTCCGAACAAATACGGTGGATTTATTCCCTTCATATTGAATAGCCGACAAAGGAATGGTGAGCACAGGTTGGCCTGGAGTCGCCATCACCTGAACCTGAACATTTTGCCCGGGCAATGGCCATCCAGCATTGGTAGGTGCGATGATATTCACCATCACCGATTTAGTTGATTCATTCAGCGCTGGACTTATGGTGTTGACGGTAGCCTGAATGAAACGATCAGAAGAACCGTTCAGGCTGATGGTCGCGGGATCTCCTGTGTGTACGAGTAGTGCATTTTCGGGTGAAAGATAGCCCCGTATTAACACGTGTTTCGGATTGATAATACTGAGCATCTTTTCATAACCACTCACAGCTTGCCCAAGATCGATCAAATGTTCGTTGATCGTACCGCTAATGGGGGCCCTGATTGTAAGCACAGGCCGGTTGTCTGCACCTTGTTGCCATGCCTCCAACTGTTTATCTGAGATGCCAAGAATTTTCAGTTGCGCATTCACAGCGCGTACGTCAGCACCAGTTCTTGTTAACTCAGCCTTTGCCTTCTCCAGTGCACTCAGCGGGCTGATTTTTTTCTCTACGAGCTGCTCTAGCCGGTTGACCTGTTGCATGTTATACGTCTCGGCGGCTTTGGCCTGTATGAAATCCGCCACGAGGCCGGCAAATTCGAGACTCTCTAATTCCAGCAAGACTTCACCTTTGCGGACAGGCTCTCCTTCGTGTGCCAGGATCCGGTTGACTCTTCCTGTGATCGGAGCACTTACGATGGCAATATTATCAGGTGCGGGGAAAACCGTCCCGGGCATGGAAAGCGCAAAGGGATCAGAAGAAAGCGTTGCCGGCGCTGTGGAGATATTAAGATCCGCAGCCTGCCCGGGATCAAGTTTGACTATTTGCATCTGCATTTCTGCAGGACCTTGCACCGAAGGGGGGGACGTAATTTCTGATGGATTTACATGAGCGGTATCTTCCTGACTGCATCCCGCTATAAACGGAAGGCCTGCAAAAAGCGTTAATAGGAGAACCGGTATCCATTGATGATATGTGCGGGTGTATGCCATTTAAATAACTGGAGTATGCCTCCCCGAAAAATCTGATAGGGAGGAAAAGTTGATTTAATTACATCATCTTAGCTCGACTTTGTCCAATAAGAAAATGTCAAAGCCTCTTTTTAGCGCCACCAAGGTCTTTTTCGATTATTTATACGTCTCGGTTTACCAACCAGACATGGATAACTTAAACGGCGAAGACTCAAAAGGTATGTCTAACATC
>JBGCEN010000167.1:0-6143 GCA_045106435.1 Rhodothermales bacterium
GTACGTGAGTCAGATTGTGTTATGACACGGATTAGAACATTTACTGTTGCCAATATGCGTTTGTGCTGGCTTATTCTTGTTTTTTCATTGTGTGCAGGATCGATACAAGCACAAACAGTAAGCGGTGTTGTGACCGATGAGATGACAAATTCGCCCATTCCCGGCGTGAATATTGTAGTTCAGGGAACGAACATTGGTACAGCTTCAGGCGGGGATGGCGAGTTTCAACTTACCGTGCCTTCACTGAGTGACACGCTGTTGTTTTCGTTTGTGGGATATGAAACCAGAACCGTCCCAATCAATGGACGAGAGACTATTGAGGTAACGCTGGTTCCTGAGGTGATAGAATCCGATGAATTGGTAGTTGTTGCTTACGGTGTGCAGCGGAAATCTGACATCACCGGTGCTATATCTTCCGCTTCAGCGGAGGACTTCAATCAGGGGGTGGTGGTCAATCCCGGACAGTTACTTCAAGGGGTCGTGGCGGGAGTAAACGTTACGAGTGCCAGTGGTGAGCCGGGCGCTTCGCAAGACATTATTATTCGTGGTGTAGGTAGTTTGCGTTCTGGCACTACTCCACTTTACGTACTCGATGGTTTTGTTCTGGACAACTCGTCTATCGGGGTCGCGAATAATCCGCTGAACTTCATAAATCCGGGAGATATCGAGAGTATCGAGGTGCTAAAGGACGCTTCCGCTACCGCTCTTTACGGGGCAAGAGCGGCTAATGGTGTGGTTGTGATCACGACCAAAAAAGGACAGGATGGCGACACCAGAATGACCCTGTCCAGTTCCGTCGGCTGGACATCCATGGCCAACAATATTGATGTGTTCAGCGCCTCTCAGTTTCGCAGTCAGGTGCAAAATGTTGGAGGGATACTGAATGATTTCGGAGCAGATACCGATTGGCAGGATCAACTGACTCAAACGGCATTGTCTAGCGACGTCAACTTCTCCTTGAGTGGTGCTGCAAATGAGCGCTTCAATTACTACGCCTCACTTGGTGTACAAAACCAGGAAGGTATTCTGAGAGAAAGTAATCTGAGCCGGTATTCTGGCAGACTAAACATGAGTCAGACTGCCATGAACGGCAGGCTCAATGTGGACTACCACATCAATGCCGTTCACTCCACCAATCTCAGGCCGAACAACTCGGCTATGGTTGTCGATATGCTGCAGCTTAATCCAACCATTCCGGTATACACAGATGGTGCCCCTACCTTGCTGGATGAGATGTTGAACCCCGTTGTACGAAACGACTTGTACCTGGACGAAAGTCTGAATAACCGGTTTGTGGCGAATGTCACGCCTTCGCTGGAAATCATTGACGGTCTCACGTACAGGCTCAATCTTGGTCGGGACTATTCGGCAACCACCAGAGAAGTGCAAACATCTCCCTATGCACTGCTCGAGGACTTCGAGAGAGGCAGCCTTACAGTGTTTAACTACAAGAACACGAATACCCTGATAGAAAACACCCTTACTTATGCGCTCGATTCAAAAGCTCACTCCGTGAATCTTCTTGCGGGTCATTCCTATCAGGAATACCTGCTTGAAATAAGCTCTTCGGAAATGGAAGGGTTTAGTGACAATGGCATTGAACCACGGTATCAGGACCAGACCAGTACCCAGGTTACACCGACCACCAGGAATGCGCTGGCGGAGAAGAATAAATTGCAGTCCTTCTTTGGGAGGGTTAATTATAGCTATGACGGTAAGTATTTGCTTACTGCGACTATGCGTGCAGATGGCTCTTCCAAGTTTGGGGAAAATAACAGGTATGGTTATTTCCCGTCGTTTGCCCTGGGGTGGAACATCAGTGAGGAGGGCTTTCTCCAGTCATCTCTTGTGGACAACCTGAAATTACGGGCCAGCTGGGGACAAACGGGTAACCAGGAAATCCCAAGTAAAATTACCCAGTTGAGTTATACCGAGAGTCGAGACGGCAACAATACGTACCCCCTGAATCCTGATGCCACCAGCCTGGATGAATATGCGTACGGGATTATTTTTACTCGACTGGCCAACCCGAATATTCAGTGGGAAGTCTCTACTCAAACCAATGTAGGCCTCGATTTTGAGCTCTTCAATAATCGCGTGCTGGGCTCGCTGGATTACTACAATAAGTCGTCCGACAACATCTTGCTGGAAGTTGTACCCAGTGATCCCATCCAGCCGACGTCGACCTTCTGGACGAACATTCCCGACATGGCCATTCAAAACTCCGGCCTTGAATTAGCCCTCGAATATAGAAGCGCTCCTACAAATACTTTCCAGTACTCCATCGGAGGGAATATCTCGACGATTAAGAACAGGGTCGAGAATTCGCCTTACGCCGTGTTGACCACCGGATCCGCCCAGGGAGCCGGTCAAACCGGTGCAACCATCAATGGGTACATCAACGGAGAGCCTATCGGTTCTTTCTACATGCTTGAGTTTGCAGGGATAGGCGAAGATGGGCTGAACCAGTTCGTGGATACCAACAATGATGGAGCGATACTGGAAGATGATCGAGCTGTTGTAGGCAGCGCGCTTCCTAATATGTTGTATGGGATGCAGATCAACCTGCAGTATAAAAATGTAGGCCTGCGGGCTAATTTCAACGGTGCATCAGGACATTCCATCTACAACCATACTGCGATGTCCATTTTCAACAGGGGTAACCTGGGCTCGAGCTTCAACACCACGGATTTTGCCACGGAATTTCCTGAAGAGGCCCTCACGAATTCAAACACGGTGTCTACACGATACCTTGAAGACGGCGCTTATCTAAGGCTCAATAATGTAACGCTCTCTTACAACCTGAGACCCGAACTGCTTGGAATCAGTAACATGGTAAGGGGGCTTCAGTTGACGTTAACCGCGCAAAACCCCATTCTTATTACCGGTTACTCAGGGTATGATCCTGAGGTAAATACAGGTACAACGCAGGGTGGTGTCCAGACTTTTGGCATCGACCGATTTACATACCCAACTGGGAGAACCTTCCAGTTGGGCCTGAATATGACATTTTAGCCCCGTGTGTTAATTTGCTGTGCGTATTCCGTGTCTTCACTATAGCCAGAGACGATGGCCAGTAAAGCAGCATGCGGCATCTACATTAGCCTTAATAGATATTCAATCATGACTCTTCAAAATACCGTTCTAACAGGCATTCTGATCATAGCTATTGCAGGATGCGACGTCCTAAATGAAGATATTCTGGACGAATCTTTGACGGGAGCCGGCCAAGCTGAAACGGTCAGTGGATCTATTGCCCCTGCGTACGGGCAGTTAGCCTGGACCTGGAGACATACGAACTATTTTGGTCTGCAGGAGATCTCTTCGGATGAGGCCATTCTACCGTATCGCGGTGGAACAGACTGGTTCGACGGTGGAAAATTCATCGCCGTGCACCAGCATTTGATGACGCCTGGCAATGATCTCGTTACCAGTTCGTGGAACGAAGTCACTCGCAATCTTTCCAGAACGGTGGGAGCGATCGAGGTGCTAAGACCTTTGTCGGAGTCCGGCAATGCCGAAGCCACTGAAGCGCTCTATGAAATGATTGCGCTGCGCGCCTATTTGAACATGTTGATGCTGGACAGCTGGGGGCTTGCTTTTGAGAAGGAGACGTCGGATGAGACCTCTCGCCTGCTGAGGGGGCAAGAGGCTATCGACTACATTCAGGGTGAACTTGAATCGGTAGTAGATGTAATCAATACTAATAGGGGCCCGGGCAGAGTCACTCAGGGAGCCGTTTGGGGCTTCCTGGCACGATTGCATCTCAACGCGGCCGTCTATCGAGATCCGTATGGCACACCGGATTTTAGAACTGAGGACATGGATAAGGTGATTGAGTACACAGATAATATTATAAACTCCGGTAGCTACGCTCTTTCGAGTGAGTATTTTGATATGTTTAATGATTCAAACAACAGTAGCTCCGAGTTGATCTTTACCGTTGACCAGCGGGGTGTTCTACGCAACGAGCACAACCGATGGGCGTACTGGTCTCTTGCGGGTGACCTGTATCCAAGGCTCGAGCATCCATCAGCAGATGGGACAGATGGTCCGGCGGCTACACCGGATTTCTATCAGAATTGGGTGGATGCCTACGGCAGCGTCGACCCGGCCGACGCAGACGCGCGGTTCTACAAGCAAGAACTGCTTATACCTGAAGAGCTGCAAGATTTGAGCGGAGTGTCTCCTGAAAATGATGAGGACCACTTCTTCTGCATCAGTGCTGCGGAGTTCGAGATAGACAAAGGCATTCTTCGAGACGTCATCTGGGGTCCCCGAAAGGGTGACGACGGAAACTTCCTCACCTGCGCTGAAGGTGGATTCAGGATTTACCCCGTCATCCACACGCGAACACGAGGGTCGGGGGATACGGAATACGTTAATCACACGTTGGACATAGACTTTACAAACGAAGGCCGGCTGCATAACACGGGCTATCGTTTCTCCAAATATCAATGTAGCCGCACATCCAGCAATTGCAACAGATTCAGCAGTGTGGATATAGTATTGCTTCGCCTGGGTGAAGTATATCTTAATCGTGCAGAGGCCAAGCTCAGGAATGGAGACGCCGGCGGTGCCTTGAGCGATGTAAATACGCTACGAAGCGCAAGGGATGCACGCCCCGACCAAACACCCGCAGACCTGTCGTCTATTGATCTCGACATATTGTACCGTGAGCGAGGGTTTGAACTGTATTGGGAGGGTCTGAGAAGAACAGATCAGATTCGGTTTGGAATGTATGAAGAGTCCTGGACCGAGAAGATGGAGAGCGACGCTCGCAAGCGGCTGTTCCCGATTCCACAAAGTGCTATCGATGGTGCCTCTAACGAGGAAGGCTATCTTGTGCAAAACGAGGGCTATTAGGGTTGGGGCATGTCCTGCCAGCGGTTGTGACCTTCCTGGGTATACATTTATGAGACTTAAATACTTCTGGCCAAAATTCGGTAGACGAACTTCCGCTCGGGTGCGCACCACATAAGAGAAGCAGCAAGGGCCTGAGCCGCTCGCATTGAAAAGGTGCACGGGCGTCTTTGGGGAGGGAGGCGTGGTAAAACGCTTCCTTTACCCGACGAAGGCGAACTTTCCTCTTCAATAATTTCGTGCGTCAACAGCTTTTGCGAAATTCTAAATTTTAGCAATTAAATGAGAGGATCCTTCTTGGTCGCTTCCTCCAATGCTTGCTTGACCTTGACTCTTGAA
Source organism: Rhodothermales bacterium (assembly GCA_045106435.1). Lineage (GTDB taxonomy): Bacteria > Bacteroidota > Rhodothermia > Rhodothermales > JAHQVL01 > JBCCIM01. The sequence goes on from JBGCEN010000167.1 coordinate 5,203, forward strand.
GGCTCGTAATAAATCTGTGTTGTTCTTGGGCTTGCATGGCCCAGGAATTTTTGTAAGAGGTTCTCCGGTATTTCGCGATCAGCCAGATATTGCGCGATCGTATGCCGAAGCAGGCGAGGATATATCCTTTTTTGAAGACCGGCTTATTCTGCAACTTTCTTTAATATCTGTTGAGCACGCCGCGGCGTGTACGCTTTGCCATGTAGCGGGTTGTTATTGATTTCAGAATATCGATCCAGGAATTTCTAATGTCGATAGTGTATTACCTTTTACACCTCGTCGAGAGCTGGTGTACTAGAGCATAAAACGTGAGAGCAACGTACTTCTCGTACACTTCGAACCACTCGCACGCTTCGTGCCTTTCACTAGCTCCTGTTACATAGATTAAACTCACCAACTCCCACATCAAAAAACGCGAAACAGCCGGTAAGAAACGAAAGACGGATATAAGGGTAAGCAAGTTCTTTCATTTTACACGCGCACTTAAGCATAAAAGCGGACGCTGAATTCGCATGGCGGATCACATTAATATTACCTTACCGGACGGGTCAGTCCACCAGAAAGAAGCCGGCATCACTGCTGCTGAAATTGCAGCCGGGATTTCCGGTCGGTTAGCGCGCGAGGCGCTGGCTGCAAGAGTCAATGACGAAGTATGGGACCTGAGCCGTCCCATAACATCTGATGCCACGGTTGCCATTCTCACGTGGAAAGATGACGACGGTAAAACGGCGTACTGGCATTCTTCAGCACACTTGTTGGCTGAAACGCTGGAGGCCTTGTATCCGGGCGTTAAATTTGGCATTGGGCCGGCCATCGAAAACGGGTTTTATTACGATGTAGATCTGGGCGACCGCAAGTTGTCGCCAGAGGACCTCGTGGCCATCGAAAACAAGATGCGCGAGCTCGCCAAGCGGAATGTGACCTTTGATCGTCGTGACGTA
>JBGCEN010000168.1:0-10402 GCA_045106435.1 Rhodothermales bacterium
TATCCACGCACAACGAGGACAAGCAGATACTTCGGAATTTGTGTGATGGTTTTGATCACGGACAGCACGAAAGATGGGACACGCTGTTTTTATGGAAGAGTGATAGGGTTGTTTCTGGCGTTCTGTTACTACCCACCTCTCGCATGCAAAATAAGGGATGACCAAGAGGCCGGCCTTTTAACTTTTAGCTTTTGAATTATAACTTCAAAATCCCCCAATCACCATCCCTTGCGCTTTGGTTTTTGTGCAGTTCGTGCAGACGAGCGTGTGTTTGGGCGCGCCGGCCGTGCAACCCGGCCACTTGGTTTCCAGCGATCCCGCAGTGCAGTTTTTGTGGCTTGAACAGGCTCCAGGCGTTCGCGCGTCTCTGTTTTGAAAGAATCGATGTGATCTTTAGGCGTTTTGAGTGCAAGAAACGGGTCTCCGTTTTCGTCGATCTCTTCAAAGAATAAAAACCGCTCAGGGTCTATCGCAAATTTCTGCGAGTCAAGCGGATCCACGTTTAAGGCCCAGTCTGGCGTTTTATCGTCCTTCATCGAAATCGGGCTATAAAAATGTCGGGTGCTAACCGAGAAAGGGCGGTCTTTGGGGTCAGCATCGTACACTTTGAGCGCAATACGTAACGCCTTCAACCAATGGCTTGAATTGGTATTCTGATTGAGACCGAGGAGGTAGGTACGCCGCGTCGTATTGGTGTTAAATGCACTGAACTGTAAGGGCTCGAGAATCACTTCCCTGTAGGTCGATCCGCGATAATCCGTTTCCACACGATTTCGAACCACCCATGCAATGTACTCTTGTTCATGGGTAAGATTCGATTCAGAATAAATACATCGGGCAAGCCAGAGGATTTCATCCATCTGTATAGGTGTTTTTGCTTCCAGTTGCGCACGCAATGCTTTGAGATCATCCGTCGTGCGAAAATTTGACGCGGTAGAAATTGCTGGAAGTAGCAGGATGAGAAAAAAGGATACAAGACTTTTTTTCATATCAAGCGGAATAAAATCCCGATGTTTGTTGTAAGACGAGCTATTACCTTACCCGGAGTACTTCATTTGCACCCCAAATAGCCCCTATCAAATGAATCCAGAAGTTTTACTTGAACAGGTCAAATACAATGCCGATGGCCTCGTAACTGCAATTGCCCAGGATCAGGAAACCAATACCATTCTGATGGTTGCGTACATGAATGAGGCAACCCTGCGTCAAACGCTGGAGACTAAAACAATGACGTATTGGAGTCGGTCGCGGCAAAAGGTGTGGGTGAAAGGAGAAAGCAGCGGCAACACGCAGGATGTACACGATGTTTACATAGATTGTGACGGAGATGCATTATTGTTCAAAGTAAAACAGCACGGGAAAGCAGCATGCCATACCGGAAAAGTGTCTTGCTTTTACAGAAAATATGATGGCGATAAACTGCAAGATGTAGGAGAGCAAGTTTTTGATCCTGCAACTGTTTACGGGTCGTAAATCGATCTCGCTAATGGCCTAAAGACGTACGCCTGTAGATTTTCTGGACGTGCGGTTATTTAATTTAGTAAAGTCTACCTAATTATTTGTGACCGATATGAAACGATGGCTTGTCATCCTGATTTTGTTTGTATCCGTAACGGCTTGTGATCAGGGGACTAAATTCCTGGCTAAAGAACATCTGATGGGCGAAGGCCGGATTAGTATGGCCGGCGATGTCTTCCGATTGCAATATTCAGAAAATACAGGCGCCTTTCTAAGCATGGGCTCTGAATTGCCTGAAACGGTGAGGAAGATCGTATTTACCGGATTTGTAGCTTTGATTCTTATTGGATTTCTGGTCTACCTCCTGCGGAGCGACGCGCTGAATAAGGCAACAGTATTTGCCGGCGGTTTGATGGTAAGTGGGGGGATAGGAAATCTAATTGACCGCGTATTCAACGACGGAGCCGTTGTGGACTTTCTAAATCTAGGCTTTGGCACAATTCGTACGGGCATCTTTAATATTGCAGACATGGTTATTATGGCCGGCCTCGTGCTGTTTCTATTTGCCGGGAATAAAGACGGCAAGAAAGACGAAAAAGAATCTGCCACTGCACAGCAAACAGATTCCTGATACAAAAAAAGGCGCTGCGTAATAAATACACAGCGCCTTTGCTAAAGCAGTGGAAGTGCTAAAACTGAACCTACATCACTTGAAGTGATTTCAGTGTTTCCATTGTGAGCTGACCACTTGCCATTCCTTTGGAACGCTGGTATTCTCTAACTGCTTCAATCGTTTCTGCTCCCATAACGCCATCAATACGGCCTGGGTCAAATCCTCTTCTTTTCAGCGCGCGCTGAATGGAAGAAATGACGTTAGGGTTAGTATTTGTTTCGCAAAGGATTGAACGCCATTCGAGACGGCCATCAGATGCTTTTTCGCGCTTGGAAACAGTCTGGTACTCTTCCGGGATTGTAATTCTACGTTCCTTGGCAGGCTCAACGAGCTTACGAACAGAAACATTCTGATATTCAGCAGGGATTGTGATTTTACGCGTTGTAGCTTCATGCTTCAAAACGCGTTTGGTTACTGTTTTGTACTCTGCTGGTACTTCAACCAAACACATGATTTCACCTGTTGAATTATCAACTTTGGTGATTGCGCCGGTGCCTTTCTTCCAGGTTGTGTACGCAGGTTTTACCAGGATACGTTCGGTTTGTGTTTCGTAAACCGCTGGAATGGTTTCGATACGATCAGATGCTTCTTTAATCATGACGCGTTCCTGAACGGTACGGTATACTGCAGGAACAGTCTCGATGCGTTCTGATGCTTCACGTACAAGAACACGCTCTGTTGTATTTCTGTACTGCTCTGGAATCAAAATGCGTGCATAACATTCACCAGGTTTGGCATTGGGTGGCAAATCCGCGTCAGCCAGAGACCCGTTTTGCGCAGTTGCCAGCGTGGTAAATGTAAATAAGAACAAAAGTGTAAGGGTTAACTGTAGAACTTTTTTCATTGTTGTTAAAAGCTTATTTCTAATAGTTACTAGGAGGACCTTTTGCATTTTCCGGATTTGGGAAGATGCTCGAAAATATGTTTGATTATGCAACCTATTTTCGGACTAAGTAGCGGGGTGGGTCTCCCTAAACCTTCGTTTTTTGTGGTTTTTTGAAGGTTTTGACGATTTGTTGCACTATTTCTAATTCAAGTAAATCATCATATTACAGTAAGCCAACAACGATGCCAAAGTAAGTTTTCAGTTTTCAGTGCTCAGTTTTCAGTGCTTAGTTTTCAGTGCTCAGTTTATTGGTGCTTTAAAAGAAGAAGCCATGCTCGTAATGCAAATCATGGGTTGAGTTACTGCTTTCTATTTCGATCCAATTAGGTCCCCTTGTCCTTCTCAATCACTACCAATCAAGTTGAGCACATGGTTGAGGATGATGCTGCGCATTGACTTTGGCCAGGGCAGTCGTAAATAAAACCCATTCAATCCCTGATGCGAATCCCGTAACTGAATCCTGACAACCGATTACTGAAAACTCTTTCCATTCGGTACGGCGCAGAAATTGGAGTAAGGGGAGAGGAACGGCCTGATTAAATAGAAATACTGTAAAATCGGCCATTTATGTCTTTTTTGATGGTATTGGGCTTCGGACTGGTATCCGAAAAAAGATGTTTTTCGCAAATTCATACACTAAAATAATACACAAGGCCCTTTGATTGCATGGATTCCATGAATCATCCGCTTAGATGTGTTATTTTTGAAACCAAGCGATAAAAAAGGCATTCAGTTGCACCCTGATACTTGTGTTGCGGTGTGACTATGGGGAAAGGACAGACCCACAAAGTTGTTTAATACACTAACATTCTACTCAAACTCAATGACGACGATATTCCCGCATTCTTATCGAATGATTTTATGTGGTATTCTGGTTTTGTTTTTCTTGGCGCCTGTGAATGCATATGCACAGGATGAAGTGGTTGAAGATTCTACTGCATGGAAGAAAAACTTGGTTGCATCTTTAGCCGGCAGCCAGGCATCTTATGATAATTGGGCTGAAGGGGGTATTAATTCCCTGGCCTTTGCTGCCAGCTTAAATGGTGACGCAAACCGCACAACCCAAAACTGGATTCAGAAGCATGAAATGCGTCTGGCACTGGGTTCATTGAAACAGGATTCAACGGATTTCAGGAAAGCGGATGACTTGATTCAATTCTTGCTGACATTTCAGTACCAGAACGACGATACCTTTGCAAAATGGCATCCGACGGGTGCATTTGAATTGAGAACCCAGTTTGCAAACGGATTTGATTACTCTGGTGCTGAGGCAGTGAAAGTATCTGCACTGTTTTCGCCGGCTACCTTACAGCAGACTTTTGGTTTTACTTATCAGCCAGAAGATTGGTTTACGTGGCTAATTGGTCTTGCAGCCAAAGAAACTGTTGTTGGTATTGAAGAACTTCGTCCGAACTATGGCAATGATCTAGACGAGACGGTACGTTTTGAAGCTGGTTTGAGCTCAAAGGCTTCCGTAGATAGAGATATTTTCGAGAACGTAAATCTTAAAACCTCTCTTGGTGTATTTACCGCTTTTGATCAGTTTGATAAGCCGGATATTCGCTGGGACAACCTGATCACCATGTCCGTCAATTCCTGGTTAACAGTAAACTTTGAATTTGTGACGTTCTACGATCTCGACATCAGCGATAAAGTACAGCTGAAGCAGGTCCTTTCAACAGGCATTTCGATTGGTCTGTTGTAAAGCGCATGGCGTAAGCAAAAATTGTTGAAAAAAGAGGCTCCAGCATTGTTTTATGCTGGAGCCTCTTTTTTGTGTATACACGTTTGCCTCCTTACCTGTACGCGTGTATTTTGCAGCGCTAACTAAGCTCGATTTTGCCTATACACAAAAGGGAGAAAGTCTCGAATATCGAACACCGATCAAGGAATGTCCAATTTTGAAGGGTTTTTAAGCGCTATCTCGATGTTAGACATACCTTTTGAGTCTTCGCCGTTTAATTTATCCAGGTCTGGTTGGTAAAATAAATAATCGAAAAAGACCTTGGTGGCGCTAAAAAGAGGCTTTGACAGTTTCTTAATTCTGCAATGCCGCTGGAAGGCTCAGTCACTTATTAATGAAGTTGATATTGCTGCATAAGATCCATTTGTTGTCAAAGCATTCCTGCCCTGAAAAGAGATAATAAGCGCTTCGCCGCGATTTCGGTAATCAAAATGGAGTCCGGCTTCAGGAGTGGTAGAGAGGCCTCCCATCGATAAGGAGCAATAAGTATTATGGCAAAACATCGTATTTATACAATGAGCTTCGCGAGTGTGTATCCTCATTATGTTACCAAGGCGGAGAAAAAAGGACGGACGAAAGCAGAAGTCGATGAGATCATTCGTTGGCTGACAGGGTATGGCGAGAAAGAGTTTCGAGACCTGCTGGAAAAAAAGACAGACTTTGAGACCTTCTTCGCGGAAGCTCCTAGCCTTAATCCTTCGCGGACTTTGATTAAGGGGGTTGTTTGCGGCATTCGTGTGGAAGACGTCAAGGAGCCTGTCATGCAGGAAATTCGCTATTTGGATAAGTTGATCGATGAGCTAGCCAAGGGAAAAGCAATGGAAAAGATTCTGCGCAAATAATAAGTTAACAGTTAAAAGGAATCCCTTGCTACCCACTAATGCGAATCTGAAGTTGAAATTTCTAAACCGGTTTACAGATCTCTCTCCGAGTAGTCTTCCCACACTTAATACTCAATTCTTCAGGCTAATTAAAGTCCTTCATCAGATCCAATATCTTTGGTTTTCCTTTTCTATCAGTTCCAGCTTTAGCCATCTTGATTCTATATCAGAGACTTGAGATAAATAGCATGAAGCTTGTGGTTTACAAATCCTTACATAGATCCCATGCTTGTGCTCAACTCGATTGAGTATCAAGTGTGGGAAGACTGTCTCTTTCAATCCCTTACTTACTACCCACTAAAAACCAACCACTAATAACTTTAAACCAACTGTATCGGCAACTCCCTGATCGGCGAACCAGTGATCTTCATTAGCGCGTTGGTTAACGCCGGCGCAACAGGCGGGACACCCGGTTCTCCTACGCCGCCCGGAGGCTCTTCTGATTCTACAAGATGGACGTGAATGTCAGGCGTTTCATTTAGCCTCAACAAAGGGTAGTCGTGGAAATTACTTTGCTCTATAGCGCCGTCTTTGGCTGTGATATTGCCATGTAGCGCCAGCGAAAGACCAAAGACAACTGCGCCTTCCATCTGTGCCTTCACGCGATCTGGATTCACATAGGTGCCACAATCAACAGCACAATCTACACGATGCACGCGCACCTGATTGTTTTCAATCGATGCATGAACGACCTGCGCAACGTAAGCGACAAAGCTGTAATGCACAGCAATGCCCAAGGCGTGGCCCTCGGGTAAGTCGCTGCCCCAATTGGCTTTTTCAGCAGCCAGTTCAACCACGCCGCGAAGTCTGCTGGTTTCATACGGGTGTTTGGTTAGATCCTCGCCATACGCACCCGTTTCGCCGCTGAACAGGTGATTCAGGTTGCGGTCAGGGCCTATTAAATCCAGCAGATAGTCCTTTTCATCTCGTCCTGCAGCACGCGCCATTTCGCCGGCAAATGCGTTGACTGCAAAAGCATGATGGATGTTCGATACAGAGCGCAGCCAACCGATTCTCACGTGTGCAGATGCTGGGCCATTTTCACAACGCATATTTGGAATGTCAAACGGCACGGTGGTAAAGCCCAGGCCTAACTCGCCGTCACTCGCATAGTCGACATTTGGAGCAAAGGTTGAACTGATACTTGGAAATGTTGTGCGGTGCAACCACGCGGTTGGTTTGCCTTGAGCATCAAGTGCGGCGCGTAAATACTGCATGCTTGGTGCATGAAAATAATCGAAATGGATTTCATCCTCCCGCGTCCACGTCAGTTTTACAGGAGCCCGAACAGCTTTGGATATAAGGGCCGCTTCAACGATGAAGTCTGGTTTGGATTTCCTGCCAAAACCGCCGCCGAGCATGGTGACATGTACAGTTACGTTTTCGGGGGCGATTTCAAGAATCTGCGCAACTGTTTGCTTGGCTGTCTGAGGGTCCTGTGTAGGGGCCCATATTTCACAAGTGCCGTCTTCTTTAACCCATGCCAAAGCGTTGGGCGGCTCCATGGGGGCATGTGCCAACATCGGGACATAGTACATGCCTTCAACGGTTTGCTCAGCAGAAGCAAAGGCTGGCGTGATGTCGCCCATGCTTCTGATTTCCTTCGCCGGCGAAGAGGCGCTTTGTTCAAGTGTAGCGCGGTAGTCTGTAGAATTATACTCCGCGTTAGGGCCCATGTCCCATTCAATTTCCAGTACTTTGCGGCCTTGAAAAGTGGCCCAGGTATTTTCTCCCACAACGGCCAAGCCGCCGAGTGCGCGAAAAGCAGGAGGGAGGGGCGCATCTTCAAGCTGAATGACCTGGCGGACGCCCGGGGTCGAGAGCGCAGTTGTATCATCGTAAGATACCAGCCGGCCGCCAATAACAGGACATCGTTCTATGGAGGCGTATACCATGCCGGGTATCTGTGCGTCGATGCCAAAAACGGCTGTGCCCATGGCAATGGCTTTGTTGTCGATGCCGCGCATGGGCGTGCCGATGTATCGCCATTCGTCGCGCGATTTCAGCGCCACATCTGAAGGCACATCAAGCGTTGCAGCTGCTGCAGCCAACTCACCATATCCAAGCGTTTTTTGAGTCGGCGTGTGGGTTACTACGTGGTTTACGGCTACGCATTCTGATGCCGGCACGTCCCAGGTCTGCGCAGCAGCTGATACAAGCATTGCACGTGCTGTGGCGCCGGCTTGCCGCCATTCAGTGAAATGGTTGCGGACACTTCTGGAGCCATCGGTGTTTTGGTCTCCATACTTGGCATCTCCGTCTGCCTGGATTACGTGTACCCGATTCCAGTCAGCTTCGAGTTCATCAGCTATCACAGGGGGCATGCCTGTGCGAATCCCCTGGCCCATTTCAGAACGGGAGCAAACGATAAATACATCGCCGGCATCGTTTAAGCCAACAAACACATTGGGCTTAAAGCCGGCATCCATAAAGGTACCTTGCGCAGGTATTCTCCCCTCTGAATCCCCGGTTGTGGCAGGTTGACATCCAGAGGTCCACCCCAGAATAAATGTGGAGCTGGCAGCCAGTGTTGATCTTTTTAAAAAAGACCGGCGGGATAGATTTGCAATAGAAGCCGGCGCTTGGTCGCTGCTGGCAGACTTCACTTGCCATGGGGCATTATTTTCGAATAAAAACATCGCTTGCTCCTTTAATAAATTAGCTGCCTATAATTGGGCTGCATGTTTGATGGCTGCGCGAATTCGTGTGTAGGTACCACATCTACAGAGATTGCCCGATTGCATCTGGTCGATCTCCTCATCGGAAGGGTTTGGGTTATCCTTCATCCAGGCCGCAGCATTCATGATTTGTCCAGTCTGGCAATAGCCGCACTGGGCAACATCTAATTCATCCCATGCACGCTGTAGTGGATGGTCGCCTTCCTCAGAAAGCCCTTCAATCGTAGTGATTTGCTGGCCGGCTACGCTGGAAATGGGTGTGCTGCACGAACGCACGGCCATGCCGTTGAGATGCACCGTACAGGCTCCGCAAAACCCACCTCCACAGCCAAATTTGGTACCCGGCAACCCAAGGAGGTCACGTATGACCCATAAAAGAGGCATGTCATCGACTGCTTCAATGGTATGCTCAGTGCCATTGACGTTGATCGTGAAAGAATCCATAGAGAATGGCGTTTAGATTAAAAGAACTGGGCTTTTAGAAGATAAGCGTCTGCTTTATCTAAAGCCAAGTCATTTTCATACGATTCTTTTATACAGGACGAAGGGAGGGGGGAGAGGACGCAGTAATCTTTTGCTCTTCTCGATGTATTGTGCCGGGTTCAAAAGGATTGGAATAGATGGGGGAAGGGAAGAATGGAAGATTGTAATATATTTCTTTCAGTCTTTCAGTCTTTCAGTCTTTCAGTCTTTCAGTCTTTCAGTCTTTCAGTCTTTCAGTCTTTCAGTCAAAAACGCACCAGTCACGATAAACTTGTCCATGCCCCAGAAAGCAAGGGGAACGCAACGATAGTAGATTGGTACGAACGAAACATATATATCGCGCTTATTTTCTCTGAATTTTGATTTCGCACACGCCTCTGATTCTGTACAGTTACCACATTTATTCCATCTCATAGAATCGAATAAAAAAGGACCGTCAGCCGGTTCTTATGTGTGCATATGAAAGACAAGCTTATCTTTCCATTGAAGTATCCTATTTCTCCCAAGTTAGCCGGCCTGCGCATTAAGCAGGTGGTTATCCTTCTGACGATCCTCTTCTTTTCGATTGCGCCTGATCAGGCCAATGCACAAAAAGTAGCCAAATACGGTGCAGACTTTCTCGCTGGTGGCGTAGGAGGGCGTGCATTGGGCATGGGCGGTACCCATGTTGGGGTTGTACATGATGTAAGTGCGATCTACTGGAATCCGGCCGGCCTGGCTGGTATCGAATACCCGGAAATCTCCTACATGCATGCTGAGCGGTTTGCCGGCGCTGTTTCATTCGATTACGCCGGCGCAGCGATACCCATAAATGCCAACTCTACGGTTGGCATCACCATAATTCGAAGCGGTGTAGATGATATCCCCGTAACGCTTAACGCATGGGATATTGAGCGCAATCAACCCAAACCAAATCCTGAAAACTTTATTGAACGCATATCAGCAGCGGATTACGCGTTTATGCTGAGTTATGCGCGTTCTTTGAATGAAGACCTGACCCTCGGACTCACAGGTAAAATCATTCGCAGATCGATTGGTGATTTTGCGGATGCCTGGGGATACAGTTTTGATGTGGGCATGCATTGGACACCAGGGCGCTGGCTGCTTGGTGCCAACGTACAGGATGTATCGACGATGCTCCAGAGCTGGAGTATTAATCAGGGAGAACTGACACAGCTAGAAGATTTTGGACAGGAAATCCCGCAAGGCGGTACATTTCTGGTGTTGCCAGTGCTGCGAATGGGCGCCGGCTATATTCTACCATTTGATCAAAGCAATCTGATGTTTGCCGCTGACCTCGACGTGGCCTTTGATGGACAGCAGGCCTTTGTACTGAATGCTGGTGATGTTTCTTTTCACCCACGTGTAGGTGCAGAGTACAATTTTAAGGATGTTGTATTTCTGCGTGCCGGCATCAGCCGCGTATTGGTATCTGATGAATTGGGATTTGACGTAACGCCCAATGTAGGGGCTGGCCTCAAGTTGAATCAGTTTATGATCGATTACGGTTTTGGCGACTTTGCCGGCGTTTCTTCGGATCTGGGCTTTTCCCACCGTATTTCTGCAAGCCTGATCTTGCAGCAACCTCGATTGAAGCGC